>DATMTH010000123.1:0-1575 GCA_035564915.1 Rhodanobacter sp.
ACTCGCCGATGCCGGTTTCGGCCGCTGGCCAAAAGGCCCGCTATGCGACCCACCCGCAGGCTTCGATCCATGGATGGCGCTAGCCGTGGTTGGCTATCCCCTGGACGACCGCCCCGCCGCCGTGCGCTCCTTCCACCACCACTTCCGCGGCATGGACGGCGACACGCTCGACCCGCAGGATCTGCGCATTCTCTACAACCTGGCGCAGCAGATCGATGGTGGCGGGAATGCTTGCGTCCCCCGGAGCCAGTGAACAAGCCGAGGCAGTTCGAAGCTCAGGGAGCCGTCAGGTAAACCGCATAGATATTCTGCTGGACTTCGATATTCCCGGCTCGCAGGTCAGCTCGCAGGTTGCCGGAAGCCACAGCTTCTCTCACCGGTGGTGCGGGAGGAGCCGGTGGCGGCGCCGGAACACCGCCAAAACTGCCCCATGAACCTGCCTGTATGCCGTAGGCGAAATCCGGAGCCACCTCCGACACGCTGTACACGCCCTTGATGCGCATGCCATAGGCCGCAGCGATCTTCTGCGCGGCCTGCTGCGAATTGACGATCGCCTGCTTGCGCAGGGCAAGGCGAATTGCATCGATATCGCTGCGCCAGGTACGCGTACGCTGTACCTGGACTTCGGAATTTGCCGGCAACATGGCAATGAAATCGCGCAGTTTGTCGAGGCTGTCGAAAGTCGCACTCACCGTACGGCTCACCTGGGTCCCGACGAACACGCTTTCACCGTTGCGATAACTTGTTTCAGGCGCAATGCGCAGACTGCTGGCCTGGGTGTCCTGTGCGATCGCACGGCTTTTCGCCAGACCAGCAAAGATCTGGGCCATGTGCGTTTCCACTTTCTCGCGTGCAAGCTCTGGCCGCTTGTCGGTCACCGAAACCAGCATGTCGATATCGAAACGGTCAGGCACGTAACGGCCTTCCGCATGCCCTTTCACCAGCAGGTGTGGCTGGTCCGGCAAGGCATGGACCTGCGCGGCAGCCGCCACCGGCAACAGCAAGGCAAAAGCAAAAATCCATATCCGCGGCATGGCCAATCCCTTATTTACCGTTGTGAAAGCAGGCTACAACCCCTTCGCCGCCTGCGCCACCGCGCGGAACAGTGCGCGGCCCTTGTTCATCGTCTCTTCCCACTCGGCGGCGGGGTCGGAGTCGTAGACGATGCCGGCGCCCGCCTGCACGTGCAGACGGCCGTCCTGGATCACCGCGGTGCGGATCGCGATGGCGGTGTCGGCATCGCCCCACCAGCCGATCCAGCCGATGGCGCCAGCGTAGATGTTGCGCTTGTACGGTTCGAGTTCCTGGATGATTTCCAGCGCGCGGATCTTCGGCGCGCCCGAGAGCGTGCCGGCCGGGAACGTGGCCTTGAGCACATCCATGTAACTGAGGTTCGGCTTGGCGGTGCCCTGCACCTGCGAGACGATGTGCATGACGTGCGAGTAACGCTCGATCGCGAACGAATCGGTGACCTCGACCGTGCCGGTTTCGCTGATCCGGCCGATGTCGTTGCGACCCAGGTCGATCAGCATCACGTGCTCGGCGCGTTCCTTGGGATCGGCCAGCAGCTCGGCT
>DATMTH010000124.1:0-11197 GCA_035564915.1 Rhodanobacter sp.
CGTCGGCGCGATTGGAGGTGTACACCAGGAACGAGCCATCCGGCGCCATCGCCGGATCGTGATCCTGCCACTGCCCGGAAAACGACGCGATCCGCGGCGTGCTCCAACTGTCGCCGACGCGATGCGACTCCATGATGAAACCGTTCCAGCCCGCCTGCTGGTCGAAGTAGACGGTGGCGCCGTCGGGTGCGAAGGTCAGGCAGTCCACGCCTGACGGGCCGGAGATCGCGCCGGGGGCGAAGATTTCCGGCGTGGCGGGTGATGTGTCGGCGGCGTGGGCGGTGCCGCACAGAGCCAGCGCGACGAGGCTGCAGACAAACAGGGGAAGTGGATGGCGCGCCATGCATGTGCCTCGACAGGATGATATGCGGTCGAGTCTGCGCGGTGCGGGCAACGCATTGCTGGAAGTTTGTGACGAGTGGGGATTCGTTGTGACCAGCGGTGATTCGTGCGTGACAACCGGTACCGCGCCGCAGAACGCGCGCTCATCGCGTGAGCCAGACGTGATTCACCGCATGACGACGTAGCGCGACCAAGCATGGGTCTCCCTCCCACGGAGCTCCTGTCATGGCCGCGACGAAAGAGATTGAACAGCTGGAACACGCCTTCTGGAAATCGCTGGTGGATCGCGACGCCCATGCCGCCGTCGCGATGCTGCCCAACCAGTCGCTGATGGTCAGTGGACGCGGCGCCATGCGCTTCGATCCCGCGCAGTACGGCAAGATGCTGCAGGATCCCGGGCACGGCCTGCTCGATTACACGCTGTCGGACATGGAGGTTTCCTTCCCCACCGGCGACATCGCCATCGTCACCTACCGAGCCCACCAGACCATGCGCATGGACGGCAAGGAACACACCGAAGACGTCGTGGATTCCTCCACTTGGGTCAGGATGGACGGCGCGTGGAAGTGCGTGGCGCACACCGAGAGCGCGGCGGCGAAGGCGGCCTGATTTCGCGGCAGGTTGGCGTGGCCTGACGATGCGGCGCATGCGTCCATGGCGGCGCACCTCGTTCGCGATGGCGGTCGCAGCCATCCGTCTTGCGAGACTTACGGGCTTCGTGCGAGCAAGCGTCCGCAAGGTTTGCATATGCCCATTACGGGCATTACCATGCCCAATATGGGCAAGATGGCGAACAGTGGGATCAGCGAGGCGGCGGCCCTCTACGCCAGTACCAGCCTGTCCGATGCCTTGTTCACAGCCACCCAGCAGCGCGTCCTCGGCTGTCTGTTTGGCCAGCCTGATCGAAGCTTCACCATCAGCGAACTGATCCAGATCACTGGCGCGGGCAGCGGTGCGGTGCAGCGGGAAGTTGCCCGCCTGGCTGGAAGCGGTTTGCTCACGATGGAACCCGTCGGCAACCAGAAACGCTACTGCGCCAATCCCGTTTCGCCGATTCATGCCGAGCTGGTATCCATCGTGCGCAAGACCTTCGGACTGGCCACTCCGCTGCGCGAAATCCTGACGCCCCTGGCCGGACACATTTTTGCCGCGTTCGTGTACGGCTCGGTGGCCAAGGGTAGTGACACCGCTGCCAGCGACATCGACCTGATGCTGGTGTCGGATGCACTGACCTATGCGGACGTCATGGCCGCCCTGCATCCGCTGATCGAGCGTCTGGGGCGGGAGATCCATCCCACCCTCTACACCCGTGCCGAACTGCGCAAGCGCATTGCCGCGGGCAACAGCTTCGTGACCCGCGTGCTGGCACAGCCGCGGATCTGGGTGATCGGGGGCGAGCATGACCTCGCCGCTTGAGAACCTCGCCGGCACCGGCAGGCCGCTGGTGCAGGAGCCGATGGATTCGGCGGAGTTCGAAGGCCTGCTTCGTTCCGGCAGGGCGCGTCTGGTCGACGCACGCAACGCATCGCTCGCGCTGGAAAGCCGCTTCGACCTGGCCTACAACGCCGCGCATGCATTGTGTCTGGCCGCGTTGCGCCGTCATGGCTACCGCGCCCGTCATCGCTACATCGTGTTTCAGGTGTTGCCGCATACGCTCGCGCTGGGGCCGGAGGTATGGCGCGTGCTGGACAAGTGCCATCACATGCGCAATGTCGCCGAATACGAAGGGGTTCTCGATGTGGAGGAACGGATCGTGGCTGACCTGGTCGCGGCCTGTGAGAAGGTCATGACAACCATCAACCGATTGACTCATTCGCCTTGAATGCAATGACCCAACTTGCTCACCGAGAAAGTCTCCTGGTGGCGGACTCGGTCTGCGACGAGTGGAGATCCGCGGTGACCGCCCAAGGCCAAAAGTGAAAGGTCCCGCTTCGCGCGATCTCTTGAAGTTGCGAACCTCTGAGTTCAGCACGAAGTGGAGATGGGTAAATGAACCTGAGCACTTCGTTGCATGCGCGAGCACCCCGAGACGTTGAATCACTCACACCTTGGCCCCTTTCGTGAACAAATGCTGGAGTTTCGGGACTCAAGGCAACGGCGCAAGCCCCAGCTCTACGAGGAACGCGTTGTGCCGCTTCTTCGCCTCATTGATCTTCAGTTCGATCGTTTCCAGGTCGGCATGCACAGCCTCGAGGCCGATGTCCTTCTCGGCCTCGGCCGTGCTGACGTAGCGCGAGATATTGAGGTTGTAGTCGTTGTCGACGATCTCCTTCATCGCCACGCGGCGTGAATAGCGCTCCTTCTCTGTGCGATCACGGTACGTCGAGACAATCCGCTCGATGTCCTTGTCGCTCAGCTGGTTCTGCCGCTTGCCCTTGGTGAAGTGCTCGGCCGCGTTGATGAACAGCACGTCGTCCGGCTTCTTGCACTTCTTCAGCACCAGGATGCAGACCGGGATACCGGTGGAATAGAACAGGTTGGCCGGCAGGCCGATCACGGTGTCGATATGCCCATCGGTGAGCAGCTTGGTGCGGATGGCCGCTTCCTTGCCGCCGCGGAACAGCACGCCGTGCGGCAGGATGATGGCCATCACGCCGTCGTCCTTCAGGTAATGCAGGCCGTGCAGCAGGAAGGCGAAATCGGCGGCGCTCTTGGGTGCCACGCCGTGGTTCTTGAAGCGCATGTCCTCGGCCATCGCCTCGCCCGGCTCCCAGCGATAGCTGAAGGGCGGGTTGGCCACCACCGCGTCGAACTGCGGTTTCTTCGCCGGGTTGGTCTCGCGCAGGAAATCCCAGTCGTTGGTCAGGGTGTCGCCGTGGGTGATCTCGAACTCGGTGTCCTTCACCCCGTGCAGCAGCATGTTCATGCGCGC
This sequence comes from Rhodanobacter sp., assembly GCA_035564915.1. Classification (GTDB taxonomy): domain Bacteria; phylum Pseudomonadota; class Gammaproteobacteria; order Xanthomonadales; family Rhodanobacteraceae; genus Rhodanobacter. The sequence goes on from DATMTH010000124.1 coordinate 3,215, forward strand.
CAGGTTGTAGGTGGTGATGTTCTTCTCCATGCCGTAGATGCGGCCGATGCTTCCGCCGGCCGCCTTCATGCGATGGCGCACGTTGAGCAGCAGCGAACCGGAGCCGCAGGCGAAATCGAACACACTGGAAAGCGACCGGCGCGGGCCGGCCTTGGGTTCCTGGCTGTCCAGGGTGACGATGGCGGAGAGGATGTTGGAGATCTGCTGCGGGGTGTAGAACTCGCCGGCCTTCTTGCCGCTGCCGGCAGCGAACTGGCCGATCAGGTATTCGTAGGCATCGCCCAGCGCATCGACGTCGGTGGAAAAGTCGGCGATGCCCTCGGCGATCTTGCTGATGATGGCGCACAGCTTCGCGTTGCGGTCGTGATACTTGCGGCCGAGCTTGTCCGAACCGAGGTTGATCTCCGAGAACAGGCCCTGGAACTGGCTCTCGAATGATTCTTCCTCGATGTATTTGAAGCCGCCCTGCAGCGTGTCCAGCAACGTGTCGTCCTGCGCCTTGGCCAGATGCACGATATGGCCCCACAAGTACTTGGGCTGGATGACGTAATGCGCCTTGCGCCGCATCTGCTGCTCGAACTGCGCCACGTCCGCCTTGTTGGCCGCATACCAGACTGACAGCGGCGTCTTGCCGCCATTGCCGATGGCATTCGGGTCGGGATAGTCGGCGCCCAGCTCCTTCTTCGCGGCTTCCTCGTAGTTCCACGACAGGTAGCGTAGAAACAGGAAGGACAGCATGTAGTCGCGGAAGTCATCCGCGTTCATCGCGCCGCGCAGCTGGTCGGCGATGGCCCAGAGGGTCTTGCCGAGTTGTTTCTGGTCGTTTTCGGTCATGGAATCAAAATCGCCTTGACGTTGGATGGAGTCGAGCTCACGGCGCATCCTGCTTGATGCGCGCCTCGAAGTCGGCAAGGCGTCCTTCCACGGCGCGCACGCCGTAATGGAACGCCAAAGCCGCCGCCGGCCATTGGCGAATCTCGGCGCCATCGATGGACTGCTGCCGCACGAGGCTGCGGGTGGTCGCCCACGCCAGTGGCAAGCCGTTGCCGCGTACGAATTTCATCAGGCCCTTGAGCGCTTCGGGCTTGTCCGCATACTTGTCGCTCCACTTGATTTCCAGCGCAGCCACCGGTTTCAGCGCCTGCGACGACTGCACCAGATCGACCTCGCAATCATCGCTGCCCCAGCGCGCGTAGTTGAGCCGCGCCGCCTCATGGAAGCGCTGCGCAAACAGCGCCGTTTCCACCAGATGCCCGAATCCGGGTTCGTCAGGTGCTTTCGCGCCGAACAGGCCGGTGTACATGGCCGAATTGGTCAGGAACACCTTGAACTGGCGCTCGCGCTGGTAGCGGCGGCCGTCCTGGTCCACGCGGAACACGCGCTTGATGAGGAAGGCTGCTTCAAGATATTCGATGTACTTCTGGATGGTCTGCTTGCCCACACCGCTGCGTTGCGAGAGCTGCTCGAACGAGACTTCCTCGGCCGTGTTGAAGGCCAGCAGCGTGAACAGCGAGTTGAGTTCCTGGATGTCCTTGATGCCGTAAAGCTGCGGCAGATCGCGCAGCAGCACCTTGTCCACGATGTCGGACTTGACGAAACGCTCCGGATTGCCGCGCACCACCGGCGACAGCGCCAGCTCCGGGTAGCCGCCGTAATTGACGTACTCCACGAACTGCCCGTTGAGAACGGCGATGTCGTCCAGGGCATAAACGCCCGGCGTTTCTTCGCGGATGGCCGGCGCTTCCGGGCGCAGTGACAAATACTCAGAGAACGTCAGCGGCGGCAGCAGGAAATCGGTGAAGCGACCGGCGCCGGATTCGGTGCTCTGGCGCTTGAGCGCGGCGGCGGCGGAACCGGAGACGAGGATGCGCAGCTCCGGGCGATGATCCACCAGCGGTTTGAGGTGCTTCTCCCAGTCCTTGTGCGACTGGATTTCGTCGAAGAACAGGTAGCGTGCGCCTGTGCCCCCTTCCGTCGCGGTCTCGATCTGCTGGATCAGTGCGTCCAGCGACTGCCCATGCAGCAGCGGATGGTCCATCTCCACGTAGGCAATACGCGTTGCCGGCACGCCGCGGGCCAGCAGCTCGGCGATCAGGTGGCGGATAAGGATGGTCTTGCCGACCCGGCGCGGTCCCAGCAACACCACGGCGCGACGCAGGTTCGGCTCCAGCAGCAACTGCCGCACCGGCGCCAGATACGCGCGGGGGCGCAGGGTCGCGATCGTCGCATCCGCGCCGGCACCCTGCCACCACGGATTCAGCCGCTTAAGATGCTCTGCAACCTGCTGTTCCGAAACATCTTTCATGGCGAATTCCAATTAGGCACAGCTTCCTGTGCTTAATTTACCATACGCAGGGAACCGAAGCGCACGCGGTAGCCCACGGCCAGGATGGCGTCGAGGTTGTAGAGCGTGACCCGCCGACGCACCTCGCGCGCGCCCTCGCGCTGAACCACCGAGGATTCCTCGGTAGTTCGTTCAGGCTCCAACTCTTTGTCTGCAAAGATGTTTTTCAGATGCAGGCTGATGTTGTCGGCGGAGACATCGAACAGCTCCGCCATCTCCGCCTGCGTCAGCCAGACGGTCTGGCCGTCGGCGCGCAACTGAATGCGGCTGGCGCCGTCCTCAGTGGTGTAGAGGATCAGGCCGCTCACGGCTCAAACCAAGTTGCTGTCGGAAAGCTTCTTCTCATATGAAGCCTGATCCAACGTGCAATCGACCAATTCCAGAAACGCAGACCTGCTCAGATGACACTGCTTTGCCATTTGGCCAAGAAGAAAATCGTCCAATTCGTTTCCACCTTGGCTTGTTCGGGTTCTTACTGCTGTCTTCTCGCCCTGCCGGGTGTAGTAGATAAAAAATCGATGATGCGAGTTCTCGAGACGAAAACCCTTGTTCTGCAGCCCTGTTTCGACGAGTCGTTTAGCGCGCGGCATCGGCAACCCCCTCAAACAAGGACTGGAGCTTGTCGCGCAATACTCGACCACTGGCGGACAGCGGGCCTGTCACGTCCGCTACGTACTGCTCCCACAGGAAGGCGATTTCGTCCCGAATCGCATCGACAAGGGCGCTGCGCGTCGAAGCGGTAACGAGCAGGTCAAGCGCAGGGTATTCCACTGTCATCCACTGACTGTCTGCTTCGGTATCTTGGAACGGCTCGAAACGTAGCGTTTGCCGTGGCCGGATTGCGCCAGCCGTGGTCTCAATTCGCCCGACTTCGATGGGAGAGGCATCGTAGATTTCGATCTTGTCTACTTCATCAATCGAGGCAATTCGACCGGATGCGTCACGGATCAAGCGTCCCGTCACATGCACCAGCGACAGACGCTGGTTGATCAAAATAACTTCGTCCGCAACCAAATAAGAGCATTCCAGCTCACGCGACTCCGCAAGATGAAGAATTGTGATTTGCCTGCGGGCAAAATCGATAGCACGCAATTCCCCCGTTACCGTGCCACGCTCGATGACGGGACCGTCTTCCAACCGCCGCGCCAGTTCTTCCAGCCGTCGATGTGCGGTCTCACTGAGAACGCGCGACGAGCCGCCTCCACTAACTTCCAGCGACCAACCACTGCCTCGGGGTGGAGCAATACCTGCCACAGACAACAGAAAGGCTCTTCCCACGGCTCCGGCAGGAAGACCCCTCAGGCCATCCACGGCACCATCCCGGCTGCCCGCATCGACCGCCGCAGAAAAAAGGGTGGAGGCTTGGGCCAGGTAAGGATCATCCACCAGCTCATCGAAACCGAGAACGGTGGGCACGTCATAGCTACCCTCAATCGCAGGTTTGCAATGCAACACATACTTGCGTGCGACTTCCGCAGGGACACGCGCCCGCAGTCGTTCGCCTACGCGATCGGGCTGCTCAACGATCATTCCCGCCAGATGGAAAGCACGTTGCGCGGCACGCAGGGCATCAGAGAGGATGTCAGCAGGAATCTCGCTGTCGTCTCCGTCCCGGAACCAGCGGAAGTTGTACTCTGGTTGCGTCATTTCCCCCACCATAACCACCCCCGGCAAGAGACGGAAGTCTGCTTCCCAAAGACCCGGCCCACGATTGTACCTCCCAAAGCGAGAAGCCGCGTGTTTCTGCACGCGTTTCCAACGCTCATGTCACACTGTTCTCCGACGCGGGGAACAGCTGCTGCATCAAGCCCTGCTTGTGGGTCTTGAGGGCGGCGAGCTGGTTGGATTCGGCGGTGATCTGGGTGTCGATGGAGGAGAGGCAGTCGGCGATGCGCTGTTGCTCGTCCTTCTTTGGAAAGGGCGCGACCATGTCTAGGATGTCGCCCCGCGCGAGACCAGGAATGAGATTGCCGGAGGCTAAGTCCTCAAAGCGCGACCTCTTGGTCAATAGGAATTGATAGATGAACTGGCTCGACGATGCTTTGGAGCGGACAGCCATTAGCTGACGTCCCATCGCTACCGACGGCATTCCTAGATACCAGCATTCACCCACGCCGCTTCCCTTTACGGTGATCAGCGTATCGTGCTCTTTAGCCACGCTTGACGAGCTAGAGGTCCACTTCGTGACGCCATCTACGTCATTCGTGAAGTCCGACGGACCAGTGAAATAGGGAACATCTCCTGACGAACTGTACTGGTCTGGCGACAGGTGCATCCCAGAAACAAGATTGATCGAAGCCGAGAGCTTCTTAACTTCCCACTCCGGCGCATCGCAGAACTCGGGGAAGCGGAGGCGGGGGCGGGTTTCGCCTTCGCGGGGGAACAGCTGCTGCATCAGGCCGCGCTTGTGCGCCTTCAACGCCTCCACTTTGCGCCCCTGCGCGGCAATCACCTCGTCCAGCGACGTCAGGCAGTCGGCGATTTTTTGTTGCTCGGCCCTCGACGGGATTCCAAGCGACAGCAGCTTGATGATGTCTTTGTTGAGGTTTTGTACGCCACTTCCGGCGGCCTGGTCCACGAAGTACTTCTGGCTTCGCTCCGATAGAATCGAGTAATAGAGAAATTCATGACTCAAGCTAGCGGGGATTTCCGTGATCGCGATCCAACCGTCATGGATACACGTTTTGATCGTCGAAATGTACGGTCGGCCAAAACTCATGGAGTTAGAGAGTATGAAGTCGCCTGGATGAATCACACGCGTCTTTGACAATGCCTCGGCACGAACCCTTTCCTCGGTTCGTGTGACGTACTTGGCCTCACGATCAACGTCACCAATTTTCAGCCAGTTGAGTCCATATGGATCGGCCGTAAGAAACGCTTCAATTGGCCGCGGCGAGCCACCGCGCACAATGGTGGTTCGCGTGCCGAGGCGAGATTCGCTCCACTCCGAATCGTTCCGAAACTCCGGAAACCGCAACCTCGGCGTCGCCGCTTTCGCGCCCTGCTTCGCCATCACCGCGCCTCCTCCCACGCCTTCAGCCCGGCGATCTCGCGCCCACCGGCGCGCTTGCGCAGCAGCGGTATCAGGTCGCGCATCAGTGCCTCTTCCTTCTGCGCGCGCGCCTTCCAGCCCAGCTCCAACGGTGCCAGTAGTTCGGTCAGCGCCTCGCCGTCGAAGATGCGGCGGGCCAGCACGGCCTCGACGAAGGCCTGCAGGCGGGCGATTGGCAGGCCGTGCGCTTCTGCCACGGCGGCCAGCGCGCGGGCCGCCTTGTCCTGCTTGAACGCCTCGTAGCCGGCGCGGATGGCGGCCTCGTCCAGGCCGGCACCGGCCTTCAGGCCGCGCACGTATTCGCTGATCTCCTCGCGCTCGTCGATGAACTTGGCATCGCCGGCGATCAGGCCGATCAACTGCTCGCGGCTCATGCTGGCCTTGCCGGCCGGCTGCATGGAGATGTCGGCCGCCAGCTTCATGATGTAGTCGTAGTCGATGGTGGCGGAGGCGAACAGCACGAACTCGAAATCGAGCTGGTCGATGTCCTCGTTCTTCTTGCCGTCCGGCTTGGCCTGCTGCGCGCGCAGGCGCTGCGCGGTTTCCAGATACGCGCCGCGGAACGCGTTGTGTTCATCACGGGGCAGGACGGTTTCGATCTGCTGTTTCTGTGCGTCGTCCAGGTCGGTGTACTGATCGAGCTGGGTCTTGAGCTTCTGCACCTGCTTGAAGCGCTCAACGAAGCCGGCGCGGGCGGCGTCGCCCTTGAGGTTGGCGATGTCGTCCGGCTTGCCGCTCAAGCCCTGCGAGGCCATGAAGCTGTCGAGCTGGTCGCGGGCTTCCTTGAGTTTCTCGATCACCACCGGCGCGGTGTCCACCAGCCAGATGGTGCGCGCCTGCTCGGCCTTGACGCCGGAGAACAGCGCGATGGCGGCGTCCACTTCCTTCTGCTGGCCGCGGAAGTCCAGGATGTTGCCGTAGGGCTTGGTGTCGTTGAGCACGCGGTTGGTGCGGCTGAACGCCTGGATCAGGCCGTGGTGCCTGAGGTTCTTGTCCACGTACAGGGTGTTGAGGTATTTGCTGTCGAAGCCGGTGAGCAGCATGTCCACCACGATCACGATGTCGAGCTTCTCGCGGCCCTTGTTCGGCAGGTCGGCATTGGGGAACTGCTGGTCCTTGATGCGCTGCTGCACGTCCTGGTAGTAGCCGTCGAACTCCTCGATGCGGTGGTTGGTACCGAACGCGGCGTTGTAGTCGGCGATGATGGCCGCCAGCGCCGCCTTCTTTTCTTCGGGGTTCTTCCTGTTGTCGGCCTGCTCCTGCGGCAGGTCTTCCTGCAGCTGCTTCACGTCGGCGCTGACATCGGCCGGCGGGGAGAACACCGCGGCGATGTTGAGCGACACGTAATCGGGGTCGGCTTGCTGCTTCTCGGCCTGCGCGGTCTTGAACAGCGTGTAGTACTCAATGGCGTCGTTGATCGATGCGGTGGCCAGCAGGGCATTGAAGCGGCGCCCGCCGGTGGCGGTGTCGTGCCGGGCCAGGATGGCCTCGACCACGGCGCGCTTGGCCAGCGGCTCGCCGGGCTTGGGCCTGCTCTTGTTGTCATCCCCCTTGCCATCCGGCTTGAAGTAGTCGACGTGAAACTTCAGGACGTTCCTGTCCTCGATGGCGTGGGTGATGGTGTATTCGTGCAGGGACTGCTGGAACAGGTCTTGCGTGGTCTTGAGCGTCTGTTCCTCGCCCTCGATGCGCTTGTAGCTGGCGTTCTGCTCGAAGATCGGCGTGCCGGTGAAGCCGAACAGCTGGGCGTTGGGGAAGAAGTCCTTGATGGCCTGGTGGTTGTCGCCGAACTGCGAGCGATGGCATTCGTCGAAGATGAAGACCATGCGCTTGTCGCGCAGGGCGTCCAGCTGTTCGGCATGGCTGGTGAGGCCGCGCTTCTCGCGGCTCAGGTTGCGCGTGCTGCCGCCGTCCAGCGCCAGGCCCAGCTTCTGGATGGTGCAGACGATGACCTTGTCGGCGGCATCGTCGGACAGCATGCGCCGCACCAGCGCGCCGGTGTTGGTGTTCTCCTCCACGCAGCCTTCCTGGAAGCGGTTGAACTCCTCGCGGGTCTGGCGATCCAGATCCTTGCGATCCACCACGAACAGGCACTTCTCGATGGCCGGATTGGCCTTCAACAACGTGGACGCCTTGAAACTGGTGAGCGTCTTGCCGCTGCCGGTGGTGTGCCAGACGTAACCGTTGCCGCTGTTCTGTTCAATACATTTGACGATGTTCTTGACCGCGTAGATCTGGTACGGCCGCATCATCAGCAGCTTCTGCTCGCTGGCCACCAGCACCATGTAGCGGCTGATCATCTGGCCGAGCGTGCACTTGGCCAGGAACGCCTCGGCGAAGGCGTCGATGCCCTTGATCTTGCGGTTGTCCGGCGCGGCGTATTCGTACACCGGCAGGTAGCGCTCGTCGGCATTGAAAGCGAAGTGGCGGGCGTTGTTGTTGGCGAAGTAATACGTGTTGTCGCGGTTGCTGACCACGAACAGCTGGATGAAGCACAGCAGCGTGCGGGTATAGCCGTTGCCCGGGTCGTTCTTGTATTCGACGATCTGCTCAAGCGCGCGGCGCGGGTTGATGCCCAGCGTCTTCA
>DATMTH010000125.1:0-1900 GCA_035564915.1 Rhodanobacter sp.
CACGTCGCGAAGCTGGGCCTCGGATTGGGTGTAGTGGCCCTCGAACATGGTTTCCCACGCATCGAGATAACGCAGATACCAACGCTCATCCGGGGTCAGGCGGGATGCTTCCTGCTGGATTTGCGCCAGTCTCTGCACGAACCGGGGGTGATCCCTCGTGCTCAGGGATTCGGTCTGATGAAGGAAAGTCGCCGGATCGGCAATGGTGGTTGCGGCATGGCCCGGCTGCATGAGCACAGTCAGGATCATGCCTGCCAGTGCAGGCCATGACCAGAAGCGACGCGGCAGCCGGAGCATGTGGCGTTGACGCTTACCTGGGCGACGACTTGTCGTGACCAGGCGCCGGCGGCTGATCCGGTTCGTCATATGGATCCGGCTCGTCGTCCTCGTGGCCCGGGATCTGGGTAATTTGCGGCGGTTCCATCGGCTTGTCCCCGAGTTCCTCGGACAGGCGCATGCGGTCGCCGGACGCCACTGCGGCGGTGAGCGCCGCGGACGCGTGCATCTGTCCGAGCGCATGGGTCAGTTCCGCGGTCGACGCATGCCGCAGCGAGGCATCCCGGCCGATGGCTTCGAGCAATTCGATAGTGTCCGACATGTATTCCCCCTGTTTGAATTGATGGCTGTATGGCAATGGCTGCTCGACGGATCGGGCTGGCCAATGTCATGGGTCACACGTTTGACAAAGCGGCCTGACGGTTGTGATGTTACTCATTCGCGGTGTCGAATGCCGGTGGAGCCGCGCATGAAGTGCCTTGCTTCACGCCAGGGCGCCGGCCTTGTCCAGCTTGTCCAGCGCCGCCAGCCGATCCTTGAAGGCAAGGTTGGGCTGCAGACTCACGGCCGGCGGCAGCACGACGGTTTCCTCCGCGGTCAATGGGGTGTCAGGCAGGTCGCGCAGGGCGATGCGGCGAACCCGTGGCTGCTCGATCGGCAGCGTGGCGCCGCGGTAGATGATCACCTCGTGATCGAGCGGATAGTCGCGGTTTAGCAGGTCCACCAGCACCTGCCGATACGCCGATCCGGTCCGGAAGCGCGCCAGCGACCGGTCGCCGACCAGCCCGACCTGCCACAGCACGAGGTAGCCGGCGGGATCGATGCGGCGCTCGTAGAAAAGCAGCTGGCTCGCCTCGAAATGTTGGCAACCGTAACGGCCGGGGTCGATCCCCAGATCGGCGTACAGGCAGTCTTCGGCGGAAATGCCGGGCTCCATGTGTGCCTGGAAGCCCTCCGCGCGGGCGACTTCGACAGCCTTGTGCGGCGACCAGGCAAAAATGCCTGGATGGCCGTAAAACACGCCGCAGACCCGCTTGCCGGCGCGCACTTCGGTCATCATCAACGCGACCCATTCACGGTAGGTCTTCATCCGCGACTTGCCTTCGCGGTAGTACGGTTGAAGGCTGCGCACATCCGGATGGATGCGCTGCAGCCACATTTCCACCACGCCGTCGGAAAGCCCGGCAAATACCACGTCCGCCTGTTCGATATGGCTGCGTGCCAGCGGCGTGAGATGGGAGCCTAGGGTCATGCCCAGGCCCACGCAGGCCAGGCTGCCCCGATGCGGGCCGTTCGATAATGTCGGAATGGTGGCATTCATCGCCTGATCGTAGCGCAGCTGATCGGCTTCAAGGATGCGGCGTTATGGATGGCCATACGAAACGCGTCGCGCTGGCAAAGTGCCCGGGTGATGCTGTTCTGCCGTCGTGCAACGAATGCCGCTTGGTGAGATGGCATGCAAGCGCGTCGTTGCAGGCTCGCGCGCTTGCGCTGCGAATTGCTGCCGTCAGGCGTCGTGTTTGACTGATTGCCGGTATTTGCGCGCGAGCCGTTCGATCAGCAACGGCAGCAGCGCCAGCAGGGCGAGCGCTCCCAGCGGCAGCAGCACATCGCGGTGCATCAG
>DATMTH010000126.1:0-3332 GCA_035564915.1 Rhodanobacter sp.
CTGGGGTTGGGTGCAAGATGGCGCGTCGAGGTTTCCCTCGGGAGCCTGGCTCGTCAATCGTTTTTGCCGAATACTTCCTTGGCCGCATGCCTGGTTGCATCCCAGCCTTCGCGCGCGCCGTGGCCGATGGCGATTCCCGCCTTCTTCGCACCATGGCCGATGCCGACACCGGCGTCCTTCGCACCATGCCCGCTCTTCTTGGCGACGTGTTTGGTCGCATGACCGACATCGCGGGCGCCATCGGCGACGCCGTGGCCGACGGCTTTGGCGTCCTGCTTGATGCCCTGGCCGGCGCCGCCTTGCTGCGATTGCGCGGCCGCGCCGAACGCAGCCAGTGCGGCACAGGCGATCACGATGCTGCAGATCCTCTTGCTGTTCATGCGGCTACCTCGTCAGTAAGCGGAAGGCGTCAGGTCTCACGCATCGATGCGCTTGGAGCCGGCTTCGAGACCGGACTTCAGGCTGGCCTCGATGAACTCGTCGAGGTCGCCGTCCAGCACCTTCTGCGTGTCGGTGCGCTCGATGCCGGTGCGCAGGTCCTTGATCCGGCTCTGGTCGAGCACGTAGTTGCGGATCTGGCTGCCCCAGCCGATGTCGGACTTGGTCGCTTCCAGTGCATCTTTCTCGGCATTGCGCTTCTGGATTTCCAGCTCGTACAACTTGGCCGCCAGCATCTTCATCGCGGTGTCGCGGTTCTGGTGCTGGCTGCGGCCGGTCTGGCAGGCCACCACGGTATTGGTCGGGATATGCGTGATGCGCACCGCCGACTCGGTCTTGTTGACGTGCTGGCCACCCGCGCCCGACGAACGATAGACGTCCGTACGCAGGTCGGCCGGGTTGATGTCGATCTCGATGTCGTCGTCGACTTCCGGCGACACGAACACCGAGGTGAAGCTGGTGTGCCGGCGGTTGTCCGAATCGAACGGGCTCTTGCGCACCAGCCGGTGCACGCCGATCTCGGTCTTCAGCCAGCCGTAGGCATAGTCGCCCTCGACCCGGAACGTGGCGGATTTGATCCCGGCCACGTCACCGCCGGAGACTTCCATCAACTCGGTCTTCCAGCCGCGGTTCTCGCACCAGCGCAGGTACATGCGCAGCAGCATCTCGGCCCAGTCCTGCGCCTCGGTGCCGCCGGCACCGGCCTGGATGTCGACGAAGGCGTTGGTCGCATCCATCTTGCCGGAGAACATGCGCTGGAATTCCAGCTTGTTGACCTCGGCATCCACCTTGGCCAGATCGTCGATCACCGACTGCGCGGTGTCGTCGTCGCCGTCGGCGATGGCCATCTCCAGCAACTCGCCGGCATCGGTGAGGCTGGCGGTCATGCGGTCGATGCCGTTGACGATGGAGTCGAGGCGTGAACGCTCGCGGCCCAGTTCCTGCGCCCGCGCCGGATCGTCCCAGACGGTGGGGCTCTCCAGTTCGCGGGTTACTTCTTCCAGGCGTTCGCTTTTTGTAGCGTAGTCAAAGATACCCCCTAAGCGACTCGACGCGGGCCCGGAGGTCCGCGATCTGCGCGAGGATCGGATTGGTTTCGATCATGGAATGTGCCGATGGGATGACGGACCCCGGGAAATGCCCGGGAAAGCGGTACAGGATAGCAAACCGGTCAAGCCAATGCGTCGCTGTGCACTCCGCGCACGGCCCGGCCGGAAGGATCGGCCGCGTTGGCGAATGCCGGATCCCAGGCCAGCGCCGCCGGCGACGAGCAGGCGATCGACTTGCCGCCCGGCACGGTGGCGGCGCAGGCTTCGCCCGGAAAATGCTGCTCGAAGATGCGCCGGTAGAAGTAGGCCTCCTTGGTCGCGGGCGTGTTGAACGGGAAACGTGCCGACGCCGCGGCGAATTCGCGGTCGCTGACCTGTTGCTCGGCGTGTGCCTTGAGTCCGTCGATCCAGCCATAGCCGACGCCGTCGCTGAACTGCTCCTTCTGCCGCCACAGAATCGCGTCCGGCAGCGCCCCGTCGAATGCTTCGCGCAACACGGCCTTCTCGATCCGGCCCTGCCCGGCCATCTTGCGTGCCGCATCCAGGCCCATCGCCACATCGATGAATTCCAGGTCGAGAAAGGGCACGCGTGCCTCCACGCCCCAGGCCATCATCGCCTTGTTGGCGCGCAGGCAGTCGTAGCTGTGCAAGGCATCGAGCTTGCGCACGGTCTCCTCGTGGAAGGCTTCGGCCGACGGCGCCTTGTGGAAGTACAGGTAGCCGCCGAACAGCTCGTCCGAACCTTCGCCGGAGAGCACCATCTTCACGCCCATCGCCTTGATCCGCCGCGCCAGCAGGTACATCGGCGTGGCGGCGCGGATCGTGGTGACGTCGTAGGTCTCGATATGACGGATCACCTCGGGCAGCGCATCCAGCCCCTCCCAGAAGGTGTAGACGAAACCGTGATGCACGGTACCCAGCGCATCGGCGGCGACCTGCGCGGCGGCAAGATCAGGCGAGCCGTCAAGCCCGATCGCGAAGGAGTGCAATCGCGGCCACCACGCCTCGCTGCGGTCGTCGTCCTCGACGCGCTCGCGTGCGAACTGCGCGGCGCAGGCCGCCACCAGCGAGGAGTCCAACCCACCCGACAGCAGCACGCCGTACGGCACGTCGGTCATCAACTGGCGATGCACGGCCTGCTCGAAAGCCTCGCGCAGTGCCGGCGCCGGCACGTCATGCCCCCGCGTGGCCGCGTAATCGCGCCAGCGCTTGGCGTAGTAGCGTTGCAGTTCACCGCTGGCACTGTCGTAGACATGGCCGGGCGGAAAAGCCGCAACATCCGCGCACAGCCCCACCAGGGCCTTCATCTCCGAAGCCACGCACAGACGCCCCTGCTCGTCGTGACCCCAATACAGCGGGCAGACCCCGAGCGGGTCGCGCGCGATCAGGTAGCGTCCGGCCTCGCCATCCCACAGCGCGAACGCGAAGATGCCATTGAGCTGCACCAGGAATTCCGCGCCATGTTCGCGGTACAGCGCATTGATCACCTCGCAATCCGAACCGGTGGTGAAGTCGTAGTCGAGTTCGGCGGCAAGCTCGCGGTGGTTGTAGATCTCGCCGTTGACTGCCAGCGCCAGTGCGCCATCGCGCGAGCGCAGCGGCTGCGCGCCACTGGCCGGGTCGACGATCGCCAGCCGTTCGTGTACCAGGATCACCCCGGCGTCGACGAACACGCCGCTCCAGTCCGGCCCGCGATGGCGCTGGCGCTGCGACAATTCCAGCGCCTGGCGGCGCAGCCCAGCCAGGTCATCACCCGGCTGCAGATCGAACATTCCGAAGATCGAACACATCGCATTTCCCCTTGTCGTTGAAAACCCGGACACCAGAACGACGAAGGCCCGCACT
>DATMTH010000127.1:0-40522 GCA_035564915.1 Rhodanobacter sp.
CGGCCTGTTGCGGTCAGGGTACCCGGGCATCAGCGGTCAGGCCGAACGCCGTTCCACCATCAACTTCTTGATCTCGGCGATCGCCTTCGCCGGGTTCAAACCCTTCGGGCAGGTGCGCGTGCAGTTCATGATGGTGTGGCAGCGGTACAACTTGAACGGGTCTTCCAGATCGTCCAGACGCTCGCCGGTGACTTCGTCGCGGCTGTCGACGATCCAGCGATAAGCCTGCAGCAGGATCGCCGGGCCGAGGTACTTGTCGCCGTTCCACCAGTAGCTCGGGCAACTGGTCGAGCAGCAGGCGCACAGGATGCACTCGTACAGCCCATCGAGCTTCTTGCGTTCTTCCGGCGACTGCAGGCGCTCCTTGTCCGGCGCCGGGCTCTGCGTGCGTATCCACGGCTTGATCGAGGCGAACTGGGCGTAGAAGTGGGTCAGGTCGGGCACCAGATCCTTGACCACCGGCATGTGCGGCAGCGGATAGATCTTCACGTCGCCGGACGCACACTCGCTGATCGCGCGGGTGCAGGCCAGCGTGTTGGTGCCGTCGATATTCATCGCGCACGAACCGCAGATGCCCTCACGGCAGGAACGGCGCAGGGTCAGCGTGGGATCGATCTCGTTCTTGATCTTCAGCAGCGCGTCCAGAACCATCGGACCGCACGCGGCCAGGTCGACCTCGTAGCTGTCGATACGCGGATTCTGTCCGTCATCCGGCGACCAGCGATAGATGCGGAAGGTACGCGGCTTCTTCGCATCCTTGGCCGGGTAGGATTTGCCCGGCTTGATCCTGGAATTTTTCGGTAGCGAAAACTCTGCCATGTGCTGAACCCTTCGACTTTTTGCAGGAGGGCTTGCGCCCCGACCGTACCACTCAATGTTGCGATGTCGCCCGCAAGCGGTGCATCAGTAGACGCGTTTCGCCGGCGGCACGGCCTTGACCTCGTCGGTCATCGGATTCATGTGCACCGGACGGAAATCGAAACGCGACTTGCCGTTCTCGTCGATCCACACCAGGGTGTGTTTCATCCAGTTGGCATCGTCGCGATCGGGGTAATCCTCGCGCGCCTGTGCACCACGGCTTTCCAGTCGCTGTTCGGCCGAATCCATCGTCGCCACCGCCTGCGACAGCAGGTTGGACAGCTCCAGCGTCTCGATCAGGTCGGAGTTCCACACCAGCGAACGGTCGCTGACCTTGACGTCGGCAAACATGCCGAATACTTCGGCGATCTTCTGCTTGCCTTCGGCCAGCGTCTCGCCGGTACGGAACACGGCGGCATCCTTCTGCATCGTGCGTTGCATCGCCAGGCGAATCTGCGCGGTCGGCGTGCCGCCGTTCGCGTTGCGCAAGGCGTCGAAACGCGCCAGCGACTTGTCCAGCACGTTGGCCGGCAGATCCTTGTGCGCCGCACCGGGCTGGATCAGTTCGGCGCAACGGTGTGCCACGGCACGGCCGAACACCACCAAGTCGAGCAGCGAGTTGGAACCGAGCCGGTTGCCGCCATGCACGGACACGCAGGCTGCCTCGCCGATCGCGAACAAGCCCGGCACGATCGCATCGACGTCGTCGCCGCGTTTCTGCACCACTTCGCCGTGGTAGTTGGTCGGGATGCCACCCATGTTGTAGTGCACGGTCGGCAGCACCGGGATCGGCTCCTTGGTCACGTCGACACCGGCAAAAATGCGTGCCGATTCGGCGATACCGGGCAGCCGCTCGTGAATCACCTCGGGGCCGAGATGCATCAGGTTGAGGAAGATGTGGTCCTTGTGCTCGCCCACGCCGCGACCCTCGCGGATCTCGATCGTCATCGCGCGGCTGACCACGTCGCGCGAGGCCAGGTCCTTGGCGCTCGGCGCATAACGCTCCATGAAGCGCTCGCCTTCGGAGTTGGTCAGGTAACCGCCTTCGCCGCGCACGCCTTCGGTGATCAGGCAACCGGCGCCATAGATGCCGGTGGGATGGAATTGCACGAACTCCATGTCCTGCAGTGCGAGGCCGGCGCGCAGCACCATGCCGCCGCCGTCGCCGGTGCAGGTATGCGCCGAAGTGGCGCTGAAGTAGGCACGACCGTAGCCGCCGGTGGCCAGCACCACGGCCTGGCCGCGGAAGAAATGCAGGGTGCCCTCGTTCATGTCCAGCGCCAGCACGCCGCGGCAGACACCTTCCTCGTCGAAGATCAGGTCGATCGCGAAATACTCGACGAAGAACGTGGCGTCATGCGCCAGCGCCTGCTGATACAGCGTATGCAGGATCGCATGGCCGGTGCGGTCGGCCGCGGCACAGGTGCGCTGCGCGGTGCCCTTGCCGTAATGCGTGGTCATGCCGCCGAACGGGCGCTGGTAGATCTTGCCTTCCTCGGTCCGCGAGAACGGGACGCCGTAGTGCTCCAGCTCGATGATCGCCGCCGGTGCGTTCTTGCACATGTACTCGATCGCGTCCTGGTCGCCGAGCCAGTCACCACCCTTGACGGTGTCGTAGAAATGGAAGCGCCAGTCGTCCTCGCCCATGTTACCGAGCGCCGCGGAAATGCCGCCCTGCGCCGCCACCGTGTGCGAACGGGTCGGGAACACCTTGGTGATGCAGGCGGCCTTGAGCCCCTTTTCGGCCAGACCGAAGGTGGCGCGCAAACCGGCACCGCCGGCACCCACCACGATCACGTCATAGTCGTGCTGTTGAATCTTGTAGCTTTCCATGAAATCTCGGCCTCGCGTCTTATGGGGTCAGCGCAATGCGCAATACGGCGAGCACGCCAGCCAGCGCGCCCAGCACCGCGAGGAACTTGATCGCCACCAGCAGGACAACTTCCTTCCAGCGGGTGTGCACGTAATCCTCGATCACCACCTGCAGGCCCAGCACGGCATGCCAGAACATGGTGAGCACGAACGCGATCAGCAGCAGCGCGTTCCACGGCTTGGCCACGGTGGCGCGGGCAGTGGCGTAATCGGCGTGCAACAGGCACAACACGGTGACCACGAACCAGATGCCCAGCAGCACCAGCGCTGCTGCGGTCACCCGCTGGGTCCACCAATGACCCACGCCGGACTGGGACGAACCCAGACCGCGAGCGACCTTCAACGGGTTGCGTCGATCCTTCACGGCGACATGCTTCGCACTCATGCCGCACCTCCAGCCATCAATACATAAGCCCACACCGCCACCGTCAGCACGATACTGCCGATGACCGACAGCCAGCTGGAACGCACGAACTGCGGAATCTCGTAGCCAAGCCCGGCATCCTGAATCAGGTGGCGGATGCCATTGCACAAGTGATAGAACAGCGCCCAGCTCCAGCCCAGCATCAGGATCATGCCGAGCGGACTGCCCACAATCTGTTTGAAGCGATTGAAGCTTTCTGCACCAGCGGCCAGATGCAACAGGCCACAGACCACCAGCAGGCTGCCCACCGCCAGCGCGATGCCGGTGGCGCGGTGCGTGATGGACGTCATCATCTGCACCTGCCGCTTGTAGATCTGCAGATGTGGGGAAGTTGGTCGTTGCGTTTCTGCCATGGCGGCTATCCTGAGTGGAATCGCTGGATGTCACTGCCGCATCGGGCTCTGTGCTGATAGGCAATCGGCGACCTGCGCCATCGCACATCGCTCAGAAATCGATGCAGCGCCCATTTTTTTCCCAGTCCCCATAGCGGGTTGGATCCAGGGCCGGACGCTTCTCCACCACCGCCTGCCGGGTCGGTTCTGCGGGCACGACCATCGTGTCCGCGGGAACGGGGGCAGGTACGGGCTGAGCTGGAGATGCGGTATCGGACATGGTTTTTTCTAGCCGACGGAGATTAATACTTGCGGCATAGCAGCACAACCATGCGAACGCATCGACGCAGGTGACTTGCACCACTTGCACTGGTTCGCGACAACCCCAAAGTATGCATGCCTATGCCAAGTCTCCATTCCGCAGAAACCCTCCTGATCGAAGGCCCGGACGCCATGGCGTTCGCGCATGCGCAGTTCAGCAGCAGCGTCGACTCACTGCCCATCGGTCAGTGGCAATTCAGCGCATGGCTTGATTCGCAAGGTCGCGTGCGCACGCTGTTCCAGCTGGCACGAATCGACAGCGAACGTTACCTGCTGTTGCTGCGCGGAGGGATCGCAGCCGACATGGTCGAGGCGCTGCGGCGTTTCGTGTTTCGCGCGCGCGTGACGCTGACGGCGTTACCCTCGCGGAATCTGTGCACCGGCCCCGCCCTGCCCCTGCATGCCATCGTCAACGATGACGAAACGATCGCACTGGGTTGCGGCACCCACAGCATGAAGATCACGCATGCAGGCGCGTCGGACGATGCCTGGCGCTTGCCGCAACTGCGCAGCGGATGGCCATGGCTGCCGGCATCCGCCTTGAATACCTTGCTGCCTGCAGCGCTGTCGCTGCAGCGACTGCAGGCAGTAGCCGTCGACAAAGGTTGCTACCCGGGCCAGGAAATCGTGGCGCGACTGCATTTTCGCGGCGGTCACAAGCGGCATCTGCATCGCGGCAGATTGTCGCAAGCGCTGCATGCCGGCGACATGTTGCACATCGGCAAGGACGAAGCTGGTTGCGTACTCGATGCCGTCACGAGCGACGATGGCAACGAGACTCTGCTGATCCTGAAAGATGACCTCGTGCAGGACGCCATCCCGGGAAACACCATCGTTGTCGGCGATCAGCTTGCGTTGCAACTTGAAGCATCATGGCCGGCATGAACGACGCTTTCTGTCTGGAATTTTTTCGGCAGGCACTTGTCAATAAAACGTGAGGATAAGTTAAACTCCGGCACCATGGCACTTGCCAGTGGCGTCCGCCGCCACTAGGCTCCGCCGATCGAATATCGCGGCATCCGGAACACGGGGTGTCGAAGTACGCGACGAATCGGAAGAATCCGAATCGGCGCGACCCGACAGGACAACGTCGGATGGCAATCCGCCTCGTACCCAACGAGAGCGCTGGAACAGTTGCAGGTACCGCGGTCAACGCGGCACGCGCAACACCAGGCAACACCTCAACCCGACGACGTCGCATCGTCGTCTCAAACGCCACAACCCCGTGGCAAGGCACCGTGGCCACCAAGTTTCGGCAACGGTGACAGATCCAGGTGGAACGGCCTGCCCGCCCGTCCACCGCAACGGCGCACAAAGCCTGCAATCGGCCTTGCGCGTACAGCACGTTGGAGGCAGAACCATGAAACTTTCCATGCTGTTGTGGCTCACTACCCTGATGCCCCAGCCGGTAGCCGATCAGGCCTGTCTGGCCACCACGGTTTACCTGGAGGCACGCAGCCAGCCGGTACTGGGCCAGCTGGCCGTCGCCGAGGTGGCGTTGCGGCGCCGCGATCGTGGCCATTACGGCAACACGGTATGCAAGGTGGTCACCGCACCGCATCAGTTTGCCACCACCACGACATCCGGCTCGTTCGAAATCACCAATCTTGGCGCCTTCGCCAAGGCATGGCGGATTGCCGGCAATTCCATCCACAACTGGGAATTGCCCGTGGCCCAGCGCCACATGCTGGTGCCGAAGGCCGATCATTTCGCCACCACCTCGATCTCGCCAGTCTGGTCACACAACCGCCCCAGCGTAACGATCGGCGACCACTCGTTTTATGCCGTCAACTGAAGCGCACACTGAAGCATAAAAAAGGCCATCTCGCGATGGCCTTTTTTTGGACGTTTAGACGTCCATAATTCGACTCATTAGTCAGTGCGGATAGACGCGGTTCCCACGAACCTCCACATAATCGCCGCGACGAAGTCCCGGATTCTCGCGCTGCGTCACGGTCGCATAGCGACCATCGTCCAGCCGAACCACGATACGCCACGCGGCATCGCCCTCATCATGGCGTTTGCCAACCTGGTTGCCGACCACGCCGCCTGCGACCGCACCGGCAACAGTCGCCGCCTTGCGCCCGTCGCCCTTGCCCACCTGATTACCCAGTACACCGCCGGCGACCGCACCGATGATCGCACCGAGCGTGCCACCATTGCCGCCACCCTGGATATAGACCTGTTGAACTTCCTGCACCACACCGCAAGTGTTGCAGCGCTGGCGCTGATTCGAATAATTGCCCTGCTGTCCCTGATAGCCATTGCTGTAGCTGGTGTTGTTTCCGTATGGTGCAGTGGCACAGCCGGCGAGTGCGAGACCCGCCGTCATTGCGCTGACCAAGGCAAGTTTTCCAGTCATTGCATTCATCGCAGATGGCTCCTTTTTCTGTAAGTGGGTTCAGCGTGCATCGGATACGGCAGTCACGCCCTCTTGCACCTGCACGCGGTCACCAGGATCGTGATCCATGCGCACCGTGCGGGTGACACCGTTGTATACGTAACGAACGTCGTAACCGACGATCTTGCTGCTGGTGTTGTTGACCGTGTCGCACTTGCGCTCGACCGACGTGGTCACCTGAGCCTTCTGGGTATGTTGCTCGATCTTGTTGCCGGCATAACCGCCACCCACGGCACCAGCAACCGTGGCCAGTGTCCTGCCCTTGCCGCCACCCACCTGATGACCGACCAAGCCACCCACGACGGCACCAATGGCGGTGCCGGCAATGCGATGCTGATCCTTCGGCGGCGCCGTGTGCGTCACTGTCTCGTCATGGCAAACCTGCTTCGGGTTGTTCACCGTCGAGCGCACCGGCTCGACGCTGACTACCTTGGCGTAGCTGACCCCGGCGTCGGTGCTGCCCGCGGTATCTCCAGCGCCATTGGCCGCAACCGCATCGGCGTTGCGATTGCAAGCCGACAACCCGGTCGCCAAGGCTGCCGCAATACCCACATTCAACACATTGATCATCAACCTGTTCATCACCATCACTCTCCTCTGTTTGGTTGCAGCCTAACGTCGGCCATGTGCAGACAACGTAATATCGTGCGCTGCCATTGAACCGGCACCCCGCTGAATAGCAGCTAGCTGGACCTCCCGACATTCTTTTCACGCGTACATCACGAAACGCCAGGACAGATCACGGAAACCGTACATGCCCACGCTCATAGACAGTCACGTCCATCTGGATGATCAGGCATTCGCACACGATCGCACTGCCGTGATCGCACGCGCACGGGACGCCGGCATCGACGGCATGATCGTGCCTGGCGTCGACTTCGACAGCTGGCCACGAATCAAGGCCCTGTGCGCAAGTCACCGGCATGTCCATGCGTGCTATGGGCTGCACCCGATGTTCCTGGCCCGACACACCCCTGCGCACCTGCAAGCATTGCCTGCGTGGCTCGATGACGAACGGCCGGTAGCCGTCGGTGAAATCGGCCTGGATTTCCACATGCCGGATCTCGACAGGGAACGCCAGCGATTCTACTTCTCGCAGCAACTGCAGCTGGCGTGCGAACGGGATCTTCCGGTGATCGTGCATGCCCGCGACGCGCTGGAGGAAGTCAGCCTGGCCTTGCGCCGATGCAGCGGCCTGCGCGGCGTGGTGCACAGCTTCTCCGGCAGCGAGCAACAAGCGATGCAATTGTGGAATGCAGGTTTTCACCTTGGCATCGGCGGCCCGATCACGCATGAGCGGGCCCGACGACTGCGCCGGATCGTGGCCAGCATGCCGATCGAGTTTCTGTTGCTGGAAAGCGATGCACCGGACCAACCTGGCGCCACTCACCGTGGCCAGCGCAATGAACCTGCCTACATCATCGAGGTGTTGCAGTGCATCGCCAGGCTGCGCGGCGAGGCGGAAGCAGACGTGGCCGCCGCCACTCGAGCCAACGCGTGCCGGTTGTTCGGCCTCGAGCAGTCCGGCCACTGACCCGTTGAGAATCGCCATCGCTTGTGCGAGGCCGGTCGTACTTGCTAACATTTAATTCATTGGTGAAATATAAGTTGGTGAAATGGCAAGTCTGGGCAATTGCATCGCGATGATGGACCAGGGCATCGGGCGGGTAAGCCAGATCATCCCGCAACTGCCCGCGGCCGAAGCACGCCTGTGCCGGTTGATGCTGATGGTCGGCGAAAACATCGAGAGCGAACTCGAGTTCAAGCTCAAGCCGCACAAGCTCAACCACAGCGAATTCCTCACCCTGATGATCCTGTACAGCCGCCCCGACGGCAGCTCGACGCCAGGCGAGTTGTGCGAGTTCGCCACCCAGGGCGCCACCAACATGACCCGGATCGGCAATGCGCTGGTCAAGCGCGGCCTGATCACTCGCGGCAGCAGCACCGAGGATCGACGCCGGGTGCTTATCCGGATTACCGCCGCCGGCAAACGTTTCGTGCAGAAGATGCTGCCACCGATGTTCCCCCGCATCGATGCCATGTTTGCCGACTTCAGCGACACCGACAAACGCCAGCTGGATCGCCTGCTGCGCAAGCTGGCACACAATCTCGACGTGCTGGGCGAAGCCCCCACCCCACCAAGGAATCCACGATGAAGCCAGCCCTGCTTCGCGTCCGCACCACGCTGGCCACGGCGATCGTGCTGACACTGGCCGCCTGCGCCCATGCACCTGCCAGGCTCAGCCACCCGGCCCTGCGCGACGACGTTCCGCTGGCCGGTGTGCAGGCGCCCGCGCGTGCGGGCTGGCCCGCGACGCAGTGGTGGCGTCAATTCGACGACCCGCAACTGGACGTCTTGATGGATCGTGCCATGCGGCAGTCGCCCGATCTGGCATTGGCGCAGAGCCGCGTGCGGAACGCCGAACAGTCGGCGCGTCTGGCGGCGGCACAACTGGGCCTGTCCGCGAATGGCAGTGCACAGGTGGCGCGCCAGCGAATGAGCGACCACGGCCTGATCCCGAGCAAGTTCCTCGGTTTCAGCTGGTACAACCAGGCCGATCTCGGGGTGAAGCTGGAGTACGACTTCGACTGGTGGGGCAAGAAACGCGCAACGATGGAGTCGGCGCTGGATCAGGCACATGCAGCCGAAGCGCAACGCAGCGCTGCGGCACTGGCCATCGAGTATGCCGTCGCCGACACCTACTTCGGCTGGCAGGCCGACCAGGCCCGGCTGCAGCTCGCCGACCAATGGCTCGCCACCCAGCAGCAACTGGCCGCGATTGCCGAGTTGCGGGTGACGCAAGGTGTCGATTTGCCCGACGAAGTACAGACCGCAAAAGCACAACTGGCTGCGGTCCGCGAGATGCGCGTGGCACTGGATGGCTCGGCAAAGATCCGTCGGGTCGCACTGGCCTCGCTGCTCGGCATCGCACCTTCGCAGTTGCCCGCGCTTCACGCGCGCGCCCTGCCGACGGTGTCGCGCGGCATCCCCGTCGATGCCGGCCTCGACCTGATCGCACGTCGCCCCGACATCGCCGCCAGCCGCTGGCAAGTCGAGGCGGCCTTGCGCAAGACCGACGCAGCGCGCGCCGATTTTTTCCCCGACATCAGCATCAGCGCGCTCGCCGGCCTGTCCAGCATCGACATGGGCAAGCTGCTTACCGCCGGCAGCCGCACGTTTGCATTGACCCCGGCCTTGCACCTGCCGATCTTCAACAACG
This sequence comes from Rhodanobacter sp., assembly GCA_035564915.1. Lineage (GTDB taxonomy): Bacteria > Pseudomonadota > Gammaproteobacteria > Xanthomonadales > Rhodanobacteraceae > Rhodanobacter. The sequence continues at coordinate 9,430 of DATMTH010000127.1, forward strand.
GATCGATCAGGGCCAACTATGGCGTCAGCAAGGCCCAGCTCGATGCCGCAGTGGCCCAATACGACAGCACCGTGCAGACCGCCGCACGCGAAGTGGCGACGCAGGCACTGAGTGCCGAACAGATCGCCGCACGGCAGCGCGAACAACAGGTCCAGGTCGCGGCCGACCGGCAACTGCTGACCAATGCACAGGCACGCGCCCGTCAAGGTGTGCGCGATGCACGCGAAGGTCTGGCCGCCCAGGCGCGGTTGCTGCAACAGCGCGACGCGGCCAGTCAACTGCAAGCGCAGGCGGTGAGTGCCGAACTGGCCCTGATCAAGGCACTCGGTGGCGGCTACCGCGCCCCTGTGTCCGCCCCATCGACCCCTTCCACGAATGACACCGCCGGAGCCGCCGACCATGAGCGCCACTGAAACCGATCCCTCTTCCGTCGACGACAACGACAGCGGCCTGGCCGCCCGGAATCCCGCCAAACGACGGCGCGCACTGCTGATCGTGGCCAGCGTGTTCATCCTCGCCGGACTGGCCTGGTTCCTGCTGTGGTTCTTCGTCTTCTCCACCCGCGTGGTGACTGACAATGCCTATGTCAGCGGCAACCAGGTGACGATCTCGGCGCAGGTGCCCGGCACGGTGGTGGCGATCCTCGCGGACGACACTCAGCGTGTCGACGCCGGCCAGGTGCTGGTCAGGCTCGACCCCACCGACGCCAAGGTACGGCTGGAACAGGCACGCAGCGCGCTGGCCCAGGCCGTGCGTGGCGTCCGTCAGCAAACCAGTTCGGCCAAGGGTGCCGATGCCCAGGTGGATGCCGCCCGCCTGAGCCTGCAAAAGGCCGAAGCGGATCTCAAGCGACACCTGCCGCTGCTGGCGGCCCATGCCGAATCGCCGGAGATCGTGCAGCATCTGCGTGATGGCGTGGCCCAGGCACGTGCCGCGCTGGCCGGCGCCGAGGCGCAGTCGGCCGCGGCACATGCCGGCATCGAAGGTACCGATGTGGCGCAGAATCCCGCCGTGATGCAGGCCCGCGCCAACTTCAGCGCCGCCTGGGTGGCCGCCCAGCGCAATGCCATCTACGCTCCGGTCTCAGGCTACGTGGCCCAGCGCAGCGTGCAACTGGGCAACAGCGTGCAGCCGGGCCAGCAGCTGATGACCGTGGTTCCGCTGCACAACCTGTGGGTGGAGGCAAACTTCAAGGAAAGCCAGTTGCGCCACATCCGCATCGGCCAACCCGTGAAGATCGTGTCGGATGTGTACGGTGACGACGCCGAGTTCCACGGCAAGGTGATCGGCCTCGGCGCCGGCACCGGCAGCGTGTTCTCGCTGCTGCCGGCGCAGAACGCCACGGGCAACTGGATCAAGGTGGTACAGCGCGTGCCGGTGCGCATCTCGCTGGACGACAAGGAGCTGGACAAGCACCCGCTGCGCATCGGCCTGTCCAGCGAAGTCACCGTCGACATCACTCATGACCAGGGCGCCGTGCTGGCGAAGGTGCCGGCACGACAGCCGGTGGCCGAGACCGACGTGTACCAGCAGATGGCCGCCAAGGCCGATGCGGAAGCCGCGCAGATCATCCGCGCCAACCTGTCGCGCAACGCCCACTGAACCGAACCGAGCCGATGGCTGACAACCCCCACGACGCCAATCCACTGAAGCCGCTGCAAGGCGGCGCGCTGGTCCTGCTGACCATCGCGGTTGCCTTCAGCACCTTCATGGAAGTGCTGGACATGACGATCGTCAATGTCTCGGTACCGCATATCGCCGGCAGCCTCGGCGTGAGCCCCAGCGAAGGTACCTGGACGATCAGCTCCTACGCGCTGGCCAGCGCGATCATGCAGCCGTTGACCGGCTGGCTGGCGCGACGTTTTGGCGAGGTGCGCACCTTCATTTCCTCGGTCGGGCTGTTCGTGCTTTTCTCGATGCTGTGCGGCATGGCCACCAGCATGCCCATGCTGGTGATCTGCCGGCTGCTGCAGGGCGCGGGGTCCGGCCCGATGGTGGCGCTGTCGCTGTCGCTGCTGCTGGCCAGTTACCCCAAGGCAAAACAGGGCATGGCGCTGGCGTTGTGGGCGATGACCGTGGTGGTGGCGCCGATCTTCGGGCCGATCCTGGGCGGCTGGCTGACCGACAATTTCTCATGGCCGTGGATCTTCTACATCAACGTGCCGGTGGGCGCGGCGGCGGCGGTCATCACCTGGTTCCTGCTGCACAAGCGCGAGACAAAAACCCACAAGTCGCCGATCGACGTGATCGGCCTGACCCTTCTGGTGGTCGGTGTCGGCGCATTGCAGTTCATGCTGGACAACGGCAACGACAACGACTGGTTTTCCTCGCCGATGATCCTGACCCTGGGGCTGATCGCGCTGGTTTGCCTGACCTTCCTGATCGTGTGGGAACTGCACGCGAAACATCCGGTGGTCGACCTTGCGCTGTTCAAGCGACGCAATTTCACCGTGGCGGTGGTGGCGCTGTCGCTCGGCATGATGGCGTTCTTCGGCATCAACGTGGTGTTTCCGCTGTGGTTGCAGATCGACCTCGGCTACACCGCTACCTGGGCCGGTCTGGCCAGCGCCCCGGTCGGTGTGCTGGCGTTCCTGATGGCCCCGGTGATCGGTGCCAATATCCAGCGGCTCGAGTTGCGCGCGGTGGTGACCTTCGCCTTCATCGTGTTCGCGGTCACCTCGTTCTGGTTTGCCAGCTTCGACAGCTCGGCTTCGTTCGGCACGCTGGTATTGCCGCGCTTCGTGATGGGCATCGGCATCGCCTGCTTCTTCATCCCGCTGAACCAGATGTATCTGTCCGGGCTGAATCCGGACCAGGTCGCCAGCGCCTCCGGCCTGGCCAACTTCTGCCGCACGCTGGCATCGAGCATTTCGACTGCGGCGACGGTCACGCTGTGGCAGCACCGCGGCGAGTATCACCACGCGGTACTCACCGAGCACGTCACCTCGGCCGCGCCCGCCGCCACCGGTTTCCTGCAACGCTTGCAGCATGGCGGCTTCTCCACCAGGCAGAGCCTGGGCATCGTCGACCAGCTGATCACCCGCGAAGCGCTGACCCTGTCGGTCAACGATGTCTACATGGTGTGCGCCGTGCTGTTCCTCGCGATGATCCCTATGCTGTGGCTGGCCCGACCGCCGTTCGGCAATGCCGGCGGCACCGTCGGCCATTGATTGACCGGAATTGCTGCAGCCTCGCACTGCAGCATGCATCGCCGGAAGTAACTGGTGCGGCGCAATATCTTCTGCTAGCTTGTGTGCATGGCACAAACAAAACGCACCATCAAGAAGTATCCGAACCGTCGTCTGTATGACACGGAAATCTCCAGCTACATCACGCTGGAGGAAGTTCGCCAGCTGGTGCTGGACAATGAGAATTTCGAGGTCCGCGACGCCAAGAGCGGCGAGGACCTGACCCGTTCGGTTTTGCTGCAGATCATCTCCGAGCATGAGGACAAGGGGCAGCCGATGCTGTCGCCGCAGTTGCTCAGCCAGATCATCCGCTTCTATGGCGATTCGCTGCAGGGCTTCATGGGGCCTTACCTGGAACAGAGTCTGCAGGTGTTCCTGGACCAGCAGACCCAGTTCCGCAGCCAGCTCAACAGCTTGATGGGACAAACCCCCTGGAACACGCTGAACGACCTGACCGAGCGCAACATGGCCGCATTCCAGGCGATGCAGCGCGGCCTGATGGACACCGCCGCCAAGGTGATGCCGACGACGCCACCGGCTGGCAACCGCAGCGGCAAGAAATCCGGCTGAGCCCGGTCTGCCTCGATGACGCCTGCACTGCGTCATCGGCCCGCCTGTTCCTGCTCGCTGCAGCACAGCACATGCTGTGCCGCGGCATGATCCAACTTGCCCGACTTCTTTCATGAACCCTGCTGACACTCCAAAACGCGTCGCCATCGTCACCGGCGGCATCGGCGGGCTGGGTACGGCCATCTGCCGCCAGCTGGCACAGGCTGGCCGCCGCATCATCGCCGTGGATCTTGCGGCACGTGCGGACCGCATCGAGGCATTCCGGCACGAACTGGTCGATCTCCATGACGCCGTCGCCTTCGAACCTGTCGACGTCAGCGACTTCGAGAGCTGCCAGCAACTCACCGCACGCATCGAGCAGCACTACGGCAGCATCGACATCCTGGTCAACGCCGCCGGCATCACCCGCGACACCAGCTTGCGCAAGATGACACCGCAACAATGGCACGAGCTGATGCACGTCAATCTGGACGGCGTGTTCAACCTGTGCCGCCACGTGATCGATGGCATGACGACACGCGGCTTCGGGCGCATCGTCAACATCAGTTCGGTCAACGGACAGACCGGCCAATTCGGGCAAACCAATTACTCGGCCGCCAAGGCTGGCGTGCACGGTTTCAGCATGGCGCTGGCGCGCGAGACGGCGCGCAAGGGTGTCACCGTCAATACCGTCTCGCCCGGCTACTGCGACACGCCGATGGTTGCGGCGGTGTCCGAGGATATCCGTGCACAAATCATCGCCGGCATCCCGGTGGGCCGGCTCGGCTCACCCGATGACATCGCTCGTGCGGTGGCCTTCCTAACGGCCGACGATGCCGGCTACATCACCGGCATCAACCTGCCAGTCAATGGCGGCTATTTCATGAGCTTCTGAAACATCCGGCTGCCGCAGGCCGCACCGCAGATTCTATCCAGACACGTCGTTTCAGATTAGGCTCCCACGACCCAGGGGGACCCATGCGCACCAATACCAGCGATCGACCACGCACGTTCTTCGGCCAGCCGATGGCGCTGGCCTACCTCAGCTTCACCGAGGCCTGGGAGCGCTTCTCCTACTACGGCATGACCTCGATCCTGGTGCTTTACATGAGCCAGGCGTTGCTGCTGCCGGGCCACATCGATGGCATCGTCGGTTTCGCCGCATTTCGCGCCACGCTGGAATCCGTGTTCGGCCCGATGACCACGCTGGCGCTGGCCTCGCAGATCATGGGCCTGTACACCGGCCTGGTGTATTTCACCCCGGTGCTGGGTGGCTGGATCGCCGATCGCTGGACCGGCCGCCGCGCCGCGGTGATGCTCGGCGCCGTGTTGATGAGCGCCGGCCATGTGGCGATGGCGTTCGATGCCTCGTTCCTGCTGGCGCTGCTGCTGCTGATCACCGGCTGCGGCCTGCTAAAGGGCAATATCTCGACCCAGGTCGGCGAGCTGTATGCCGAAAGCGATGGCGAAGGACGTACCCGCGCCTTTGCGATCTTCTCGGTCGGCATCAACATCGGTGCGGTGCTCGGCCCGTTGGTTGTCGGCCTGCTGGCCCAGCTCTACGGCTGGCATGCGGGTTTCGGCCTGGCTGGCATCCTGATGTTGCTCGGGTTGATCACCTACATCGCCGGCTTCCGTTATCTGCCCGCGGACAAGCCGCGCGTGCCATCGACCCCCGTGCTGAAAAAAGCTCCGCTCGATCGTCGCCAGTGGCGCATTCTCGGGGCGTTGGCCGTGGTTTCGGCGATCACCATTTTCCAGAGCATCGCCTATTTCCAGAACACCAACCTGGGGTTGATCTGGATTGATCGCAGCGTTGATCTGAATCTGCTCGGCTTCCATGTACCCGTGGCCTGGTTCAACTCGATCGATCCGCTGGCCAGCATCGTCGGCGTGCCGCTGCTGCTGGCGCTGTGGCGCTACCAGGCCGCACGAGGCAGCGAACCGGATGACCTCGGCAAGATCGCCACCGGCGCGTGGCTGGCCACCCTCGCCAACCTGGTACTGGTGACCGCATGCCTGCTCGGCACGCGCATTTCGGTGTGGGTGCCGCTGGTGTACGACACCATCCTCGGCATCGCCTTCCTGTATTACTGGCCGACCCTGCTGGCCCTGGTCTCGCGCACCGCACCGGCGCGAATCAAGGCAACCATGATGGGTGCGGTGTTCCTCACCCTGTTCATCGGCAACAGCATCATCGGCTGGCTGGGAAGCTTCTACGAACACATGACACCGGCCGGCTTCTGGGCGATGCATGCGGCCATCGCAGCCTGCGGCGGCATGCTGGCCTTCGGCTTGAGACAACCATTGAAGCGTGCACTGGCGTTGAGCTGACGCTTCTCCTGCAACTCCGGTGCAATGCGATGGTTGAGCCGGGTCGGGGCGGTATTCCCCTGCCGGGATTGCAGTTGTGCGCCACTTGCGGAACAGTGGGCAGACTCCCCTCACGGATCGCAGCATGACGCAGCAACCCATCACCCTCATCGGCGGCGGCCTGGTCGGTGCATTGCTGGCGTTGCAGCTGGCGCGGCGCGGCTTCAAGGTCGACATATACGAGAAGCGCGCCGACCCGAGGCGGGCAGGATTCCTCGGTGGCCGTTCGATCAACCTGGCGCTGGCCGAACGCGGCCTGCAGGCCCTGCGCACGGCCGGCCTGGCTGAAGATGTGCTGCAACGCGCGGTGATGATGCGCGGCCGCATGGTGCATACCCGCGATGGCGATTCCGGGTTGCAGCGTTATGGCATCGACGACAATGAGGTGATCTGGTCGGTCTCGCGCGGTGCACTCAACGTGCTGCTGCTCGATGCCGCCGAGGCTGCCGGGGTGCAACTCCATTTCGGACAGTCGCTGGTGGGTGCCGACTTCGACGCGCAGCGCATCCGACTCGTGGCTGCCGATGGCAGTGAGCGCGAGATTCCGACCGGCTTGTTGATCGGTGCAGACGGCGCCGGCTCCGCGTTGCGCGCCGCGATGAGCATGCATGCATCCCTGGGCGAACGGATCGAATCGCTGGGCCACGGCTACAAGGAGCTGGAGATCCCGCCCGCCAGCCAGTTGCCGATGGCGCTGCAGCAACTGGGCGGCGGCCGCGACCAGTACGTGCTGGAACCGCATGCGCTGCACATCTGGCCGCGCGGCGGCTACATGTGCATCGCGCTGCCGAATACCGAGGGAAGCTTCACGGTCACCCTGTTTCTGCCCGTCAATGGCAATCCGCCCAACTTTTCCAGCATGCACGATTCGACCGCGGCGGCGGCGTTTTTCAGCGAGCAATTCCCCGGCCTGCTGTCGCTGCTGCCCGGCTTCAGCGAAGACTACGACAGCAATCCGGTCGGCAGCCTGTCCACCTTGTATCTCGAGCGCTGGCACCTGGACGGGCGCGCGCTGCTGATCGGCGATGCCGCCCATGCGATCGTGCCGTTCCACGGCCAGGGCATGAACTGCGGCTTCGAGGACACCGTGGTGCTGGCCGACCTGCTGGCGGCCACGCCTGACGACAGCGCTGGGGTATTCGCCGAGTTCCAGCGTGTGCGCCAGCCCAACGCCGACGCGATCGCGCGGATGGCATTGGAGAACTACATCGAGATGCGCGACTCCGTGGCCGACCCGCATTACCTGGCCAAGCGCGAACTCGGCGCGCTGCTGGCACAGCGATTGCCAAGCCACTACATGGCCCGCTACCGCCTGGTGACCTTCACCCATGTACCGTATGCATATGCACTGGAGCGTGGCCGCGCGCAGGACGCGCTGCTGGAGAAACTGCTGGCCGAAACGCCACAGGTCGCCGACATCGATCTTGATGCGGCGGTAGACTTGTTCCAATCCAGCCTGCCACCGCTACCGACTCTTCGTCATGGATGAATTTCTGCTTGAGGATTTCAACAACACGGCCTACCACGTCAATATCGATCTGGTGAGCTGGGCGACTATACGCGTGGATCTGACCTTGCCGGCAGAACTGGTGCCCGTGGTTGGCGCGCGCCCATGGGCTTTCATCACGGCATGGAATCCGCAGGCACGCAGGCGCCCCGTCGCGGAAAACCTGGCAGCGCAACACGCGCTGCTGACCACCTTGCAAAGCTGCCCGGATGTCGTCGTCCACGCCGCTCTCGGCGTCGGCACCAGCGGTTGGGCCGAACCGAGCCTGTTCGTGATCGGGCTGGATCAGGCCACGCTGGACAAACTGGCCACCGAACACGCCCAGCTTGCCTACGTGCATGGCGAGGCAGCCGGCGTGGCGCATCTGCGATGGTTGAAATAGCGCGCCAGCGGCAGCACGCCGCATGGACAAGCAGCATCGGCATTGCGGACAATCACGGGGATGACTGTCACCACCTCCGCCATGCCCCTGCTCGAAGCACGGGCCTTGAGCTTCCATCGCCAGGACGAACCGGTGTTCGCGCCGCTGGATTTCCGGCTGGGCGCCGGTGAACTGGCGCTGGTCGAAGGTGACAACGGCAGCGGCAAGACCACACTTCTGCGCATGCTGGCGGGCCTGCTGCACGTCGGTGCCGGTGAACTGCTCTGGCGCGGCGCACCGCTGAATCGCGATGAATGTGTCGGCGACATCCTGTTCCTCGGCCACCAGCTCGGGTTGAAAGCCGAGCTCAGCGCGCGCGAAAACCTGCATGTCGCCGTGGGCCTGCATGGTTGCCGCGACGGTGTGACGGTAGCGGGCGTGCTGGCCGGCATCGGTCTGCGCGGCTATGAAGACGAACCGACCCGCCGCCTTTCGGCCGGGCAGAAGAAACGTGCCGCGCTGGCCCGATTGCAGCTGGTACCGGCCACGCTGTGGCTGCTCGACGAGCCCTACGCGAATCTCGATCGCCATGGCATCGCGCTGGTGAACGATCTGCTGGAAACGCACATCGACCAAGGCGGCTCCGCCCTGGTCACCAGCCACGGCACCGTGAGCTTTCACGGTGGCGAGCCACGTCATATCCGGATGCACGCGTGAACTCGCCGTCCCTGCATCGCGCCTGCGCCGCCATGCTGCGGCGTGACCTGATCCTGGCCTGGCGTCGGCGCAGCGACATGGCGATGCCGGTGCTGTATGCACTGATCGTGACCATGCTGTTTCCGTTCGCACTGGGGCCGGAAGACACCCTGCTGCAACGGATCGCCGGCGGGGTCATCCTGGTCACCGTGCTGCTGGCGATGCTGCTGGCCATGGACGCGATGTTCGCCAGCGACATCGAGGACGGCTCGCTGGAGCAACTGGTGCTGGCACCGCAACCGCTGGCGCCGATGCTGGGCATGAAGATCCTCGCCCACTGGCTCACCACCGCGCTGCCGTTGATCGTGATCTCGCCCTTGCTGGCGGCCATGCTGCACCTGCCGGCAAGCGTGATTCCCGTGCTGCTGCTGGCACTGCTGCTGGCCACGCCCCTGCTCAGTCTGTTCGGCGCCGTGCTGGTCGCGCTGACAGCCGGCACCCGGCGCTCTGGTATGCTGCTCGCCTTGATGTTGCTGCCGCTGTGCGTACCGGCACTGATCTTCGCCGCCGGCGCCGTAGCTGCCGCCCAGCAAGGCCTGCCCTGGCTCGCTCCGATCAGCTGGCTCGCCGCAGCGCTGGTGCTCGCGGTGGTGCTGGCGCCACTGGCCTGTGCGGCGGCCCTTCGTATTGCCCTGGACTCCTGACTGACACGTTATGGCTAACTGGATCCCGCTCTGGTTGCACCGGCTGAGTTCGCCGCCAACCTTCTACCGCTTCGCCGGTACGCTGCGACCGTGGGCGACGGGTCTGGCGATCCTGCTCGGCATCATCGGCCTGTATGGCGGCCTGGTGCTGGCGCCGGCGGACTACCAGCAAGGCGACGCCTACCGGATCATCTTCATCCACGTGCCCAGCGCATGGATGAGCATGTTCATCTATGCCGTGATGGGTGTGTCGGCCTTCATTGCGCTGGTCTGGCGAATCAAGCTGGCCGAGGTGGTGGCGATGGAATCGGCGCCGATCGGGGCCGCCTTCACCTTCATCACCCTGGTCACCGGTTCGCTGTGGGGCAAGCCGATGTGGGGTACCTGGTGGACCTGGGACGCACGGCTCACCTCCGAGCTGGTGCTGCTGTTCCTGTACCTGGGCGTGCTCGGCCTGTATCACGCGTTCGAGGATCGGCGCCAGGGCGCACGTGCCGCCGCCTTCCTCGCCATCATCGGCATCATCAACGTGCCGATCGTGCATTTCTCGGTGAACTGGTGGAACACCTTGCATCAGGGCAGCACCGTCAACATCTTCGGCCACTCGAAGATGGCGTGGGACATGTTGTGGCCGCTGCTGACGATGACGCTGGCCACCAAGTTCTACTACGCCGCCAGCTTGTTCCGTCGCGTGCGCACCGACCTGCTCGACCTGGAAGGCGGCAAGGACTGGGTGCGCAAGATCGCCGAAAGCGAGGTCCGGCGATGAACGCCTTGCACAGCTTCCTCGCCATGGGTGGCTATGCGGGCTACGTGTGGCCGGCCTATGCCGTGTTCTTCATCGTGCTGGTCGCCGACAACGTCGCACCACGCCTGCGCCGCCGAAGAATCCTCGGTGAACTTCGTGCCCGGCTGGCGCGCCAGACTGCCCGGCAGGGACACGGACCGACTCCCACACCCTCCCCTGAGCGGGACGATTGACCACCATGCCCATGAATCCCACCCGCAAACGCCGGCTCACCATCGTGCTGTCGATTCTCGCTGCCGCCGTCGTTGCGGCGGTGCTGGTTGTACTGGCATTGCAGAACAACATGAACTACCTGCTCACCCCGAGCCAGGTGCAGTCGGGCCAGGCCAGCGACTACAAGACCTTCCGCCTCGGCGGCATGGTCAAGGCCGGCTCGATCCAGCGCAGCAAGGATTCGCTCAAGGTCACCTTCACCGTGGTCGATGCCGGTGGCGCGATGCCGGTCGAATACACCGGGATCCTGCCCGACCTGTTCCGTGACAACCAGTCGGTGATCGCCAGCGGCCACATGGACGGCGCCCGCTTCGTCGCCACCGAGGTGCTGGCCAAGCATGACGAAACCTACATGCCGAAAGAGCTGAAGGACGCGATGGCCAAGGCCCACGCGAACAAGAAAATCGAAGAAGCCGCTGCCGCGCAGGACAACATGCCATGACCCCCGAACTCGGCCAGCTCGCACTGATCCTCGCCCTGCTGCTGGCACTGGCGCAGGGGATCCTGCCGCTGATCGGTGCGTGGCGCGGCAATCGCGCGCTGATGGCCGTGGCCCGGCCCGCCGCCGCCGGCCAGGCGGTGTTCGTGGTCATCGCGTTCGGCATTCTGGTGTGGGCCTTCCTGCATTTCGATTTTTCGGTGCAATACGTGGCCGACAACTCGAATCTGGAGCTGCCCTGGTACTACCGCATCGCCGCGGTCTGGGGGGCGCACGAAGGTTCGCTGCTGCTGTGGATCCTGATTCTCAACGTATGGACCGTGGCGCTGGCGGCATTCAGCCAGAAGCTGCCCGAGGTATTCGCTTCGCGGGTGCTGGCGGTGATGGGCCTGATCGCGGTGGGTTTCCTCGCCTTCATCATCTTCACCTCCAATCCGTTTGGACGGCTGTTGCCGATGCCGGGCGACGGTGCGGATCTGAATCCGGTGCTGCAAGACCCGGGCATGACCTTCCATCCGCCGGTGCTGTACACCGGCTACGTCGGCTTCTCGGTGGCGTTCGCCTTTGCCATTGCCGGCCTGCTCGGCGGTGAACTGGAACAGGCATGGGTGCGCTGGGCGCGGCCATGGACCAATGTGGCCTGGGCCTGTCTCACGCTCGGCATCGTCGCCGGCAGTTGGTGGGCGTATGCCGAACTGGGCTGGGGCGGCTGGTGGTTCTGGGACCCGGTCGAGAACGCGAGCTTCATGCCGTGGCTGGTCGGGCTGGCGCTGATCCACGCCCAGGCGGTGACCGAGAAACGCGGCTCGCTGCGCGCATGGACGATCCTGCTGTCGATCTTCGCCTTCTCGCTGAGCTTGCTCGGCACCTTCCTGGTGCGCTCGGGCGTGCTGACCTCGGTGCATGCGTTCGCCTCCGATCCACGCCGCGGCATATTCATCCTGGTCTTCCTCACCATCGTCGTCGGTGGCTCGCTGCTGCTGTACGCGCTGCGTGCGCCGAAGGTCGCCGGCGGCAAGGCGTTCAAGCTGCTTTCGCGCGAAACCGTGTTGCTGATCGGCAACCTCATGTTTGCGGTGGCTTCGGCGATGGTGCTGCTGGGCACGCTGTTCCCGCTGATCGGTGACGCCCTGAACATGGGCCGGATCTCGGTCGGGCCGCCCTACTTCGGCTTCCTGTTCCCGCTGTTGATGTTGCCGGTGGTGCTGCTGCTGCCGTTCGGCCCATTCCTGCGCTGGGGCAAGGGCGAGTCGCCGATACTGAAGCAGGTGTCGTTGCGCGCAGGCATCGCCGCGGCGGCCTGCGCGATCGTGGCGGCGTTCTTCGTCGACGGCAAGCTCAAGGCGATTGCCGGTGTCGCCGCGCTGGCCTGGCTCAGCGCCGGCGTGTTGCTGTACGCATTGAAGCGCTGGCGCGAAGTGCCGCGCGGCCGGCGCTATCCGGCCGAGATGGCCGGCATGCTGCTGGCGCACCTGGGCGTGGGCGTGTTCGTGGCCGGCGTCCTGCTGTCCGAATCACTCAGCGTGACCAGCGACGTGCGCATGGCACCGGGACAGACCCAGCACATCGGCAGCTACGATTTCCGCTTCGACGGCGCGCATCGCACCACCGGGCCCAACTGGAAAGCCGACCAGGGCGTGGTCACCGTGACTCGTCACGGCGAGCCGGTCGCCGTGATGCATCCGCAGAAGCGCACCTACCTGCGTGGCCAGGTGCAAACCGAATCAGCCGTCGACGCCGGCATCTTCCGCGATCTCTATGTCGCCTTGGGCGAGCCGATGGACGCCGGCAATATCGAGGGCGCGTGGTCGCTGCGGTTGTACACCAAGCCCTTCGTGCGCTGGATCTGGGGTGGCGGCATCCTGATGATGCTGGGCGGTTTCACCTGCGCGGCCGACAAGCGCTTCCGCATCAGGCAGCGGGCGGCCGAAATCCAGCCGGCAGAACTGGTGCCGCAGGAAAACCAGGCATGAATCGTCTGCTCCCCTTCATCGGCTTCATGCTGCTGGTGGCGTTGTTCGGCTTCGGTATCTGGTGGAACAGCCAGCACGACCAGAACGCCATCCCGACACCCTTGCTCAACAAACCGGCGCCGGCATTCAACCTGCCGAAGCTGTACGAACCGGGCCAGAGTGTGGGCAAGGCCGACCTGCTGGGCCAGCCTTATCTGCTCAACGTGTTCGCCAGCTGGTGCATCGAATGCGGCGTGGAACACCCGGTACTCGAAGCGGCCGCGCCGACGCTCGGGGTGAAGCTGGTGGGCTACAACTACAAGGATCAACCGGCCGATGCCAAGCGCTGGCTGGCCGAGCATGGCAACCCGTATGCCTTGCTGATCGCCGACGAATCCGGCCATACGGCGATCGACTTCGGCGTCTACGGCGCTCCCGAGAGCTTCCTGATCGATGCGAAAGGGATCATCCGCTACAAGCACATCGGGCCGATCACGCCGGACGTGCTCGAGCAGAAGCTGAAACCGGCGATTGCCGCGTTGCTGAAGGAGACACCGTGAGCCCGCAGAGCCCTTGCTGGAGCGGCTTCCGCCGCGACGCCCTTGCCGGATTCAGGGTAGAAGGATTGCGCCTGAAGGCGCTCCTGCCGCTCGTTTTCGCGGCCTTGCTGATGTTCACCGGTTTCGCCCGTGCCCAGGCGATCGAGCCGATGCCGTTCGCCAGCCACGCACAGCAGTTGCGCTTCCAGCAGCTCACCCGGCAGCTGCGTTGCCCGATGTGCCAGAACGAGACGCTGGCCGACTCCAACGCACCGATCGCGCGGGACCTGCGCAACCAGATCTTCACCCTGATGCAGCAGGGCAGGAGCGACGACGAGATCAAGCAATACCTGGTCGCGCGCTATTCCGATTACATCCTGTACGACCCGCCACTGAAACCCGGCACCTGGCTGCTCTGGTTCGGCCCGCTGCTGATCCTGCTGGCCGGCGCCGGCGTGGTACTGGCCGCGATCCGCAAGCGCAGACGCAATGGCAATGACGTAGAGGCAACGCTGGCCGACGAGTCAGTCGACAACGGGGAAGACTGGTGAAGATCGCTTTTTTTGTCGTGGCCGCGCTGATGATTGCGCTGGCCCTGGGTGTCTTGCTGCTGCCGCTGGTACGCCAGGGCCGCCGGTCGGGCCGCTCGCGTGGCGTATTCGCGCTGGCGCTGGCGATTGCCTTCATCCTGCCATTGGGCGCCGGCAGCCTGTATCTGCTGGTCGGCACGCCGAATGCGCTCAATGGTGTCTCCGCACAAGGCGAGGCTTCCCTCAGCCTGGCGCAGGCGATCGACGAATTGCACACCCATCTGTCACAGCAGCCCGACGACCTGCAAGGCTGGATGTTGCTGGCACAGACCAGCAGCATGCTGCATCAGCCGGACCAGGCTCGCGATGCCTATGGCCATGCGCTGAAGCTGGCACCGAACAACGCCGAGGCCATGGTCGGCTGGGCCGAGAGCGACTCGATGCAGCGCCCCGACCACATGATCGAGGGCCATGCACTGGATCTGCTCAAGCGTGCCGTGCGGCTGCATCCGGACAGCCAACGCGGCCTATGGCTGCTCGGCATCAGCTACTTCCAGCATGGCGACTATCGCAGCGCCGCGGCCACCTGGCGCCTGCTGCAACCGCAACTGGAGCCCGGCTCGAACGTCGCCAAATCGGTCGCCGAGCAGATCGCCGTCGCCGATGCCCGTGCCGGTGGAGCCCCTGCCAGCAGCAGCTCGGCAAGTACATCGGCCAATGCCAGCGGCCTGCAGGTACAGGTGTCGCTGGCACCGGCGCTCAGGCAGAAAGTTGCCGCAGGCGACGTGTTGTACGTCTACGCGCGTGCGCCCGATGGGCCGCCGATGCCACTGGCCGTGGCCAGACTCGACCCCGCCCGGCTGCCGACCACGGTGACCCTGACCGATGCGATGGCCATGACCCCGGCCACCAAACTGTCCTCGGCCAGCAAGGTTTTCGTCGGCGCCCGCATAAGCCACAGCGGCCAGCCGATCGCCGCACCAGGCGACCTGGAAGGCGATGCCGGGGTGGTGGCGGTCGACAGCAAATCCCCGATCAAGATAAGCATCGACAAGGTGCACTGACGATGGGCGACGCGCGCCGCTACTTCAAACTGGCTTCGCCATTCGCGATGAAGCGCGGTGGCGAATTGCACGATGCGAAGATCGCCTACGAGACCTGGGGCACGCTGAACGCCGCGCGCGACAACGCCGTGCTGGTGCTCACCGGCCTGTCGCCCAGCGCGCACATGACTTCGTGCAGCGAAGACCCCACACCCGGATGGTGGGAAGAGATGGCCGGCCCCGGCAAGGCCATCGACAGCTCGCACTGGTTCGTGATCTGCGTGAATTCACTGGGCAGCGACAAGGGCTCGACCTGCCCCGCCTCGATTGACCCGGCCACCGGCGAAGCCTATCGACTGAACTTCCCGCAGCTGGCGCTGGAAGATGTGGCCAACGCCGCCCACGCCGTGGTCAGCAGCCTGGGCATCAGCCAACTCGCCTGCCTGATCGGCTGCTCGATGGGCGGCATGAGCGCACTGGCCTACATGCTGCTGCACCCGGGCAGCACGCGTGCGCACATCAGCGTGGATACCGCACCGCAGGCACAACCGTTCGCCATCGCGATCCGCTCATTGCAGCGCGAGGCGATCCGGCTCGATCCGCAATTCAACGACGGTCAATACGATATTCACGCCGAACACGGCGGCGCCTACCCCGACCTCGGCATGAGCATCGCGCGCAAGCTCGGCGTGATCACCTACCGCTCGGCGATGGAATGGAACGGCCGCTTCGCGCGCATCCGGCTCGACCCGGATCAGCGCGAGGACGAACCGTTCGGCCGCGAATTCCAGGTCGAGTCCTACCTCGAAGGCCACGCGCAGCGCTTCGTGCGCAATTTCGACCCGAACTGCTACCTCTACCTGTCGCGTGCCAGCGACTGGTTCGACATCGCCGAATACGGCCACGGCAGCGTGCTGGAAGGGCTCAAGCGCATCCGCATCGAACAGGCCATGGTGATCGGCGTCAGCACCGACATCCTGTTCCCGCTGCAACAGCAGGAGCAGATCGCCGAGGGCCTGGAAGCCGCCGGCGCCCGGGTGGAGTTCGTGGCGCTGGATTCACCACAGGGCCACGACGCGTTCCTGGTCGACATCGAGCATTACAGCCCCGCGATTGGCGGTTTCCTGAACCGGTTGCGGGCGGGATAGCAGTTGCGCTGGTAACATGCCGGGCAACTTGCATCACCGATGAATCTTCATGCTTACCCTGGATTTCCCCGGCAGCCGCACCCTGATCGACGCGATCGACATCGCCGTCGCCAAGCCGACCACGCACGAACTCACCGACAACCTGCGCAACAGCCTGTGCAAGCTGATCCGCGACAAGGCCGTGACCCTGCCCGACTGCGTGTTCGAAGCCAACCCGGAACACTACGCCCGCCGCGAGCTGTACCGCAGCGAGGAACACGGCTACTGCGTGGTAGCCATGACCTGGGGCCCGGGCCAGGGCACGCCGATCCACGACCATGACGGCATGTGGTGCGTCGAAGGCGTCTGGAATGGCGCGCTGGAAATCGTGCAATACGATCTGGTCGAGCATCAGGGTGAGCGTTACTGCTTCCAGCCCGTCGGCTCGATCCAGGCCGGCGCCGGTTCCGCCGGCAGCCTGATTCCGCCGCACGAGTACCACAGCATCCGCAATCCCAGCGACGACGCCGTCACCGTCAGCCTGCACATCTACTCCGGTCCGATGATGCGCTGCGCCGTGTTCCAGCCGCTGCCCGAAGATCGCTGGTACGACCGCGACGTCCGTCAATTGGGTCTCGACCGCGTGCACTGAACCCGGCATAATGCGCAACTCACACATGCCGGTGTGGCGGAATGGTAGACGCGGCGGACTCAAAATCCGCTTGTGGTGACACAGTGGAGGTTCGAGTCCTCTCACCGGTACCAGTTGGGGGTTTCAGGCAACATCACCGAGACCCGCGAAACACCCGAAGCCCGCCTGCAAGCGGGCTTTTTCATGCCTGATGGCTTGCCTGGAGTTTCACGCAGTCAGGTCGAATCGACGGCATCCGCCTGGCTCACGAAATGACCGGCTATCCGTACCAACACCCTGCGCCATCCATTCCGGCGAACTCGGCGCGGCGGGATAGCGGCAGGCACCATCATCGGGCCGGCAAGCATCCACGACGCTGGTTCAATCCAGCGGCTTGCATCCGGTTTCCGCCATGCCCGGTTTTCCTTCGCGGCTTTCAGGCACCGGGCAGGCCGGCTATCCTGTCCAGCGAACCGCTTTGGAGACCACCATGCAACTGGACAAACGACGCATCGCGATAACCGGCGCTTTCGGCACCCTCGGTATGGCGGCCGTGCGTGCTGCGCTCGATGCAGGCGCGCAGGTGGTGGCGATCGACCGCGCCGATGCACCGGCCGAAGGCATGGCGCAGGCAACCTGCATCGGCGGCGTCGACCTGGCCGATCCGCACGCCGCGAAACAGGCGCTGGCCAGCGCAGTCCAGGCGCTCGGCGGGCTCGATGCACTGGTCAACATCGCCGGCACGTTCCGCTACGAGACGGTGGCCGACGGCAACGTGGATACATGGGATCTGCTCTACCGGGTCAACCTGCGCACGGCCGTGGCGGCCAGCCAGGCTGCGCTGGAACATCTGCAGGCTGGCGGCCGCATCATCAACATCGGCGCGGCATCCGGCCTCAAAGCCAGCGCCGGCGTGGGTGCCTACACGGCCTCGAAATCCGGCGTGATGCGCTTCACCGAAGCGCTGGCCGAGGAACTCAAGAGTCGCGACATCACGGTCAATGCGTTGCTGCCGAGCATCCTCGACACGCCGCCCAATCGCGCCGACATGCCCGACGCCGACTTCGCCGCCTGGGTCAAACCGGAGCAGCTCGCCGACGTGATCGTGTTCCTGTTGTCGAAACAGTCCGCAGCCATCACCGGCGCACTGATACCGGTCACTGGCCGTGTCTGAGCCAGCCTGGTGAGCACCCACGAAGCCGGCGCGAGCTGCTCGCCAGCATGCGCCGCAGGCTTCGCCCGACGACAGGGTGCGGCCCCGGATCACGTGGTCGCCACCATCCGTGGCAGTTCGGGCAAGCGGCAGGCTTGATCCGATCGCCCCCTGGCTTCTGCCAACGGCAACTAGTCTTCCAGCATGCCAAGATCACGCACCGCGCCCTTGTCGGCACTGGTCACCAGCTTGGCATACGCACGCAACGCCGCACTGACCTTGCGCTTGCGTGGCAAGGCCGGTTTCCAGCCCTTGGCTGCCTGCGCAACGCGCCGGCATTCGAGTTCCTCGTCGCTGACCTCGAAACGCACGATGCGGTTGGGAATATCGATCGCGATCGTATCGCCGGTCTTGACCAGGCCGATGTTGCCGCCTTCGGCTGCTTCGGGCGACACGTGGCCGATCGACAGGCCCGCCGTGCCACCGGAAAAGCGACCATCGGTGATCAACGCGCAATCCTTGCCCAGCCCCCTGGATTTCAGATAGCTGGTGGGGTAAAGCATCTCCTGCATGCCGGGGCCACCACGCGGGCCTTCGTAGCGGATGATCACTACATCGCCAGGCTTCACCATGCCGCTCAAGATCGCCGTCACCGCAGCATCCTGGCTTTCGAGCACGACCGCAGGTCCGCTGAAAGTCAGGATGCTCTTGTCGACGCCGGCGGTCTTCACGATGCAGCCACGCTCGGCGAGGTTGCCGTAGAGCACGGCCAGGCCACCGTCCTGGCTGTAGGCCGATTCGCGCGTACGAATGCAGCCGCCTGCACGGTCGACGTCCAGATCGTCGTAACGGCAGCTCTGCGAAAAGGCCGTCTGGGTACGGATGCCAGCCGGGCCGGCCCGATAGAACTCGTGCACCGCGGCATCCCCGGTGCGCATGATGTCCCACGCCTCCAGCGCCTCAGCCAGCGAGGTGCCGTGGACCACCGGCACCGAGGTATCGAGCAGGCCGGCGCGATCCATCTCGCCAAGTATCGCCATCACGCCACCCGCGCGATGCACATCCTCAAGGTGATAGCTGCTCGACGGCGCCACCTTGCACAGGTTCGGCACCTTGCGTGACAGCCGGTCGATGTCGCTCATGGTGAAGTCGACGCCACCTTCCTGCGCGGCAGCCAGCAAGTGCAGCACGGTGTTAGTCGAGCCGCCCATGGCGATATCCAGCGACATCGCATTCTCGAACGCCGCCTTGCACGCGATGCTGCGCGGCAAAGCCCGCACATCGTCTTCCTCGTAAAAACGCCGGGCCAGCTCGACGATGATGCGACCGGCCTTGCGGAACAGCTGCTCGCGGTCGGCATGCGTCGCCACCAGCGAACCGTTGCCGGGCAGCGACAGGCCCAGTGCCTCGGTGAGGCAGTTCATCGAGTTGGCAGTGAACATGCCCGAACACGAACCGCAGGTCGGGCAGGCAGAGCGCTCGATCTCCTGTACGTCGGCATCGGACACGCTCTCATCCGCCGCCGCCACCATCGCATCGATCAGATCCAGCGCCACCTCCTTGCCGGCCAGTCTGGTCTTGCCCGCCTCCATCGGGCCGCCCGACACGAACACCACCGGAATGTTCAGGCGCAACGCGGCCATCAGCATGCCGGGCGTGATCTTGTCGCAATTGGAAATGCACACCAGCGCGTCGGCGGTGTGCGCATTGCACATGTACTCCACGCTGTCGGCGATGATGTCGCGCGACGGCAGGCTGTAGAGCATGCCGTCGTGGCCCATCGCGATGCCGTCATCCACCGCGATGGTGTTGAACTCCTTGCCGACGCCGCCGGCGCGCTCGATCTCCTCGATCACCAGCTGGCCCATGTCCTTCAGGTGCACATGGCCGGGCACGAACTGGGTGAACGAGTTGGCCACCGCGATGATCGGCTTCTTGAAGTCGCCATCCTTCATGCCGGTGGCGCGCCACAGCGCGCGGGCCCCGGCCATGTTGCGGCCGGCAGTGCTGGTGCGGGAGCGATGGACAGGCATGTGATTTCCCCGGTGACTCTGGCTGGTGGCTGGATTCATTCTGGTTGGCACCTGCCATATCGTCAAATACAATAACTTTAGTCTTGCCATACGGATCACAAATAGTGGAATTCAGGCAGTTACGCTACTTCGTGGCCATCGTCGAGGAAGGCGGCTTCTCGCGCGCGGCCGAGCGCCTGCACGTCTCGCAGCCACCGTTGTCGACCCAGATCAAGAGTCTCGAAAGCGAGCTGGGCGTAAAGCTGCTCGAACGCAGCAACCGCGGCGTATCGCTGACCGCAGCCGGCTCGGTGTTCCATGCCGAGGCGCAGGCGATACTGGCGCGGCTGGAACATGCCAGGGTCAAGACCCGGCAGACCGACCGCGGCGACATCGGCATGCTTTCGATCGGCTTCGTCTCGATCGCGGACTACAGCATCCTGCCGCCGGCACTGAAAAGTTTTCGCGCCGACTTTCCGCTGGTCGAAGTGCAGCTGCACGAACTGACCACGGATGCGCAGATCCGCGAGCTTCGCGCCGGCCGGCTGGATCTTGGCATCGCCCTTGCCCCGGTCGACGAGCCGGACATGGCGTTTCGCGGCATCATGCGCGAAGCACTGGTACTGGCCGCACCGTCGCGCCACCCGGCTGCCAGGGGCGACGACCCGATCGACCTGCGCGCATTGTCCAAAGCCCACTTCATCGTGCCGCCTCGCGAAATCGCCTCCGGCCTGTACGACCTCACCATCAGTCATTGCCACGCCGCCGGTTTCGCCCCGCAGATCACCCAGCACGCACGGCAAATGCAGACCGTGATCGGGCTGGTGTCCAGCGGCATGGGCGTGGCGCTGGTGCCCTCGTCCGTGCGCAACCTGCAACGCCCCGGCGTCCGTTACCGGCAGCTGCGCGGCAAGCCGGCCCTGATCGAACTTGGCATTGCCCGTTTGCGCCAGGCCGCCAACCCGCTGGCATCGAACTTCATCAAGGCGCTGGACAGCGCCAGACATGGCGTAACCAGCCTGGGCAAATAAGTATTCCATCATCGACCAATGCGGCAGCCGGCAGTTGATTCGGCTCGGCACAAACACCATCACAGCGCACCTCGCGCAACGCGGCGGGGCCTGTCTTCATCGGCATGCACAGGCAATATTCCCGGCCCGCGATGGCATTCGATCCCGGCACGAATGGCACCTGCTTGAACTCCTCATCCTCGCGAACGCGAGGAGCCAGCGCCTCTGTCTGCCTGCAGCCACTGGCTTTCTGCCTGCGCAGGCATGACGAACTCGGGGCTTCGCGCTCCAAGCAGGCGCCATGCGATCCCGACAGCTTGTCGCTCGCAATCGCCCGTTCAGCTTCCCGACTGCAGGCAAAAACCGCCCAGTCACGGGGCTTGCAGGGCCATGCACCACGCAGGCTTCACCCGGAGATCACGCGCGCATTCACATTGCCATCCATCAGCCAGTGATTCCATCCGGCTCACATGAGCACGCAACGATGCATGTGCCACATGGGTTCGAATGGCGTCCGCACCCCCGGCGCAACTTCGTCCGCTCCCCCACTCGAAGGAGTTCATGATGATCAAGCGCACTCTTCCACTTTTGATCGGCCTGTCGGTTTGCAGTCTTGCCTTTGCGCAAGACATGCCGGCCAGCGCGCATTCGACAGCCACGACCACCCAGACCACCACCACGGTCTCCACCTGGACCACCCAGCCACCCGAGGGTGCGTTGAGCGAAAAAGCCATCAAGAGCGCGATCGCCGGCGCCGGTTTCAAGGAGGTCAAGGGCCTGGAGTTCAAGGACGGCGTGTGGCGCAGCAAGGCGCGTGGCGGCAACAAGCAATGGGTGAAATTGGCGGTGGGTCCGGTCAATGGCAAGGTCTATGTCGATGACGCCCCGTCGAAGCTCAACCAGGACGAGGTCAACGCCAAGCTGGCAGCCGCCGGTTACCAGAACGTGCATGACGTGGAGTACGAGCACGGCTTGTGGAGCGCGGACGCCAAGACCGCCCAAGGCCAGGACGTCGACCTGCTGGTCGATCCGGATGACGGCAGTGTGATCGCCAAATCGCGCGACTGATCCATGACGGCTGACGTAGCCGGCACCCACCCGGCGCAGCTCAACGCGCCGGGTTCCCGTGCCGATCTACATCGTGTCATCCGTGCATTCGCGCTGCCGGCAATGTTCTCGGCGAGTGTGGCAGGTCGCGCTGCGGACATCATCCGGCAAGCTCGCCGATCATCAAAAAGTATTGATTTAGATATATCTAAAGATGTATCGTCCGCATACTTGAGATATATCGGAAACCAGCCCATGCGCCTGCATCATCGATTCCTGGACGCCCTGCGGGAGCGTCACCACCATCATCATTTCGACCCACATCAGGCCGTTCACGAAGATCATCCGCACCAACGGCATGCCGGTCGCGGCGGCTTTGGCTCACGCCATGACCATGATTTCCCGGGCGACTGGGAAGGCCTTCGTGGCGGCGGTCGGCGGGGCGGTGGCGGC
Organism: Rhodanobacter sp.; assembly: GCA_035564915.1. Taxonomy (GTDB): domain Bacteria; phylum Pseudomonadota; class Gammaproteobacteria; order Xanthomonadales; family Rhodanobacteraceae; genus Rhodanobacter. The sequence goes on from DATMTH010000127.1 coordinate 31,765, forward strand.
CGCATGTTCGGCCATGGCGACCTGAAGCTGCTGCTGCTGGCCCTGATCGAACAGCAGCCACGGCACGGCTACGAAATGATCCGCATGATCGAAGACATGTTCCACGGCCACTATTCGCCCAGCCCCGGCGCCGTCTATCCCACCCTCAACATGCTCGAGGACATGGGCTACGCGGAAGTCGCGCTCGAACAAGGCAATCGCAAGCTCTACTCCATCACCGAGGGCGGCCGCGAGTTTCTTGACGACAATCGCGAAGCGGTCGAGGCGATGACCGAACGCACCCGCCACAGTGCGCGCATGGCGGCAAAAATGTCGGCGCCGATGGCGGTTCGCAAAGCCATGCACGCGCTGAAACATGCGTTGCTGATGCGCAGCGACTGGGACAAGAGCGAAGCGCAGCGCGTGGCCGAAGTGCTGGAGCGGGCCGCCCGTGAAATCGTCGCCGGCTCACCGCGTGAATGAGCAGTCCCGCCGGGAGCAAGCCTGCCGCGAGCGCGGCTTGCCGCTCACCGCGCCGCGACGGGCGATCCTCCACGCACTGTTGCAGCAACAGGCGATGATCGACGCGATCGCGCTGCACGCGCTGCAGCAGATCGCGCGCGAACAACATGCCCCGACCAGTCTGGGCACCGTCCACCGCTTTCTGCGCGAGTTGCATGCTTGGCATCTGGTGCAGGCGCACGTGCCTGCACACGGGCGCACGCGCTGGCGCCTGCAGCCACCTTCCGCGCCCATGCCTTCGGCTTGCCCGGAAGTCGAGACCATGTGGCTGCAGCCCTTGCGCAGCTTCATGCACGAGCTGGAAAGCATCGGACTGGCGGAAGTTCACCGCGCCGAATCAGCGCCAGCACCGCAGCAGCGACCGCCAGATTGCCCGCCGACCCTCCACCAGATGCTGCAGGCCATCGCCTTCCATCTTGGCTATCGGCTCAGCTGACGCCCTTCCCTGCGCCAGCCATCGCCAGCGCTTTCGTCCGCCTGCAGCCTCGTGCCCGGGCAGGACCATTCGACTCCGGAGACAGCCACGATGCCACTTCATGTTCACCAAAAGCTGCGCCACGAACTGGTCAAGCGAACACTCCAGGTAGTGCGAGTGCAGCGGTTGAGCCCCCACATGCAACGCGTGACCTTCGCTGGCGACGAACTGCGCGGCTTCGTCAGCGCGGCGCCGGACGACCATATGAAACTGTTCTTCCCCAACAGCCACGGCGACATCGTGCCGCCGGTGATGGGCCCGAACGGCCCCAGCTATCCGCCCGGCCGGGAATACTCGCCGATGCGCGATTACACGCCACGCGCGTTCGATCCGGGCCGGAACGAGTTGACCATCGACTTCGTGCTGCACGGCGACGGCCCCGCCTCCCACTGGGCGGCCCGGGCTGCCACGGGCCAGCAACTGGTGGCGGGCGGACCACGCGGGTCGTTTGTCGTCGCAGACGATTTCGATCACTACGTGCTGGTCGGCGATGAAACCGCGTTGCCCGCCATCGGCCGCTGGCTGGAGGAAATGCCTGCGTCCGCGCATGTGCTCGCGCTGATCGAAATTCCCGAGGTCGCCGATCGCCAGCCACTGGAGTCGGCCGCCGCGCTGGAATTGCGCTGGCTCGACCGCAACGGCGCCTCCGGCGCCAGCAGCCGGCTGCTCGAACAGGCACTGCAGCAGATCACCCTGCCCGAAGGCGACAGCTTCCATTGGATCGCCACCGAGTCCCGTCGCGCCCGCGCCATGCGCCAATGGCTGGATGAGCATCGGCAGGTGCCGAAGGACTGGATCCGCGCCACCGGCTACTGGAGCGCGACGTCCGGGTGAAGCGTTCGACCAGCGTGTCGCGGCGGGCTTCGCGTCCAGACCTGATGCATCGGCGCGAACGTTAGGCGATGTGTTGCATGTCCGTCGGCATGCTCACCCAGGCGTGCATGCGTTCCTCGTAGACCGAAACAGCGGGCGCCGGAAACGACGGATCGGCGAATGCTCCCACCGGAATGGCGATGCTCTCCGCATCGCCTTCCATGGTGTAGCAGACCGTCGCACCGCACTGCGGGCAGAAGTGGAACGTGGCTCGCCCGCCTTCGTCGCCGACGCGCACGAATGACGTCGAGCTCCCCGTCACCGTGACCGCACCGGCAGGGAACCGTGCCTGTGCAGCAAACACGCTGCCGCTCCGGCGCTGGCACGCGAGACAGTGACAGACCGAGACGCGAATGGGTTCGGCAGACGTGGTGGCGACCAATTGACCGCACGAGCATGAAGCAGTGCGCGATGGCATTGCAGCCTCCTGGTGAACTGAACAGCATCGACAGTGTAGGGAATGGCACCGCCTGCTTCATCGATGGTTCTCGCTGACCGCGCTCAAGCCGCGCCCTGCTCCTGCAGCCGCTGCAGGATCAACCCGGCCAGCCGGGCCACCGCCGGCTCGGACTCTGCTTCGGCGCGATGCAGGGCGAGGCCAAGCATCGGCAGCGCCGGGAGCGCGGTCTCATCCGCGGCCAGCGCATGCACGCTGGCGGGCAGGCCCAGTGGCGTGCGTACGCTCACGCCCAGCCCCGCCGCTACCGCCGCCCAGATTCCAGCCAGGCTGGCGCTGGTGAACGCGATCCGCCACGGCACACCGGCGCGGTCCAGTGCATCGATCGCGGCGGTGCGCACCAGGCATGGCGCTTCCAGCACCACCAGTGGCAACGGTTCGCCATGCAGCGGCCAGCGCCGCGTGGAACCTGCCGCGTCAATCCAGCGCATCGAAACATCGTGCAACCGCTCGACATGCGGGCTGGCGCCGCCGGCATCCCAGGCCAGCGCCAGATCGAGCTGCCCGGTTTTCACGCGTTCGACCAGTTCCGCATTGCGCGCGATGCGTACCTCGATGCGCAGCTTCGGATGCGCACGCGCGAAACGGCCCAGCACATCGGGCAGCAGGCTTTCGCCGAAGTCCTCCTGCAGACCGAGCCGCACGCGCCCTTCCAGTTCCGTGCCGCGGATCGCGGCGGCCGCCTCGTCGTTGAGCTCCAGCAGGCGCCGCGCGTAGCCCAGCATCACCTCGCCCGCTTCGGTGAGCGCCATGCCGCGCCCGGCCTTGCGCAGCAGCGGCGTGCCGGCCTGCTGTTCCAGTTTCTTGAGCTGCGCGCTTACTGCCGAGGTGGAACGGCTCAGCCGTTCTGCCGCCTGCGCAAAGCTGCCCAGCTCGATACCGGTGGCGAAGCTGCGCAGGGTGTCGATGTCGAAATGGACTCGAGGCATGACCATGATCCTTGTTTTCGGGATTATCAATCAATAATTTCCCGATTTTCAGCATCATCATGGAGCGCTATCGTGGCCGCCGTCAAATCCACCAGGAGCTGCCGGCATGACCCACGACCCGCATTACGCCCGCAAGAGCATCGGCGACATCGCCCCGAAGCTGGCCGAACTCACCGACGAGGTACTGTTCGCCGACGTCTGGGCCCGCACCGAACTGGGCCCGCGCGAACGCAGCATCGCCACCGTGGCGGCGCTGGTCGCGCTCAATCGCACCGAGCAACTTCCGTTCCACCTCACCCGCGCCCGCGACAACGGTCTCGGCGATGCGGAGCTGGCCGAGCTGATCACCCATCTTGCGTTCTATGCCGGCTGGCCGTGCGCGTTCTCGGCCATCGGCGTGCTGCGCCAGCTGCAGACGGAGCGCGCGTCATGATCGCGATGCAATACAGCTTCACCCTGCCCGCCGATTACGACATGGCGATCATCCGGCGGCGCATCGCGGAGAAAGGCCACCTGCTGGACGATTTTCCCGGCCTCGCGTTCAAGGCCTACCTGCATGCCGCGCAAAGCGACGGCACCCTGCCCAGCCACGAGAATTTGTATGCCCCGTTCTACCTGTGGCACGACGTCGAAGGCATGCACGGTTTTCTCGGCGGCGCCGGCTTCTCCGCACTGACCCAGGCATTCGGCTGGCCGTCCATACGGCTGTGGTCGGTGTGGCAGGCGCACATGGCGGAAGACCTCTCCGGCGCGACCTGCGCCTCGCGCGACATCCTGCCCATCGATGCCTACAGTGACCTGGCGTCGTTGCGCGGGACGGAAACCGATGCCATGCGCAACGATCTGGCCGACGGCGCGCTGGCTGCAGTCAACGCGTTCGAACCAACCAGCTGGACGCTGGTGCGCTTTCGGCTATGGCCAGAGCAGCCCGTCGAATCATCCGGCGCACATCGCCAAATCTATCGGGCAGGCCACGTCTCACGTCCCGGCAACCCGCAGGAGCGGCTTGGGTCTTGATGTTTGCTGGCCGAAAACGTCAGCAAGCACGCGGCTGAAACCACTCCCGTACTGATCACCTTCCCAACCCCTGGAGAAGCTCCCATGCCCCTCGTCCGCATCGCCCTCCGTCGCGGCAAATCGTCCACCCACATCGCCGCCCTGCGCAACGGCATCTATCAGGCCATGCGCGAAAGTTTCGATGTGCCGGAGAATGATCGCTTCATCCTGGTCAGCCAGCACGATGCCGATGAATTCGACTGCGACCTGAACTATCTCGGCATCGTGCGCAGCGACAACCTGGTCATCGTGCAGATCACCTGCAACAACACCCGCAACGTCGCGCAGAAGCAGGTGCTCTATCAATGCATGGCGGATAAACTCGCCGCCGATCCCGGCCTGCGCCCCGAAGACCTGTTCGTCAACCTGCTGGAGACAGGCAAGGAGAACTGGTCGTTCGGAAACGGCGTGGCGCAGTATGCGTGAAACCTTCGCGCAGTCCGGCATGCTTGGAACAGCGGCCGGATCGGCTTTCCGGGACATCGGCCTCAGAGAAGAGGCATCAGTTCTCTTTGGCTTTGGCCAGATGCAACGTATACACCAGCGTCCTTGGCGCGATCACACGAAGCCCATCCCCGAGCGATGAAAGCAGCCGGCTGCTGGCGCGGCTCAATCAATGGTCCGCACCGCCTGCCCATCGAAACCGGAAGCAATTTCACCGTCGCGCAAGATCTCTTCTGCAGCGCGAAACAAGGCAGATCCAATCTGCAGCGGTGGGGATGGCCGCTCTTTTCATGGCAGTTCCAGATGCGGTCCAGACGCGATACATGCTGGCGCGATTCAGCAACAGGGGCCAATCGCTGGAAGACGAAAATTGGTATCGCCAGCAAGTTGGACATCACGTTTATCGTGATAGCTCGCGCCGAACATGGGAGAAATTGTCGCCGACATCCATTTCCCCCGGCTATCCCAGCGTATAGACCACTTTGGTGCCATTCACGCTGATCTTCTTTGAGGCTTGAAGGGCCGCAATGACGGAGCCGACTTCATCGGGTTTCAATGCCGGTTTGAACCACGACTTCAGAGACGACCGAAGCGTCTTCAGCGTCGCCGGCTTGGCGGCTTTCAGACCTTTCAGACGCACAATCACTTCAGCGACACGGGCGGCATCGGGCGTGGATGCAGGCTTCTTCTTTATTGCTCCCCCATTCGCCTCTGACAGGATCGTCACCACCAGTTTCTTTGCAGGCTTCGGTTTCGCGGTGACTGGCTTGATGACGGGCGTCGGCTTCGGGCTTGGCGGTTTCGCCGCGCCACCCAGCGATGCGGCGCGATTGCAGGCGATCTTCAAGCTGGTCAAATGCTTGATCAATGGATCGAAGCCCGTGTCCTTCGACACGATCGTGAACCGAGCATCCGGATGGGACATGGCCAGCCTGCCAATGTAGAAGGCGATATGGAAATCCACCGCATTGGAGCCGCTACCTGAAATCTGCAGATACTCAACGTCTGCCCCGAGGGGCTGCAGCACCCGTGACAGCGCGACTGGCACTTTGGACTGGTTCTGACCAAGAAAAATCATGATCTTGCAGCTGCCTGGAACCAGCGACCCGATGCCGGTTGGCTGGACGTTCTCGAAATCAATCAGGAAGAAGTGAAGGCCCAAGCTGTTCCCCGGAGCTTTGGATACGCGGACGAGTGTAGCCAACTGCGCAAAGAAATCGGACTCCCCCCGAAGGTCTTGACTGGCCTGTCCCGCATTTGTATATTACCTTAAAGTTATGTATATGGAAGGTTATGCAGACCTCGGAACGCCTCAACCTCACCTTCGCCGCGCTGGCCGACCCGACCCGTCGCGCCATCCTGGCGCGACTGGCCACTGGAGAGGCCACCGTGACGGAACTCGCCGAGCCGTTCGAGATGAGCCAGCCAGCCATTTCCAAGCATCTGAAAGTGCTTGAACGCGCCGGCCTCATCTCGATGGACATCGATGCGCAACGGCGTCCACGCAAACTGGAACCGAAGCGATTGCAAGAGGCTGTGGATTGGATCGAGCGCTACCGCGAGATCTTCGAGCAGAACTACCAACGCCTCGATGCATTGCTCGATGAACTCAAGGCCAGACCATCCAGGCGCAAACAAGCAAAAAAATAGTGCCGACATGTCGGCGCCCTGTTCGCCCGTTCATCCACATGGCGGCGCGCAATCACGATGAAGCATCAAGGAGAGCACCATGCCCAAGCCCGCAGAAGTGACACTTCCCGGTGACCGCGAAGTTCGCGTCACGCGTACCTTCAACGCGCCCCGCCAATGGGTGTGGGATGCGCATACCCGCCCCGAACTCGTGCGGAAATGGCAGGGTTATGACGGCTGGGACATGCCGGTGTGCGACATGGATGTCCGCGCCGGCGGCAAATATCGATGGCAATGGAAAAACCGCGAAGACGGCAAGGGGTTCGGCTTCCTCGGCACGTTCACCGAAGTCAACGAGCCGTCCAGACTGATCCATGAACAATACTTCGACCCGGGCGATATGGACTTCGCCATGCCGACCGGCGATCCATGCATCGTGTCACTTGAACTCAGTGAGCAGAACGGCGTCACCACGCTCGTCTGCAACTTGACGTTCGCCTCGAAGCAGGCGCGCGAAGACGCAGTCTCCACCGGCATGACCGACGGCATGGAGCACAGCTACACCCGCCTCGACGACATGGTCAAAGCCGCGGCGTGAAGGAGGAGATCGCAGGAGCAAGCCGAAAGGCGGCTTACGGCGTTTGACGTCCTTCATCCCGGTATCCGAGGACCTTGCGCCAGGCATGGGTGACGACCTGCCTGGCGTCGCGGGTGATGAGGTCGCCGTGGGAGAGGATCACGCGCTCGAAGTCCCACTCGAGGATACGCACCAGGCACTGGCGCACGACTGCCTTGTTACCCCAGCCAAGCCGGTACTCGGGTGCCGGGCCGGGCATGTTCCACATCCCGACCATCCGGAACAGGAACCTCAAGAAGCCGTTGGTCCCCGGCGTGGCCGCCGTGACGTTCTCAACCAAGTCAACGAGGATCAGCGTCCTGCTGGCATGGTGGAAGAACGCGACCTCGCGCATGACCCGCGTTCCCTGCAGGCAGACCTGTGACAGCTCGCTCGCCCACAGCGCCGGCGCGTCGTCACCGAGTACTTCATCGAAGGCAAGCTGCTTCGCCCGCTTCTCGACGCCGGGGCAGATGCAAGTCCGAGCCTGCGGAAACGCCTGCTGACACGAGCGCACGTGAAGCCAGTGGAAATTGCCCGGCGCGATGATCGCCGCGACCCGCCCCAGCGCCGCGACCTCAGCCGTCAATGCCTCGTCGAACGCACACGGAGAGTGGATCAGGATCTCGCCGCTGCGCAGCCTGATCACCGTCATCCGCGCGTTGATCCGCGCCCCGCCCAGGGAGACGACATAGTCCCGAAGCCACAGCGCGCCGGGAGCGAAGACTTCTAGAGAACGAGTCACGGTACTGTCTCCGTGTACTGTTGCCCTATTGGAGCGAACATATCTCTTCCAGGAAATGTCCCCGACACCTTTTCCCTAAAGTGCACAGAGCGCACTTATCTCAATCCCCCCCACCTTCACCCAGCCAACGCCTGCAGCACATTCTTCGGATCTCTGCTGATCGCCCGCAACAACGCCTTGGCCGGCCCGGTCGGCTCGCGCCGCCCTTGCTCCCAATTCCGCAGCGTGCCGACCTGCACGTCGATGAGCGTGGCGAATTTGGCCTGGGACAAGCCGGTGGCTTTTCGGATATCGGTGACGCCGATGGCATCGATGTGGAATTCACGCGAGGGCTCACGCACGCCGTGAACGATCTCGTCCATCTGGGTCACGCTTTCGAAGAGGCTGGCGAAATGTTTGGCGTCCACGATTACCTCCATTGCTCGATGACTTTACGAAGCGCCAGTTTTTGAGTTGGCGTAAGGCTGACCTGTTCGTTCTTGGGATACACGAACAACAAGCCGATGCGCGAGGCAGACACGAAGTGGTAGTAGATCACGCGCGCGCCACCACTCTTTCCGTGGCCTTTGGCCGCGACCCTGATCTTGCGCAGGCCACCTGTGCCTGGAATGACATCGCCCGATTGCGGATGGTCGGCCAGCGCCCGCTGAAACGCGCCATAGTCATCGTCGCTCAGCAGCAACTTGATCTGGCTGGTGAAAAGTGGCGTTTCAACAAAGACCATGGGCAGAGACTACGCCATTGACGCATATGCGTCAATGGCGCATGCTGAATGCCCACCCGCATTGCGCGGGCACGCTTGCGCACTGCCTGACCGGCTTACCCTCGACGCAATCAAACCGCCGATCCGCCTCCACTTCGACGTCGTAATCCACATCCGCCCGATCGAACCCGAACCAAACCCGGCAAACCCGGGTCAGAGTGGACTTTCCAACCGGTCAATCTCAAAGAAAGTGCACTCTGACCCGGGTTTCGCAACGGTTTGGGTGTTGCGCGCAAGGCTTGGGAGGTTCGGGCTTGGGAGTTTTGGGGT
>DATMTH010000128.1:0-22938 GCA_035564915.1 Rhodanobacter sp.
GAACCTTGAAAGCAGAAGCATCGCGGCTGAAGCCGCTCCAACAGGCGCGCAAGCAAATCCGCAAGATTGAACGAAGGAGTCGACGCATGTTCGGTTATTACCTCGACCTCGCCCTGCGCAGCCTCAAGCGCAACAGGATGCTCACGACATTGATGATCGTGGCCATAGCCGTGGGTATCGGCGCCAGCATGACCACGCTGACGGTGATGCACCTGTTGTCCGGTGATCCACTTCCGGGACGCAGCCAGCACATCTTCTATCCGCAAGTGGACCCAAGCCCTGATCCGGGCAAGGACCACCAGCCATGGGACATGATGGACTATCGTTCGGCGCTGGATCTGTGGAGCGCGCATCGCGCCGATCGACAGGCGATGCTCACCAGCAGCGCGGTGCGGATGACGGCACCAGGCGTGAACCAGCCGGCCGTGATGACGCAGATGTTGTCGACCACCAGCGATTTCTTCCCGATGTTCGCAGTGCCGTTTCGCTACGGCAATGCCTGGACGGCGCAGGACGATGCCAGCCGTGCGCGGGTGGCGGTGATCTCGGCCGACCTCAACGACAAATTGTTCCACGGTGAGAACAGCGTAGGCCGCACCTTGCGATTGAAGGACAGCGACGTGCGCATCATCGGCGTGCTGGCGCCATGGCGACCGTCGCCGCAGTTCTATGACGTGGCAGGCGGGCGCTACTCCGATGGCGATACGGCCAGTTTCTACAGCCGGCCGGAAGATGTGTTCATGCCATTCCAAAGCTCGCTGGAGGTCAATGCCGGCGGCTTCCAGCCGTTCACTTGCTGGCGTTCGCCGGACAATCTGACGGATCTGCGCACCTCGCCATGCCTGTGGGTGACGTTGTGGGTGCAACTGGATACCCCGGCCAAGGTTGGCGCGTACCGACGCTACCTTGCCGCATATGCCGCCCAACAGAAGGCCATGGGCCGTTTCGCGCATGCGGACAACACCGACATGCCCAGCCTGATGCAATGGCTGGACATCAACCAGGTGGTACCCAGCGATGTGCGTCTGCAGACCTGGCTGGCGTTCGCGTTTCTGGCGATCTGTCTGTTCAACACGGTCGGTCTGCTGCTGGCGAAGTTTCTGCGCCGTGCCGGCGAGATCGGCGTACGTCGTGCGCTCGGCGCGACGCGCGGCGCGGTGTTCGCCCAATGTCTGGTCGAGGCGGGCCTGATCGGATTGCTGGGCGGGCTCGGCGGCCTGCTGCTGACCCAGTTCGGTTTGTGGCTGATCCGCCGCCAACCGGTCGAGTACGCCGACCTGGTGCATCTGGATGCCTCGATGTTTCTGGTGACTTTCGCGTTGGCGATCGCCGCCAGTCTGCTGGCCGGCGTGCTGCCGGCGCTGCGCGCCAGCCGCATCACGCCGGCCATCCAACTCAAGACGCTGTGAGGATTTGAAGCCATGCAGATCAAACCCATTCTCGCCGCGCTGCGCAAGCACCGCCTCGCCACCTTGCTGATCGCGCTGGAGATCGCGCTGGCCTGTGCGGTGCTGTGCAATGCCTGTTTCCTGATCGTCAGCCGCGTGCAGCAAACACGAGTGCACAGCGGCGTCGACGAAAGCGTGCTGGCGGTGTTGAAACTGACCGGCTACGACCCGGCCAACAGCGTCGACCTCAACGCGCGCGTGCTCAGCGGCCTGGCGAAAATTCCCGGCCTGCAGTCGGCCCACGTGATCAATGCGGTGCCGTTCGGCTACCACGCGGGCACCGCCGGCATCTCCACCGACGCGGAAGGCAAGCATCGAGCCGGCGTGGTGGATTTCTACCTCGGCGATGCCGGCACCTTCGAGGCGCTGGGCCTGCACCTGGTCGCCGGCAGCCCGCCGCAGGCAGGTGACCATCAACCCATCAAGGGCTTTCTTCCGGGGGACGCCAACGTATGGGTGACCCGCACGCTGGCCGAGCATCTTTGGCCGGGCGTCGATCCACTCGGCAAGGAGTTCTGGACCGGCAAGTTCCATTTTCGCGTGGCTGGCGTGCTGGCACATCTGGCGCGCCCCTGGGGAGGGGAGGGTGGCCCGAGCACGATCGAATGGTCGGTGTACGTACCCGTGCAACCCGGCGCGCAACTTGCCGGCGTCTACCTGCTCCGCGCCGCGCCCGCCGACCTGCCGCGGGTGCTGCGCGATGCGCGCGCGGCCATGGCCACCGTCGCGCCCGATACGGTGGTGGACAGCAAGGACAGCCAGACGGTCAGCACACTGCGCGAGAACTACTTCCGCCAGGATCGCCTGATGGCAGGCATCCTCGTCGGCGTGATCGCCGCGCTGCTGCTGGTCACCGCGCTTGGCATCGTCGGTCTGGCCAGCTTCTGGGTACAGCAACGGCGTCGACAGATCGGCATCCGCCGCGCCATCGGCGCCACGCGAAGCGACATCCTGCATTACTTCCAGACCGAGAACTTTCTCATCGTCAGCTTCGGCATCGTGCTGGGCATGGTCCTGGCGTACGCCCTCAACCTCCTGCTGATGCAGCACTACGAACTGGCGCGCCTGCCGTCCTGCTACCTGCCGATCGGGGCGCTGGCCTTGTGGGCGCTGGGCCAGCTTGCGGTACTGGGGCCGGCACTCCGTGCGGCGGCAGTGCCGCCGGTGGTGGCGACGCGATCGGTGTGATGAACGAGCGCCTTGAAACCTGTTGGAGCGGCTTCAGCCGCGATGCTCTTCATCCAGGCTGCAACAACAAGAGCATCGCGGCTGAAGCCGCTCCAACAGTTGTGCAAGCAAATCCGAACGATTGAACGAAGGGCTCGACGCATGTTCCGTTATTACCTCAACCTCGCCCTGCGCAGCCTGAAGCGCAGCCCGATCCTCACCGCGCTGATGGTGCTGGCGATCGGGCTGGGGATTGGCGCGTCGATGACCATGATTACCGTGCTGCACGTGATGACCAGCGATCCCTTGCCCGGGCGCAGCACGATGCTGTTCACGCCACATCTGGATCCCTTGCCGCTGGATCACAAGCACCGTGGCGACGGTCCCGACCCGACGGACAATCTCACCTGGCCCGATGCGATGGCGCTGCTGAAGGCGCACCGGGCCCCGCGCCAGGCCGCGATGGCAGGCGGCACGCTGCTGCTGCGACCCGCACGCGCCGATCTGCGTCCGTTCAAGGTCAGTGGTCGCTACGGCACGGCGGAACTGTTTTCGCTGTTCGACATTCCGTTCGAGCACGGACAGGGCTGGTCGGCCGCGGACGATGCATCGCGAAGCCATGTGGTCGTGCTCAGCCAGACGCTGGATCGGAAGTTGTTCGGCAATGCCGATGGCATCGGCCAGACGATACGACTGGGTGAAAGCGATTTTCGCGTGATCGGCGTCACTGCGGACTGGCGGCCGCAGCCGATGTTCTATGCCGACCTGTCGGCGCAATCCTTCGGCGAGTCGGATCAGTTCTTCCTGCCGCTCTCCGCGGCGGTGGACCTGAAGTTGCAGGTCAATGGCAACCAGTCCGGCTGGGGCAAGGGCGATTCCGGCGATTCGTTGACCGGTGCCGAAATGACATGGCTGCAATTCTGGGTGCAGCTGGACAGCGCTGCGCAGGTGCAGGCCTATCACCAGTTCCTGATCGACTATTCCGCCCGGCAGAAGGCGCTGGGCCGGTTCCAGCGGCCAGCCACGGAAGCGAAGTTGTACAGCCTGATGGGCTGGCTGGAGCACAAGAACCTGGTGCCGACGGATGTGCGCCTGCAACTGTGGCTGGCGCTGGGCTTCCTGTGCGTCTGCATCGTGAACATTGTCGCGTTGCTGCTGGCGAAATTCCTGCGCCGCAGCGGCGAGATCAGCGTGCGCCGCGCGCTGGGTGCGCGACGGCGCGACATATTCCTGCAGCTTGGTGTCGAGTCGGCCACGATCGGCGTGGCCGGTGGCGTGCTGGGTTTGCTGATCGCCGAGCTCGGTCTGTGGAGCGTGCGCCGTCGCCCCGATGATTATGCGCAGCTTGCGCAGATGGACATGTCGATGCTGCTGGGCACGGTGGCGCTGGCTGTTATGGCCAGCGTGCTGGCCGGTCTGCTGCCCGCATGGCGCGCCTGCCGCGTACAGCCCGCACTGCAGTTGAAAACTTCATGAGGACATCCAGCATGCAACTGCGCCCGATACTCTCGACCCTGCGTCGACACAAGCTCACCGCGGGCCTGCTGTTGCTGCAGGCGGCCCTCACCTGTGCGATCGTCTGCAACGTCGTGTTCATGATTGCCAATCGCGTGCAACGGATCAGCGTACCGACCGGCATGGTCGAGAACGAGTTGTCGGTGATCCCCAGCACGAGCATCCTGAAGGGCGAGAATCCACAGGCCCGGCATACTGCCGATCTGGCGGTGTTGCGGAGCATTCCCGGCGTGCGATCCGCCGTGGCGGTCAGCTATTCGCTGCCGCTGGATCAGAGCGAGTCGAGCCGTGGCTTCTGTCCGAGCAAGCAGGCACTGGACCGGGCGATGCAGCTCAACTCGATCGAGGGCAGCGGATGCATGGAGCCTTCCGTGTACGACGGCACGCCCGGCTTGATCAATACGTTGGGCCTGCGCCTGGTTGCGGGGCGCGACTTCCTGCCGGACGAGTACGTGAGCGCGGGCAAACCGGCGGTTGCCATTGTCACCCGCGCACTGGCGCAGCACCTGTACCCGGGCAAACCGGCGCTCGGACAGAGCATGTACGACGGCGACAACTACATTCGCATCGTAGGCATCGTGGACAGGTTCCTGCGTCCGAACCTGCGCAAACCGGGTGTCGACGGCGACAGCATGATCTGGCCGCTGCGACCGGATGATGCCGGCGTGTTCTACGTGATGCGCAGCGCCCCGCAGGATCGAGCGCGCGTGCTGCAGGCGGCCTCGGCTGCACTGTTGAAGGCCAGTCCGGACCGGCTCATCAACGCGAAGCGGACGCAGACCTATACCGAGATCCGCGCCGACTACTTCCAGCGCGACACCACCATGATCGGCCTGCTGATCGCCTCGGCGCTGGCGCTGCTGTTCGTCACGGCGCTGGGCATCGCCGGGCTGGCGAACTTCTGGGTGCAGCAGCGCACCCGCAGCATCGGCATTCGCCGGGCCATCGGCGCCACCCGCGGCGACATCCTGCATTACTTCCAGACCGAGAATTTCCTGATCGTCAGTGCTGGCGTCGCGCTGGGCATGCTGTTGGCTTTCCTGCTCAACGCGGTGCTGATGCAGCATTACGAATTGCAGCGCCTGCCGCTTTATTACCTGCCGATTGGCGCGCTGACTTTGTGGGCGTTGGGGCAACTGGCAGTGTTCGGGCCGGCGTTGCGCGCGGCGGCGGTGCCACCGGTGGTGGCGACGAGGTCGGTGTAGTTGTCGAGAGTTTGGGTTGGTGCGCGTGTTTCCGGACAAGGAGTGCTGTCGATGTTTCGTTATTACCTGATGCTCGCGCTGCGGCGCTGCCGCCAGAATCTGCCGATGGTGGCGCTGGTGGTACTGACCATGGCGGTGGGGATTGCCTCCAGCATGACGGCGCTGACGATCTTCCAGGCCTTGTCCGGCGAGCCCTTGCCCGGCATCAGTTCGCATTTGTACGTGGTCTCGATGGATGCGCGCGACAGTCTTGCCGACACGGATTCGTCCACCGATGCACCGTCCTACCTGAAGCTTGACGATGCCAGGGCCCTGGTCGACGCGCACCGCGCCACGCAGCAGGTCGCGCTGGCCGAGGTGCTGACCACGGTAAGTCGTGCTGACGCCGCCACCGGGAATGCGGCCGCGCACACGGAAAATGCCAGCGGCGTGATGGCATATGGTCCGCTGATTCCGATGTTCGGCATTCCGTTGAAGTACGGACGCAGCTGGACTGCGCAGGAACAGGCGGCTCATGCGCCGGTGGTGGTGATCGCGGCAAAGCTCAGTCGCGAGCTGTTCGGTAGCGAGGACACGGTGGGGCGTCAGGTCAGGATCGGCGACCGCAACTTTCAGGTGATCGGAGTCAGCGACGAGTGGGCGCCAAAGACCCAGTTCTTCGATCTGGAACGCAACTCGGGCGCGGTAACCGGGCAATCCCAGAGCCTGTTCATGCCATTGGACGCGGCGCTGCAGGCCGGCGTCGGACCGATGACCTCGGGCAACTGCGACAAGGGTGCAGCGGCGGTGAGTTTCGGTACGGTGGATGTCTCGCGCTGCCGCTGGCTGGAGACGTGGGTGTCGCTGCCGATGCCGGGCGATGTCGCGGCCTTTCAGCAGTTTGTCAGCAATGTCGCCGAGGCGCGGCACCGTGATGGCAGTTTTGCGCATTCGACCAAGCCGCATATCTACTCGGTCGATCAGTGGATGAACCTGAAGCACGTGGTGCCGGACGACGTGCGCCTCAACGTCGCCCTGGCCGGCGCGTTCCTGTTGCTGTGCATGGTGAACGTGGCCGGTTTGCTTGCTGCCCGCTTCATGCGCCGGCAGAGCGACGTGGCCATACGCCGTGCCCTGGGTGCCTCGCGGCGCACGGTATTTGCCCAGCACCTGGTCGAGACCGGCGTGCTCGGGGTGATCGGTGGTCTGCTGGCCGCGCCGCTGACCTTGCTCGGCTTGTGGATCGTGCGGCAGCAGCCGGTGGGTTACGCCGATGCGGCCGAGCTGCACCTGAGCGTGTTCCTGGGCTTGCTGGTGCTGTCGATCCTGGTCGGCATGGTGGTCGGCGTGTTGCCGGCATGGCGCGTGTGCCGGTTGCAGCCGGCCCTGCAGATCAAACAGGCTTAGAGGAGGCGCCATGCGATACATAGTCAAGCCGCTGCGCCGTCACGTGATGATGCCCTTGCTGGTCGTGCTGCAGGTGGCGCTGGCCTGTGCCATCGCCTGCAATGCCCTGTTTCTCCTGCAACAACGCCTGGTACCGATACTCACTCACGACGGCATCGATCAGGCGGATCAATTGATTGTGGCTTCCGGTATCGTCGCGCGCGGTGCGCCGTGGTCGGCGGCGCGATTGCAATCGGTGCAGTCGGAACTGGGTGCCATCCCGGGAGTCACTCACGCCAGCACGGCAGGATCGATACCGATGGTCACCAACGTGATCATGAGCGGCGATGTCCATGGTGTCGGCCAGCGCACCAAGGCCAATGTCTCGATGTATGTCGGCGATGGGCTGGTGAATACGCTGGGGCTGAAGCTGGTGGCCGGGCGCGACTTCAGCGAGCAGGAGACCACCAGCCTGGGCATCGGCGAAACCCTGCACGGCAACGGTCCGACGATCATTTCGCAAGCTCTTGCAACGCAGTTGTTCCCCGCGGGCGACGCGCTTGGCAAGCAGATCCGTATCGGCGACGAGAGCGAGCATCCCGGCATGCGCACGGTGGTGGGCGTGGTGGCGCACTTGATGCGCAACCAGCTTGGCACCGACAACCGCAACGACATCAGCTACACCATGCTGGTACCGGATCATCCCGACCAATGGGCGGTGCCGTTGTTCGCCGTTCGAAGCGGCACGGCCGATGTGGATCGCCTGATCAAGACGGTGAAGCGCACGATACAGCGCGAACTTGGCCCGACCTCGATGCAGGGGATCGAGCCGACGGTGGAGACGTACGCGAGCCTGCGCCATCGCGCGCTGGCCCGTCAGCGCGCCGGCGTCTGGTTGTTGTCCGGCGTCTGCCTGGTGGTGCTGTTCGTGACCCTGGCCGGAATCATGGGGCTCACCGGCTACTGGGTACAACAGCGCACGCGGCAGATCGGGGTGATGCGGGCGCTGGGTGCGCGACGGATGGATGTGCTGCGCGACGTGCAGATCGAGAACCTGCTGGTGGTGGGCGTCGGCGTGGTGATCGGGCTGCTGGCCGCGTACGGGATCAACTTCTGGCTGATGCGCCACTACGAGTTGTCGCGACTGCCCATTGCTTACCTGCCATGGGGCGCGTTGCTGATGCTGTTGCTGGGCCAGTTGGCGGTGTTGGCCCCGGCCCTGCGTGCGGCGGCGGTGCCACCGGTGGTGGCGACGAGGAGCGCGTGATGAGAGCAGCCACGCAACCTGTTGGAGCGGCTTCAGCCGCGATGCTTCTGTTTTTGCTTTTGTGGATCGCCAGAGGAGCATCGCGACTGAAGTCGCTCCTACATTCGCTCCGGCAGACGATCCTGCAGTCGCTGGTTGCACTGCTTCTGAAAATTGATGGTTCACGGAGATACACGGAATGTTCGGCTACTACCTTGACCTGGCCTTGCGCAGCCTGAAGCGCAGCCCGATCCTCACCGCGCTGATGGTGCTGGCGATCGGGCTGGGCATTGGTGCCAGCATGACCATGATCACCGTGCTGCATGTGATGACCGCCGACCCGTTGCCCGGGAAAAGCGGCACGCTGTTCTACCCGCAGATCGATCCGCAGGATATGGACGGCTATACCAGGGATTCGACGCCACCCGACCAGATGACCTGGATCGACGCGATGAATCTGCTGCATGCCCATCGGGGCACCCGCCAGGTGGCGATGACGGGCGGGCAGGTGACCGTACGGTCGCCGCAAGGCAAGGCACGGGCCTTCTATGCCGATGCACGCTATGCGAGCGCCGATTTCTTTGCGATGTTCGACGTGCCGTTTTTTCGCGGTCAGGGCTGGACGGCGGCAGACGACGAGAAGCAGGCGCGCGTGGCGGTGATCTCGCGCGAACTGGCTGACAAGTTGTATGGCGCCGATCACGCGTTGGGCCAGGAGTTGCGC
Organism: Rhodanobacter sp.; assembly: GCA_035564915.1. Taxonomy (GTDB): domain Bacteria; phylum Pseudomonadota; class Gammaproteobacteria; order Xanthomonadales; family Rhodanobacteraceae; genus Rhodanobacter. The sequence goes on from DATMTH010000128.1 coordinate 8,671, forward strand.
TTGGGCAAGGATTCATTCCGCGTCATTGGCGTGATCAACCATTGGGATCCCGTGCCGCATTTCTACGACCTCACCCAAGGCGACTACGCCAGGACGGAACAAGTGTTCCTGCCGCTGGAAACAGCGATGGAACTCAAGCAATCGACGCAAGGCAGCATGATGTGCTGGGGCAGCGGCCCTCCTTCGGGAGACCTGCGCAAGGCCGCCAGCTGTATCTGGATGCAGTTCTGGGTACAGCTCGATACACCGGCCGCAATCACCGCCTACCGCTCGTTTCTGGTGCATTACTCGCAGGAACAGAAAGCGCTGGGAAGATTCCAGCGGCCGCCCAACATCGGTCTGCATGACTTGATGGGCTGGCTCGATGTGAATCACGTGGTGCCGGGCAGTGTCCAGCTGCAGGCGTTGTTGGCACTTGGCTTCATGCTGGTGTGCCTGGTCAACACGGTGGCCTTGCTGCTGGTCAAATTCCTGCGCCGCGGCGGTGAATTGAGCGTGCGCCGGGCGATGGGCGCGTCCAGGCGCGCGGTGTTCGCGCAGTTGCTGATCGAGGCATCGATCATCGGCGTGACCGGTGGCATCGTGGGCCTGTCGTTGGCCGATGCCGGCCTGTGGCTGGTGCGACAGCAGCCGGTCCAGTACGCCGCCCTGGCGCATCTGGATCTGCCGATGCTGGCGACCACCGTGTTGCTGGCATTGATCGCCACCGTGCTGGCCGCGGTGTTTCCTGCCTGGCGTGCGTGCCATCTGCCGCCGGCCCGTGCGCTGAAGATCCAGTAAGGACCACCCCCATGCCTCCGATCATTTCCGCACTCAGGCACCACAAGACCGCCGTGATTCTGGTGGCCCTCGAAATCGCGCTGACTTGCGCCATCGTGACCAACGCACTGTCGATCATCGGCAACCATCTGGCAGCTATGCGCATGCCTACCGGGGTTGCCGACAACCAGTTGGTATGGGCCAGAAGCAGCGGCTTGCGTGACGACGCGACCCCCGCCAGTCGGGCAAGTCTGGCAGCGGCCGACCTCGCCGCGTTGCGCAGCATGCCTGGCGTCAGGAGCGTGGTGATGACCAACTCGCTGCCACTGGCGTACGAATACTCGGCTGGTGGCGTGTATCGCAAGCCGGATGACAAGAAGCCGGCAGTGAACAACGTGGTGACCTATCTGGGGACTCCTGGCGTAGTCGCCACGCTCGGCATCAAGCTCGCCGAAGGCAGGGATTTTCTGCCGCAGGAATACGAGAACTACGACCCGTACGGCGACGCGCCGCCGCCAGCGGTCGTGATCATCACGCGCCAATTGGCCGATACGCTATGGCCGGGCGAAGATCCGCTGGGCAAACCCATCTTCATCTACCGCGAGAAAGGCAAGGTGGCCACTCGCGTCGTGGGTGTGGCGGCGCACTTGCTCAACCCCAGCATCAACAAGTATAGCGGCACCGAATTGAACATGTTGTTCCCGGTGACTTCGGTGAGCAGTGGCATGTATGTCCTGCGTGCCGATCCGGGTGCCCGCGCCGCGGTTCTCAAGAACCTTCCCGGGGTGCTCGATGGCGTCGACGACCAGCGCATCATCACCAAGAGCCAGATCTACGAACAAACGGTTTCGGATTACTACCACGATGATCGCGCGCTGGTCTGGTTGCTGGTGGTGGTGATTGGTTGCCTGCTGGCGTTGACTGCGCTGGGCGTGGTCGGGTTGTCCAGCTTCTGGGTGCAGCAACGTACACGTCAGATCGGCATCCGCCGCGCCATCGGCGCCACGCGTGGCGACATCCTGAGATATTTCCAGGCGGAAAATCTGTTGATCGTGGGGGTCGGCATCGTGATCGGTTCGTTATGTGCGTTGATGCTGAGTCTTTGGTTGATGAGGCATTACGAGCTGCCCCGCCTGCCGCTTTGGTATCTGCCGATCGGCGCCCTGGTGTTGTGGGCTCTGGGACAGCTTGCGGTGCTCGGCCCGGCGCTGCGCGCCGCGGCCGTGCCGCCGGTGGTGGCAACGAGGTCGGTGTGATGGGCCGCGAGCTCGGTCCCTGTTGGAGCGGCTTCAGCCGCGATGCTTTTGCTTTTGCTTTTGTGGCTGGCGTGAGGAGCATCGCGACTGAAGTCGCTCCTACAGTCGCTCCTGCATTCGCTCCTGCAGACGATCCTGCATTCGCTCGTTGCACTGCTTCTGAAAATTGATGGTTCACGGAGATACACGGAATGTTCGGCTATTACCTTGACCTGGCCTTGCGCAGCCTCAGGCGCAACAAGGTGCTTACCGCGCTGATGGTGCTGGCGATCGGGCTGGGCATTGGCGCATGCATTACCACGCTGACCGTGTTGCACCTGCTCTCGGGCGATCCGTTGCCGGGCCGGAGCGGGCAGATCTTCTACCCGCAGATCATGCCCGATACACGTTCGAAGACCGAGCCGGAAAGCCAGTTCACCTATATCGACGCCACCAATCTGCTGAACGAGCACCGGGCAGATCGCCAGACGATCGTGGTCAGCGCGAAGTTGAAGGTGTTCGGCCCGCAGCCGGGTGCGCGGCCGATGTCGCTGTCAACGCTGGCCACGACGACGGATTTCTTTCGCATGTTCGAAGTGCCGTTCCAGCGCGGCAGTGGCTGGACGGCGGCGGATGATCACGATCGCGCCCGCGTGGCGGTGATCTCGCAGGCGCTCAACGACAAGCTGTTCGCCGGCGGCGACAGCATCGGCAAGAGCATCCGCCTGGACAAGTGGGATTTTCGCATCGTTGGCGTGCTGCAACACTGGCGGCCGACGCCGCGCTTCTATGACCTGTTCGGGCAGGGGGCGTTCGCCGCGGGCGACCAGGTTTTCATCCCGTTCGCCACGTCGCGCGACCTGGCCGAACTCGGCATTGCCGGCAACAGTCTGGATTGCTGGGGCCAGCTCACCGACCAGTTGCATCTGGAGTATCAACCGTGCGTCTGGCTGCAGTATTGGGTGCAGCTGGATACGCCAGCCAAGGTGGCGGCCTACCGGCAGTACCTGGTGCATTACTCCGGGCAGCAGAAGGCATTGGGGCGTTTTCAGTACACCGGCCAGCCGCTCACCGCCTTGCGCAGCCTCATGCAATGGCTGGATTACAACCATGTGGTGCCGAGCGATGCGCGTCTGCAGGCCTGGGTCGCCTTCGGTTTCCTGTTTGTGTGCCTGCTCAATACGGTGGGTTTGCTACTGGCAAAGTTTTTGCGCCGCGCGGGCGAGATCGGTGTGCGCCGTGCGATGGGTGCCTCGCGGCGTGCCGTGTTCGCACAGCTGCTGACCGAGGCCGGTCTGGTTGGCCTCGCCGGTGGCGTACTCGGATTGCTGCTGGCCCTGGCGGGCTTGTGGGCGGTGCGGCAGTCGCCGGTGGATTACGCCACGCTGGCGCATCTGGACCTGCGCATGTTCCTGATCACCTTCGTGCTGGCGATCGTTGCCAGTCTGCTGGCCGGGGTATTGCCTGCGTGGCGGGCCTGCCAGATTGCCCCCGCACTGCAATTGAAGAGCAACTGACATGGATATTCGACCGACTCTTTCCGCGTTGCGCCGGCACAAGCTGGCGGCCGGCTTGCTGGTGCTGGAGATCGCCGTGGCCTGCGCGATCCTGTGCAACGCGATGTTCATGATCGGTAGCCGGCTGAGCCGCATGGACGTCCACACCGGCATCGACGAAAGCAGCCTGGTGTGGCTGCAGACCGATGGCATTTCCGATGCCACCGCGGTGCCGGTGACCGAGCGCAACCTGGCGGCGCTGCGCGCTATCGGCGGGGTGACTTCGGATGCGATGGTGGTGTCGTTGCCGCTGGCCAACCAGGACATGAACTTCAATCCCACGCTGGATGCGGCCAATACCATCAACGGGCCCAACACCCAGATGATGCTTGGCTCGCCGGGCTATCTGCAGGTGCTGGGCCTGAAGCTGGTGGCCGGTCGTGATTTCAACAACACCGAGTACGCCGGTACGGAGGCCTGGTTGCCGCAGTCCTCCTCGATGATCGTGACGCGTGCGCTCGCCACTCGCCTGTGGCCGGGCAAGTCGGCACTGGGTCAGGCCTTCTGGATCGGCAAGCGGCGTTTTCAGGTGATCGGCGTGATCGATCACATGGTGCGGGGGGAGCTGCGTGGCAGCGCATCGGAATACGTGGCCCTGTTCGCCGCCAGGCCCACTTCCATGCTGTCCGCGCTGTACGTGTTGCGGGTCGATAAGCTGGCGCGCGACCGGGTGTTGCGCGAGGCGGCGGACAAGCTGGTCGAGCTCAATCCGCAGATGCTGATCAGCCAGCAGGGCACCTATGCCGAGCTGCGCGCCAGCTACTTCGCCGGTGACAAGGCGATGGCGTGGTTGCTGGTCACGGTGTGCGCGGCGCTGCTGGTGGTGACGGCCCTGGGCATCGCCGGGCTGGCCAGTTTCTGGGTCGCGCAGCGACGCCGGCAGATCGGCATTCGCCGCGCCATCGGAGCCACCCGCGGCGACATCCTGCGCTATTTCCAGCTCGAGAATTTTCTCATCGTCAGCGGCGGCATCGCACTCGGCATGGCGCTGGCCTATGCGATCAATCTGATCCTGATGACGCATTACGAAATGCCGCGTCTGCCCGTGGCTTATTTGCCGATTGGTGCGATCACGCTTTGGCTGATAGGCCAGCTGGCCGTGTTTGGGCCGGCACGACGCGCGTCGAGAGTGCCACCGGTGGTGGCGACGAGGAGCGTGTGACGAGCGGCATGCATGCGGACCGGGTTTGCCTGAAGCAGGTGCGGCAGAATGTTGGCTGGAAGGAGCGATAGATGTTTGGATACAACCTTGAACTGGCCTGGCATGGCCTGCGCCGATTCCCCAGAAGCACGGTGCTGGTGGTGCTGACCGTGGCCCTGGGCCTGGCAGCGTGCATGACTACGTTGACCTTGCTGCATGTGCTTACCGCCGACCCGTTGCCGGGGCGCAGCCAGCACATCTATCAGGCATGGGTGGATACGGTGCAGGGCAAGGCATTCACTACATCGGCCGACATGGCGATGAATGGCGTCAGCGCCAGCAGCGGCTATCAGCGGATCAAGCTCGGTGACGCACAGGCGTTGCTGGCAAAGCACCGGGCCACGCGGCAGGTGGTGACCGCCGACATGATTTCGGATGTGGCTTCGGCCGACGGCAAGCATGTGCAGGGTTCGCAGGTGATCCTGGCCACCAGCAGCGACTTCGTGCCGATGTTCGGTGTGCCGATGCGTTACGGGCGCAACTGGAGTGTCGCGGAGGAGGCGGCGCGCACGCCGGTGGTGTTGATCGACACTGACCTGGCGCAAAAGCTTTTCGCTACGGAGAACGCGGTGGGACGCAGGGTTCGCCTGGGCAGGACGCTGTTCCAGGTGGTCGGCGTGTTCGCGCCGTATGCACCGCAGCCGCATTTCTACGGGCTGGACGTCGCGGCGTTCACGGGCGATGGTGGCGAAAACCTCTATCTGCCTTACACGGCGGCTTTGGATGCCGGTTTGTCGCCACTGACCGCCGACCGTTGCGATGCGTCGTACAAGGCGTCGCCGGGTGGCATGCCTTCGGACCCGGCGCATTGCGCCTCGCTGGGGTTCTGGGTGCAACTGGACAAGCCAGCGCAGGTGGCGGGTTATCGCGCGTTCCTGATCCACTATGTGGAACAACAGAAAGTGCTGGCGGGTTTTGCCAAGCCGGCCAGGGCAGAACTGACCAGCGTGGCGGCATGGTTGAAGCAGCAGGATGTGGTACCCGACAGCGTGCGCCTGAACGTATGGCTGGCCGGCTCGTTCCTGTTGCTGTGCATGATCAACGTGGCAGGTTTGCTGGCCGCGCGCTTTCTGCGCCGCAGTGGCGAGATCGGCATTCGTCGTGCGCTCGGTGCACCACGCCTTGCGGTGTTTCTGCAGCACGTGCTGGAGGCCGGCGGTGCCTGTCTCGCCGGCGGGCTGGTGGCGATCCCGCTGACCTGGCTTGGCGTGTGGACATTGCGTCAGCAGGGCAACGATTTTTCCGGCCTGGTGCATCTGGATCCGTTGATGTTCGGCGTGCTGTTCGCGCTGGCGCTGGCGGTGGGCATGCTGGTGGGCATCCTGCCCGCATGGCGCGCCTCGGCGGTGGAGCCTGGCCTGCAGGTCAAGAGCGAATAAGGGAGTTCGACATGTCCATCCGCATACTGTTTTCCACCTTGCGCCGGCACAGCCTGATGCCTGCGATGGTGCTTCTGCAGGTCGCGCTGGCCTGTGCCATCTTGTGCAATGTGTTGTTCCTCGCCTGGCAGCAACTGCAGCCGATGCTGGCGCCCAGCGGCGTCGACGACAAGGCATTGATCCTGATCGATCAGTTGAACCTGCCTGATCGTTCATGGACGGCGGCGGAGGTAAGCGCAGGGTCGCAAGCCTTGCGTGAGGTACCGGGTGTGCGCGCCGTCTCGGCGGCCCTGGGGTTGCCGATGGTACCAAGCTATCTCTGCGTGATGGCGTTGCAGGGGCCGACCGGCGTCAAGGCCGGTGCCAGTTGCTATGAGGGCGAGGGGTTGGTGAACACCTTGGGCATCACGCTGGTGGCAGGGCGCGATTTCCTGCCCGGCGAATATCGGGATGCCAGTGCCGACAGCAAGGGTGCGGTCAGGCCGATCATCATCACCGAGGCGTTGGCGCACAAGTTCTTCGGTGACACGGATGTGGTCGGCAAGCTGCTGGGCGATCCTGGCGACAAGACGGCGGTCCGTTATCAGGTGGTTGGGGTGGCTCGACACCTGATGCGCAACCAGCTTTTCATGGCCAATCATGGCCGCGCCGACGACAGCGTGCTGCTCGCCCATCGCGTTGGCAGCACGGCGGCGTTGAGCTATGCGGTGCGAGTCGATCCGGCCATGCGCGATGTCGCCCTGGCCGGCGTGCGCAAGGCGATAAAGCACCAGTTTGGAGCGCTGCTGCAGGTGGGTTTTCCGGTGCAGGTGAGCTTCTACGGCACGCGTCGCGATGCCGCTTTCAAGACCCGGCGTGCGGCGCTGTGGCTACTGGTCGGCGTGGCGTTGACCGTGCTGGTCGTCACCGTGATCGGCATCATGGGCCTCACCGGCTTCTGGGTGCAGCGGCGCACGCGCCAGATCGGCATCCGGCGTGCGCTGGGGGCGCGGCGAGCGGACATCCTGCGTGAATTCATGGCCGAAAACGCGTTGATCGTCAGCATCGGCGTGAGTATCGGCATGCTGTTCGCGTACGTGGGCAATGCCTTGCTGATGAAACAGTACGAACTGCCGCGATTGCCGTGGATATGGTTGCCCGGCGGTGCGGCCTTGATGCTCGTGCTCGGTCAGCTCGCCGTGCTCGGCCCGGCACGACGCGCTGCCGCGGTGCCACCGGTGGTGGCGACGCGGTCGGTGTGACTACCATGCACTCTGGCACGGGAGGGAGTGGTCCGCGAGGGGCACAATCACCGGGTTGCCATTCCCTTCATTCATGACTCCAAGGACGTGCTTTGATGAAAATTTTGCCTGTGCTGATTTGTGCAACTTTGCTGGGTTCGGTGACCATGGCTTTCACGGCAGACGCAGCGCCAACGGCGAAGGCGGTTACCGGGGCCAGCGTGGCGAGTCGGGTGGCCGCGCTGAATGCGCTGCTGGCCGAACAATGGCAGTACGGGCTGAAGAACAGCCCCGAGTTCGCCACCATGCTTGGCGACCTGCGCTACAACGACCGCTGGACGGATGCCTCGCTGGCGCACGTGGCAGCCGATCACAAGGTGAATGAGGATTTCCTCAAGCGTTTCGAGGCAATCGACACCACCGGTTTCGCCGACAGCGACAAGCTCAACCAGCAGCTGATGGTGCGCCAGCTGAAGGACAACCTGCGTGGTTACCAGCTCAAACTGTACGAGATGCCGCTGGATCAGATGAACGGCGCGCATATTGCGCTGGCCGGCTTTGTCAGCTCGATCCCGTTCAACAACACGAAGGAATACGACGACTACCTGGCGCGCCTGAAGGCGGTGCCGACGCTGTTCGACCAGGTGACCGCGGTGGCGCGCCAGGGCATGCGCGACAAGATGATGCCGCCGAAGTATCTGCTGGAAAAGGTGGTGGCGCAGATCGACAGCATCGAGAAGCCGGCCGGCATGGACAGCGTGTTCGCCGAGCCGCTGAAGCATTTCCCGAAGTCGGTTTCGGCGGCGGATCAGAAGCGCCTGCATGACGCCATCCTTGCGGCCATCGACCACGACGTGCGCCCGGCCTACGCAAAGCTGGGCAAGTTCGTCGCCGACGACTATGCGCCGCACGGGCGCAGCCAGCCGGGCGTGTGGGATCTGCCGAACGGCGACGCGATTTATCGCTATGACGTCGAGCAGATGACCACCACCCATGAGACGCCGGAGCAGATCCACGAGTTCGGCCTGGCCGAGGTCAGGCGCATCGAAACGGAGATGACGAAGATCGCCCACGCGCAGGGTTACAAGGATCTGGCCAGTTTCCGCGCCTCGCTGAAGACCAACCCGAAAATCCACGCCACCTCGCGCGAGGACATCCTCAACCGCTATCGCGCTTACATCGCGGGGATGGAACCGGAGTTGCCGAAACTGTTCGGCCTGCTGCCGAAGACCAGGGTGGTGGTGATGCCGGTGGAGAAGTTTCGCGAGCAAGAGGCGGCGGCAGCCGAATACCATCCGGGCACGCCGGACGGCTCGCGGCCGGGGCAGATCTTCGTCAACACCGGCGACTTCGCCCACCGCAGCGTGCTGACGATCGAATCGACCGCGTATCACGAAGGCATTCCGGGCCATCACCTGCAGCTCTCGATCGCGCAGACGCTGCCCAAGTTGCCGCCGTTCCGCCAGCAGGCCGGCTACACCGCCTACATCGAAGGTTGGGCGCTTTATGCCGAGCAACTGGGCAAGGAAGTCGGCTTCTACAAGGATCCGCTATCCGACTACGGTCGCCTGTCCGACGAGCTGCTGCGTGCCGACCGGCTGGTGCTGGATACCGGCGTGCACTACAAGCACTGGACGCGCCAGCAGATGGTCGACTACTTCCATGCGCACTCGAGCGAGGACGAGCCGGACGTGCAGGCCGAAACCGATCGTTACATCACCTGGCCCGGCCAGGCGCTGGCCTACAAGACCGGCGAGTTGAAGATACTCGAGCTGCGCGCGCGGGCGGAGAAGACGCTGGGTAGCCAGTTCGACATCCGTGCCTTCCATGACGAGATCCTCAGCGGTGGTGCATTGCCGCTGGACGTGCTGGAGACCCGGGTCGACCACTGGATCGCGGCAGTGAAGGCCGGCAAGGCGCCGGCGCATCCGGTGGCCACCGCGGGATGACACCTGGCGTTGCCCGGCTGATGCCGGGCAGCGTGTCCGTACCATGCGTGCGGGCACGCCTGGTGCGTTGTGAATGGGCTGCAAGGTGGCGCAGCCGACTGACCATCAAAGGGAATTCGAAGTGATGCGGATGATGCGACCGATTGTTCTGTTTGGCGTGCTGGCGATGACTGGCTGCACGCTTCATGTGGACCGCGCCACCACGCTGAAAAGCGGTTTTCCGCACGGCTCGGTGTATTCGGTGGACGGCGACGTGCAGGTGGCGCCGTTGGCGAGGGTGCGCAAGATCAGCGTGGTTGATGGCGATATCCTGCTCGGCAGCCGAGCCCGGGCATCGGGGCTGCGCAGCGTCGACGGGCGCATCGAGCTGGATCGCGACGTGCTCTGCACCGGCGATGTCAAATCGGTCACGGGCCATATCCGTCTGGCAGAGGGCGTGCGGGTCGAGGGCGACGTGCGAACCCTGACCGGCACGGTCGATGCCCGCGATGCTTTCATCGGCGGTCAGCTGGAGACCGTGGCGGGGCGGGTTCGGCTCAGCGGAACCACCCATGTCGAGAAGGGTATCCTGCTGCCAAGGCCTGATCCCGGCATGACCGTGAACAATCATGAGGAGCGGCGTCTGCCGGAACTCGTGATCGGGCCCGGCGTGGTGGTTGCAGGGCCGATCGTGGCCGAGCGTGGCGCTGTGCTGAAGGTCAGCCGGCAGGCGAGGATTGGCGTGGTTCGAGGGGTGTCGGTGCAATGGTTTGATGGCGCAGCGCCGGTGCCGGAGCACGGCGCGACGCGCGCGGATGACGATGTGTCAACGGCCGGCAAGAACAGCCTGCAGGCACTTGCGTCGCCGTCCGGCGGTTGAATAGTTCATTGGTCATGCCAACCTTGTGGGCAGGAGCGGCATCCATGTCCTTATGTGCAGAAAACGAATGACACGTACCGTACTGATCATCGATGACAACCCTTCCGTGGGCGAGGCGCTGTCACTGGCGCTGTCGCTGCACGAGATTCGCCCGTTGACCGCGCTGACGCCGAACGAAGGCCTGGCCGCGCTCGAGCGCGAGGCGGTCGACGTGGTCATCCAGGACATGAACTTCACCGCCGACACCACCTCGGGCAAGGAAGGCGTGGCGCTGTTTCGGGCGATTCGCGAGCGCCATCCGGATTTGCCGGTGATCCTGCTCACCGCGTGGACGCATCTGGAAACCGCGGTGGAACTGGTCAAGGCCGGTGCCGCCGATTACCTGGCCAAGCCGTGGGACGACAACAAGCTGCTGGCCACGGTGGAGAACCTGCTGGAGCTGTCCGAATCCAGTCGCGAGATCAGCCGCAGTCGGCGCGAACGCCGCCAGCGTCGCGAGACGCTGCAGAAGAAATACGATCTGGATGGACTGGTGTTCGCCTCCGAGGCGATGGCGCGCACCCTGGATCTGGCCTGCCAGGTCGCCCGCTCCGAGGTGTCGGTGCTGATCACCGGCCCCAACGGCACCGGCAAGGAACGCATCGCGGCGATCATGCATGCGAACTCTTCCGTTGCGCGCGGTCCGTTCGTCGCGGTGAACTGCGGCGCGTTGCCGGGCGAGCTGATCGAGGCCGAACTGTTCGGCGCCGAGGCCGGTGCCTATACCGGCGCCAACAAGGCGCGCGAAGGTCGTTTCGAGCTGGCCGATGGCGGCACGCTGTTTCTCGACGAGATCGGCAACCTGCCGCTGCCCGGCCAGATGAAGCTGTTGCGCGTGCTGGAAACCGGCCAGTTCGAGCGGCTCGGCTCCGGCAAGACGCGACATGCCAGGGTACGCGTGCTGTCGGCGACCAATGCCGACCTCAAGGCGATGATCCGCGCCGGCACCTTCCGCGAAGACCTGTATTACCGGCTCAACGTGATCGAGGTGAACCTGCCGCCGTTGACCGAGCGCAACGACGACATCCTGCCGCTGGCCGAATTCTTCCTGGACGGCCGCGCCGAGCTGGGTGATGCCGCGCGCGAGGCGCTGCTCGGCTATCCGTGGCCGGGCAATGTGCGCGAGTTGAAAAACGCGATCGAGCGCGCCGCCCTGCTGGCCGGCGGCAACCCGATCATGCCGGAGCTGCTCAACCTGCCGCAGCATGCGGCAAATGTCGGCCGCAGCCTCGACGAACCCAGTCGCGAGACGGTCGAGGAGGCGCTGCACCATGCTGGCGGGGTGGTCAGTCGCGCCGCGCAGAACCTGGGCCTGTCACGCCAGGCGCTGTATCGGCGGATGGAGCGTTACGGGCTGGCGGCATCGAACTGAGCGCCGTGCGTTTCGTGCTTGCCGCACCACGCACGGCGTACAAAGATGGGTGGTCGAATGACGGGAGGTACGCCATGAAGTTTCGTGTCTTGTTGATCCCTTGCCTTGCGCTGATCGCCAGCGCGGTGCTGGCGCAAACAGCGCCGCCAGCGCAGACCCCGCCCAGCGACCAGTGGCATGCGGTACCGGCCTCGGCCAGTTCGTCGAGTTATCGCACCCATTCCAGCTTGCCCGGTGACGACCGCCGGAGTCCTTTCAAATTCAAGCAGCCAGGCAAGCGTGGCCCGGCCTACGAGCCACCGCCGCAGGCGAACGACAAGGCCGCCGTGATGGGCAAGCAACGGCCCTGGCAAAATGGACGTCCGCCAGTCGACTGCGCACTCGAGCCGAGGGATCCGGCATGCCATTGAGCGGTTTGTCCGGGGTCTGGAATCGCGGCCGATGTGGCATCGCCTGAACTCGCTGCGCGCGCGGCTCAGCCTGCTGCTGCTCGCCGCCGGCGTGGCTGGTGCGCTGATTTACGCCGGAGTCACGCAGTGGCCCTTGCCGCAGTTTCTGGCATGGCTGCAAAGCCAGCTCATGCTCAAGCCGGATGCGACGGCATTGCCGCTCAAGCCGTCGTCCATCCCGCATCTGGACACCTATGCGGCGTTGGGCATCAGCCTGGTGCTGCTGTCGCTGGTGGCGATATGGCTGGGCGGTCGTGCGATGGCACCGGTGAGCCGGTTGTTGCGCGCGCTGGAAGGTGCCGTGGCGAGTTACCGTGACGGCGATTTCAGTTTCTCCATCGCGGCCAGCCGGCGCGACGAGCTGGGCGAGTTGATCCGCATGCACAATGCGCTCGGGCATACCTTGCGCGAGCAGCGCCAGCATCTGGCACAGCGCGAACTGTTGCTGGATACCGTGGTGCAGAACACGCCGGTGGCGTTGGTGCTGACCGATGCGCTGGGTCGCGTGGCCTACGCCAATATCGCTTCGCGGCATCTGTTCAACGAAGGTCGCAGCCTGGTCGGGCTGGATTTTTCCGAGTTGCTGGCCGAGGCGCCGGAAGTCCTGCGACAGGCGGTGGAGCGCGGCGAGGATGCGCTGCTCAGCGTGGAGATGGACGGCAGCGAGGAAACCTTCCATCTGTCGCAACGTGCGTTCCGGCTGCAGGGGCGGCCGCACCGACTGCAGTCGTTCCGGCGCATGACGCGCGAGCTGTCACGGCAGGAAGTGGCCACCTGGAAGCGGGTGATCCGGGTGATCAGCCACGAGCTCAACAATTCGCTGGCGCCGATCTCTTCGTTGGCCCATTCCGGCGCCGAGCTGGCCCGTCGCGGCGACGTGGAGCGCCTGCCCAACGTGTTTGCCACCATCGGCGAACGCGCCCGTCATCTGCATGGCTTCATTGCCGGCTATGCCAGTTTTGCCAAGTTGCCCACGCCACGATTGGCGCAGGTGCAGTGGGCGGCCTTTCTGGAGGGGCTGTCGCTGCATTGCCAGTATCGGCTGGTCAGCGCGTTGCCGGATCGACCGGGACAATTCGATGCGGCACAGATCGAGCAGGTGCTGATCAACCTGGTCAAGAATGCGCACGAGTCGGGTGGCGCGGATGACGAAGTCACGTTGTCGATCCTGGAAGGCACGCGCGAGCTGCGCATCGAGGTGGCCGATCGCGGACCCGGCATGAGCGAGGCGGTGCTGGCGCAGGCGCTGCTGCCGTTCTATTCGACCAAGCGTTCCGGCACCGGTCTGGGCCTGGCACTGGCGCGCGAGATCTGCGAGGCCCACGGCGGTCGCATCCTGCTGGCCAATCGCGAAGGGGGCGGCTTGCGGGTCAGCTTGCTGCTGCCGACGAGCAGTCGGCCGGAGCAGGTCTGACTACAGCGGGTCCGGTTCGGTGGGCAGGCCTGAAAAATCCGCGCTGGCGGTGTGGTCGAGCTTTTTGCGTTGTGCCGCCAGCGGCTCCCCGGTGACCTGGAACCACACGTTCTCGGCGATGTTGGTGGCGTGGTCGCCGATCCGTTCGATGTTCTTGGCCATGAACAGCAGATGCGTGCACGGGGTGATGTTGCGCGGGTCTTCCATCATGTAGGTCAGCAGCTGGCGGAAGTAGCCGGTATAGGCCTCGTCCAGCACGGTGTCGTTCTTCCACACCGCGTGCGCGCGCTCGGCATCGCGCTCCTGGTAGGCCGCGAGCACCTCGCGCACGCCGGTGGCCGCCAGCCGCGCCAGGTGTTCCAGGCCCCTGGCCGGCTGCACCGGGGCCACCATCGACAGGGGGATCGAGCGTTTGGCCACGTTGGCGGCGTAATCGCCGATGCGCTCGATGTCGGCCGCCGTGCGCAGCGCCGCGAACACGTTGCGCAGGTCGCCGGCCATCGGCGCGCGCAATGCCAGCAGACGCACCACGTCGTGGCTGATGTCGTGCTCCATCTGGTCGATCGTGTCGTCGTTGTCGACCACGCGCTGGGCGGCGCGCTCGTCGCGCCGCTCGACCACGTCGATCGCCGCCTCCAGCTGTTTCACCGACAACTCGCCCATGCGCACGATCTCGGCGGTGAGCCGGCTCAGTTCGGTGTCGTAGCTCTTGATGATGTGGTCTGTGCCAGTGCTCATGATGTGCCTCTGCTTGTTCCTTCTGCCTTTGGGAGAAGGTGCCCCGAAGGGGCGGATGAGGGTGCGGGGCCGAGCGAAGCATCGCGCTTCGCCCGGAC
>DATMTH010000129.1:0-57851 GCA_035564915.1 Rhodanobacter sp.
CGGGCGCAACACGTCGAGGTTGGCGCTGGCGGTGACTTCATTCCAGACCAGCTTGCCGTCCCCGTCCAGCGTCGGCATGCAGCGGTAAGCGGCCATGCCCTCGCCCCACACGGTGCGCACGTCGCCATGCAGCAGGCCGGCGTCGAGCAGGGTGCCGATCAGGAACGGCATGCCGCCGGCCTGGTGGAAATGGTTCACGTCGGCGCTGCCGTTCGGATACACCCGCGCCAGCAGCGGCACCGCGGCGGAGAGTGCGTCGAAATCTTCCAGCGTGAGCACGATGCCGGCCGCGCGCGCCATCGCCACCAGGTGCAGCAACTGGTTGGTCGAGCCGCCGGTGGCATGCAGGCCGATCACCGCGTTGACGATGGTGCGCTCGTCGACCACCCGGCCGATCGGGTTGTAGCTCTGGCTCATGGCGGTCATCGCCACCGCCTGGTAGACGGCCGCGCGGGTCAGTGCCTCGCGCAGCGGCGTGTTCGGGCTGACGAAGCTGGCACCGGGCAGGTGCAGGCCCATGATCTCCATCAGCATCTGGTTGGAGTTGGCGGTGCCGTAGAACGTGCAGGTGCCCGGCGCGTGATACGAGGCGGCTTCGGCATCCAGCAGTTCTTCCGTGCTTGCCTTGCCCTCGGCGTGACGCTGACGCATCTTCGATTTCTCGTCGTTCGACAGGCCGCTGGGCATCGGGCCGGACGGCACGAAGATGATCGGAAGGTGGCCGAAGCTCAGTGACGCGATCAGCAGGCCCGGCACGATCTTGTCGCAGATGCCGAGCATCAGCGCCGCGTCGTAGGTGTCGTGCGACAGCGAAACCGCCGTCGCCATCGCGATCACTTCGCGCGAGAACAGCGACAGCTCCATTCCGGCGCGGCCCTGGGTGATGCCGTCGCACATCGCCGGCACGCCACCGGCGACCTGGGCCACCGCGCCGACCAGTCGCGCGGCCTGGCGGATCTGCTGCGGATACGGTTCGTAGGGCTGGTGTGCCGAGAGCATGTCGTTGTACGCGGTGACGATGCCCACGTTCGGCGTGACCTTGCCGCGCAAGGCGGCCTTGTCGGCATCGCTGCTGGCCGCGAAGGCGTGCGCCAGATTGGCGCAGCCGAGGCGGTGACGGTACACACCCCTGCTGCACGCCTCGTCAATCCGCGCGAGATACGCCGTGCGCGTGGGGCGGCTGCGCTCGACGATGCGGGCGGTGACTTCGGCGATGACAGGGTGCAACGTGGTCATGATTCAAGTCCAGAAGTGAGTGGAGTGGAGTGAGAAACGAGAGGGAGCAAGAGCGAAAGCGGCAGGGCGGTCCTCTCACTTTTCACTCCTCGTCGCTCACTCCCGGCTTTCAAGGGCACCAGTACACCGCCACCGGCGTACGTTGCTGGGTCAGCACCGCACGCACCGGATAATGCCGCGCCGCGCCCAGGCCGAGTCGCGCATCGGCCAGCACGTCGCGCTTCTTCTCGCCACTGACCAGCAGATACAGCGCCCCGGTTTGCAGCAGCGTCGGCAAGCTCAAGGTGATGCGCGGCTCACCCGCACCGGGGGCACGCATCGGCAACAGACGCGCGGTTCCGTCCAGATCCAGCGCCTCGGCCAGATGATCGCCGCCGGGAAAGAATGAAGCGGTGTGACCATCGTCGCCCATGCCAAGCACCACCACGTCGAACGGCAGGGGCAGCGCATCGATGCGTGCACTGCTGGCGGCCAGCCCCTGTTCCGGCGTTGCCGCATCGCTGTACAACGGGACGAAGGTGGCGCTGGCTGCCGCGTGCTGCAGCAACAGTGCTTTCACCAACCGCGCATTGGAACGTTCATCGCCTTCCGGCACCCAGCGTTCGTCGACCAGGGTGACCTGCACCCGGCTCCAGTCGAGCGCCTGTTGCGACAGGCGGGCGAACAGTTGTTTCGGCGTGCTGCCGCCGGACACGGCGAGCAAGGCCTGGCCGCGCTCGGTCAAGGCCGTGCGCAAGCGCTCGGCGATGCGTTCGGCCAGCGCCACGGCCTGGGCCTGGCAATCGGTGAAGCTGTGGGTGGTGACATCGAGCAAAGGGGTCATGGTCATGCGGCGGCGATCAACCGATCGCCTGTCGTGGGGGAGAGGTCAACAAGTCTGCCGCGGCAAGCGACAGGACGAAGTGAAGCATCGACGCGAGCCGCGGTTCAGTCATTGTCTTCGTGCCAGGTACGGCCATCGCGTTCGATCAGCGCCACCGCCGCACTCGGCCCCCAGGTGCCCGCGGCATACGGACGCGGCGGTTCGCCACTGGCAGCCCAGGCGGCCAGGATCGGATCGGCCCAGCGCCATGCCGCTTCCACTTCGTCGCGACGCATGAACAAGGTGGGATTGCCGCGGACCACATCGAGCAGCAGGCGCTCGTATGCATCGGGCTGCTCGACACCGAACGCCTCGGCAAAACTCATGTCCAGCGGCACGTGGCGCAGGCGCAAGCCACCCGGGCCGGGGTCCTTGATGGTCAGCCACAACTTCACCCCTTCATCCGGCTGCAGACGCAACACCAGCCGGTTCTGCACCAGCTTGCCGGCGCTGTTGGCGAAGATCGAATGCGGCACCGACTTGAAGGTGACGGCGATCTCGGAGACCCGCTCCGGCAAGCGCTTGCCGGTACGCAGATAGAACGGCACGCCAGCCCAGCGCCAGTTGCCGATCTCCGCCTTCAACGCCACGAAGGTTTCGGTATTCGACCTGGTGTCGCCGAGCTCGTCCGGATAACCCGGTACGCTGGCGCCTTCGGCCACGCCGGCGCGGTACTGGCCGCGCACGGTGAGTTCGCCGGCATTGCTTTCGTCGATCGGCTTCAAAGCGTTGAGCACCTTGAGCTTCTCGTCGCGAACGGCATCCGGCTCCAGCGAGGCCGGCGGTTCCATCGCCACCATGCAAAGCAGCTGCAGCATGTGGTTTTGCAACATGTCGCGCATCGCACCGGCATGCTCGTAATACCCGGCGCGGTGACCCACGCCCACCGTTTCGCCCACCGTGATCTGCACATGTTCGACATGCGCGGAATTCCACAACGGCTCGAACAAGGCATTGCCGAAACGCAGCACCAGCAGGTTCTGCACGGTTTCCTTGCCGAGGTAATGATCGATCCGGTAGGTTTGCGACTCGCTGAAGAAACGCCCGACCGCGTCATTGATGCCCTTCGCGCTGGCCAGGTCGCGCCCGATCGGCTTCTCCAGCACGACTCGTGCGGCACCCAGGTTCAGCTCGTGTTCGCCGAGCCGGGTACAGATGTCGACGAACAGGCTGGGCGAAGTGGACAGATAGAACACCCGCACATGCCCGGCCTGCTGCTTGATCAGGGCGGCGAACTCATCCCAGCCCTCGTCCTTGCGTGCATCCAGCGGGCGATAACTGACCTGTTGCAGGAAGGCATCGAGCTGGGCGCTGTCACCGTTGTGGCTCAACACTTCGCGCAACTGCTTGCGATAGCCCTCGTCGTCCAGCGGTTCGCGGGCGACCCCGACGATGCGGCTGCTGGCGGGGATCTGGCCGGCACGAAAACGATGCAGCAAGGCAGGCAGCAGCTTGCGCATGGCCAGATCGCCAGTGCCGCCGAAGATCACCAGATCGAACGGCTCGACCGGCAGGTTGGAAGCAGTCACGCAATTACCTCGACACAGGGGCAGGAGGGCAGGCAACGGCCGGAAGGTCGCGAGAGCCTGGGCTGGGAGCTGATAGTACCAGTGAAATACCACATAGGCCAACATCCTGCATACGAATTCATCTCGCCCGAGCAAACCGCCAAAATCCGATAGTTTCAACAGAAACCAATCTGCTGCAGCGCAGCGAGCTTGCGATTAGTGGTTCCGTATTGGTATCTTTCCCGCATGCAAACTGCCCTGACCGCGGAATATCACCGGATCTGTCTCGACCCGGCCAGTCATCAGCCACTGGCCTACCTGCGGCTGCGCCAGGCGATCCGCAACGTGGTTCAGCAACGGGATGCCGAACCGGGCCACGCGCTGCCCAGCGAGCGCGACCTGTCGCACGCGCTGAAGTTGTCGCGGGTGACCGTGCGCAAGGCGATCGCCGGCCTGGTCGAGGAAGGCCTGCTGACCCAGCGCCACGGCGCCGGCACCTTCATCGCCGAGCGCATCGTCAAGCCGATGTCGCGGCTGACCAGCTTCACCGAGGATCTGCGCGAACGCGGCCTGCGCCCACGCTCGGAATTCTTCGAGCGGGTGATCGGCGAAGTCACGCCGGAGGAGTCGATGGCGATGAATCTGTCGCCCGGCTCGCTGGTGGTGCGCCTGCACCGCGTGCGCTACGGCCAGGATGAGCCATTGGCGATCGAACGCAGCGTGGTGCCGGCCAATGTGTTGCCTGACCCGATGCTGGTGCACGACTCGCTGTACGAGGCGCTCGAAAAACTCGATGCGCGACCGCGCCGCGCGCTGCAACGGCTGCGCGCGGTATCGCTGAATGCCCATCAGGCGCGCCTGCTGCATGTCGCCGTCGGCAGCGCCGGGCTGAACATCGAGCGGCGCAGTTTTCTGGACGACGGCCGCGTGGTCGAGTTCACCACCTCGTGGTATCGAGGCGACATCTACGATTTCGTCGCCGAACTGCAAACCGATTGAAGGATGAAAATGAGCGCCAGCAGCACCTTGATGTACCAGGAAGCCCACGAATCCGCCGAGGTCGTGGCGCGCCAGTTCGCCGCCAACGAAGCGGTGGTCGGCGCGCTGGCGCAAGCCCTTCGGGCGCATCCGCCACGCTTCATCGTGACTTGCGCACGCGGCAGTTCCGATCACGCCGCGGCGTATGCCAAGTATGTGTTCGAAACCCGGCTCGGTATCGTCACCGCCTCGGCCTCGCCGTCGGTGACGTCCGTGTATGCGGCCGAGCAGCAGTGGCAGGGCGCGCTCTTCATCGCGATCTCGCAATCGGGCAAGAGCCCCGATTTGCTGCGCAATGCGCAGGCCGCAAAAATCGCCGGCGCACGCGTGGTCGCGCTGGTGAATGTCGAGGATTCACCGCTGGCCGCACTGGCCGACACGGTGATCCCGCTGCATGCCGGGCCGGAACGCAGCGTGGCGGCGACCAAGAGCTATATCGCCGCACTGGCGGCGGTGTTGCACCTGTGCGCGCGCTGGTCTGGCGACGAAGAACTCGACATCGCCTTGCGCACGCTGCCCGATGCCTTGCGTGGCGGCTGGGATGCCGACTGGTCGGCGCTGAGCGAGGGCCTGACCGGGGCACACAATCTGTTCGTGGTCGGCCGCGGCTTCGGTCTCGGCATAGCGCTGGAGGCTGCGCTGAAATTCAAGGAAACCTGCGGCCTGCATGCGGAGGCGTTCAGTGCCGCCGAGGTCAAGCACGGCCCGATGGCGCTGGTCGGCCCGGATTTTCCGGTGCTGTGCTTTGCCCAGGACGATGACACCCTGGACAGCACACTTGCCGTGGCCAGCGAATTTCGCGGGCGTGGCGCACGGGTCTTCGTGGCCGCTCCGGGACGGCAGGGGCCGGGCATGCTGCCGGTAGCGGAAGGTCTGCCGGCGATCTGCACGCCGTTGCTGATCATCCAGAGCTTCTATCGCGCCACCAGCGAACTGGCCCTGCGCCGCGGCTTCAACCCCGACGTGCCGCCGCATCTGAACAAGGTCACCGAAACCGTCTGAGACCCTGTAGGAGCGACTTCAGTCGCGATGCTCTTCGTTATGGCTTCGGAGCAAAAGCATCGCGGCTGAAGCCGCTCCAACAGTCGGCGCGAACATACGTCACCTGCACCACGGGAAACCATGACCACCAACGCCCTCACCCACGCCCGCGTCCTCACCCCCGATGGTTGGTGCGACGACCTCGCCGTGCTGCTGGACGGCTCGCGCATCGCCGGGTTGCTGCCGCTGACTGATCCGCGTCTGCGCGACATGCCGCAGCAGGATCTCGGTGGCGCGATGCTGCTGCCTGGCCTCATCGACGTACAGGTCAATGGCGGTGGCGGCGTGTTGTTCAACGAAGCGCCGACGGTGGAGACGATCCGCCGGATCGGTGCCGCGCATCGACGCTACGGCACCACCGGATTCCTGCCGACCCTGATCAGCGACGACCTCGACGTGATGCGCGCGGCGCTGATCGCGGTGGAGCAGGCGCTGGAAGAAGGCGTGCCCGGGCTGCTCGGCATCCATCTGGAAGGCCCGTATCTCGCGCCTGCACGCAAGGGCGTGCACGACGCGAAGTATTTCCACGTGCCGGGCAGCGAGGAACTGGAGCTGCTGTGCACGCCCCATCGCGGCGTGCGCCTGATCACGCTGGCACCAGACCAGGTGCCACTCGAAAGCATTCGCATGCTGACCGATGCCGGGGTGATCATCTGCGCCGGTCACACCGCCGCCGACTACGCCACCACACGCAGCGCGCTCGATGCCGGCGTGCGCGGCTTCACCCACCTGTTCAACGCGATGACGCCGTTCGGCAGTCGCGAGCCCGGCGTGGTCGGCGCGGCGCTGGAGGACCCGAACAGCTGGTGCGGCATCATCGTCGATGGCGTTCACGTACACCCGGCCAGCCTGCGCGTGGCGGTCGCCGCGAAAGCGCGCGGCAAGATGCTGCTGGTGACCGACGCGATGCCGCCGGTCGGCGCCGACTCGCCCGAATACGTGCTCAACGGCGAAACCATCCTGGTCAAGGACGGCATCTGCCAGACCGCCGCCGGCGTGCTTGCCGGCTCGGCGCTGGACATGGCCGGTGCCGTGCGCAATGCAGTGCAGATGCTGGGGCTGCCGCTGGACGAAGCGGTGCGCATGGCCAGCACGTATCCCGCGGACTTCCTCGGCCTCGGCACAAGCCATGGCCGCATCGCTGTCGGGTATCAGGCCGACCTGGTGGCGATGGATGACGAGTACCGCGTGCTGCAGAGCTGGATTGGCGGCACCGCCGCCTGATCACTGCTGGAGCGGCTTCAGCCGCGATGCTCTTGCTCTGATGCCTGGCGTGTCGAACGCATCGCGACTGAAGCCGCTCCAACAGATGTGTTGCAGTTTGCCCAAACCGCCCGTCGCCGCTACAGTGGCGCGGTTCAGGTGTCCCGACGGCTTCGCGCCCAAGGGATGAAACGGGAAGCCGGTGCGTGGTGTTGATCACTGCAAGGCCGGCGCTGCCCCCGCAACGGTAAGCGAGAAATCGAACGGCGAATGCCACTGTGCGATGCACGGGAAGGCGCCGTTCGAGGCGAGCGGATCACCGCACGCCACTTGCCAGCCCGGAGACCGGCCTGATCGCAACTGGTGGCTCGCGGTGGGCGAGGCTGAACCACGTGTGTGGCACGCCTGCCTGCCCGTCGTTCCGTCTTCCTTCTGCCTGATTTCCAGCCCATTGAACGATGGCGCCGTGCGCGGGTGCGCGGCCGAGGAACAAATCAACATGACGAAGAAGACTTTGCTGGCCGCCGCCCTGTTCGGTTGCGTGATGACGGCCCAGGCCGCCGACCAGCATGACGCCGCCGCATTGAGCCCGGTGATTGTCACCGCCACACGCACGCCGATCACCATCGAGGACTCCCTGTCATCAGTGACGGTGATCACCCGCGCCGACATCGAGCGGCTGCAGCCGTTGTCGGTGCCGGATCTGCTGACTGGCCTGCCCGGCGTGAGCTTTGCCAACTCCGGCGGCATCGGCCAGCAGACTTCGCTGTTCATGCGTGGCACCAATTCCTCGCATACGCTGGTGTTGATCGACGGCGTGCGGATCGGCTCGGTAGCCAATGGCCTGGCTGCATTCGAACAGTTGCCGGTGGACCAGATCGAGCGGATCGAGATCGTGCGCGGTCCACGCTCCAGCCTGTACGGTGCCGACGCGATCGGCGGCGTGATCCAGATCTTCACCCGTCACGGTTCGCGCGATGGCGGCCTCACACCGTCGTTCAGCCTCACCACCGGCAGCAATAACCTGCTGCGCGGGCAGGTCGGCCTGTCCGGTGGCAGCGATCACGGCTGGTACAACCTCAGTGTCGGCAAGCAGTACACGCGCGGCATCAACGCCTGCAAGACGGGAGCGGGCGAGGTGTTTGCCGGCTGCTTCACCGACGAGCCTGACCGCGATGCCTATCGCAACCAGAACCTGGTGTTGAACGGTGGCTACCGCTGGGACAACGATGCACAGATCAGCGCCAGCTGGCTGCGCAGCCTCGGCGAAATCCACTTCGACGGCAGCTACCAGAACCGCAGCCGCACCGTGCAGCAGACGGCCGGTTCCGCACTCGCCATCCATCCGCTGCAAGCGTGGAAGAGCACGCTCAGCGTCGGCCAGAACCTCGACCGCTACGACAACTACGAGAACCGCGACTTCGTCGGCTACAGCTATTCGCGCCGCAACCAGGCCTCGTGGCAGAACGACATCAGCGTGGCCGAAAACCAGCTGCTGACGCTGGGTGTGGACTGGCAGGGCGAGCACATCGACAGCGACACCGGCTACCTCGGCAGCCGTCGCAACAACACCGGCACTTTCGCCCAATACCAGGCCACCTTCGGCCACAACGAGATCGCGCTGTCCGCCCGCCGCGACGACAACAGCCAGTACGGCAACCACAACACCGGCGCACTTGCCTGGGGTTATCACTTCGATGGCGGCCTCAAGCTCACCGCCAGCTATGGCAGCGCGTTCCATGCACCGACCTTCAACGATCTCTACTACCCCTACGGCAGCGGCAACCCGGATCTGAAACCGGAGAAGTCACGCAGCGCCGAGATTGGGCTCAGCCAGCAGACCGGCGACTGGAACTGGGCATTGAACGCCTACCAGACGAACATCGACCAACTGATTTCGCTGGACAGCAACTACTACCCGATGAACATCAGCCAGGCACGCATCCGCGGCGTGGAAGGCCAGCTCGGCGTCAATCTCGACGGCTGGCGGCTGCAGGGTTACCTGACCTGGCTGCAGCCACGCAACGAGGACGGTGGCCCGAACGACGGCAACGTGCTGCCGCGCCGCCCCGGACACACCGCGCGGGTGGATCTGGATCGTCGCTTCGGCGCGTTCGGCATCGGCGCCACGGTGAACGGTGCCGGCCACCGCTACGACGATGTGGCGAACGTGCATCGTCTGGGCGGCTACGCCACCACCGACCTGCGCGCGAGCTGGCACTTTTCGTCGGCATGGCAGGTCGAGGCGCGGCTGGCCAATGTGTTCAACCGGGATTACGAGACCGTCTATTACTTCAACCAGCCGGGCCGAACCTGGTATCTGACCCTGCGCTACAGCCCTGCTGCACCCTGATGCGTTCCCTCCAGCGCCAGTAGGGAAACTGGCGCAACACGGCAGGGAAGGCCTGGAAGCAACATGAACAGGGATGTTCACTAGTCACCTTGGCGGCGGCCTTATCCGGACAACCGGCACATGCGTCGCAGCGCCTGCTCGGGCATAAATAGGCCGGTGAAACGCCACTTGCACCCGTCCGCCGTGACGAAGCACTCATGCGCCACGAGCGGCCTGCGGCTTACCGTGGTACGGGTTGTGCCGTTATGCTCGTCTGCCAGGGAGGCCACTTGAACATATTCGCACCCGTGATCCGCCGCCCGGTCGGCACCTCGTTGCTCGCGATCGGGCTGATGCTGGCCGGTGTATGGGCCTATCTGCTGATTGGCGTGGCGGCCTTCCCCTCGATCGAATTCCCGGGCGTGGCGGTGATGGCGCAGATGCCCGGCGCCAGTGCGCAGACCATGGCCACCACGGTGGTGGCGCCACTGGAACGGCACCTCGGCCGCATTCCGGGGGTCAACATCATGTTCTCCAGCTCGCGCGAAGGCGTCGGGCAGATCCAGATCCTGTTCCATTTCGGGCACACCACCGACGAGGTCGCACGCGAAGTGCAGGCGGCGATCAATGCAGCTGCCGCCGACCTGCCGCCGGGCATGCCGTCACCACCGCAATACTTCAAGTTCGACACCTCGAAGGTGCCGGTGCTGCTGGTGACACTGACCTCGACCAGCCTGCCGCCGGACAAGCTGTACGACCTCACCGACACCTTGCTGAAACCGGCGATAGCGCAGATACCCGGCGTGGCCCAGGTGGATGTCGGCGGTGGCACGCCGCACGCGATACGGATAGCGCTGAACGCGAATGCCCTGGCGATCAAGGGCATCACCACCAACGACGTGGCCAATGCGCTGCGTGCGGCCAATGTCACCTCGCCGCAGGGCACGCTCAGCGATGGCCTCAGCCAGATGACGGTCGACGCCAACGATGGATTGCACACCACCCGGGATTTCGCCTCGCTGGTGATCGCCAGTCGTCATGGCGTGCCGGTGCGGCTGGACGACGTGGCCACGATCACCAGCGGCCAGCAGGACAAGTACGCCGCGGCCTGGTTCAACGGCACCCGCGCGGTCACCGTGCAGATCAGCAAGCGCCCCGAGGCGAACGCCATCGCCACGGTGCACGCGATTCGCGCCGCCTTGCCCAAGTTGAGCAACGTGCTGCCCGCCGATGTGACGATCACGCCGATCTTCGACCTCACCCCAACCACCGAATCGGCGCTGCACGAGGTCGAGATCGCACTGGCGATGAGCATCGTGATGGTGGCGCTGGTGATGCTGCTGTTCCTGCGCCGGCTGCGCCCGACCCTGATCGCGATGCTCAGCGTGCCGCTGTCGCTGGCCGGTGCCTTGATCGTGATGTGGATGATGGGCTTTACCCTGAACATCTTCTCGCTGGTGGCGCTGGTGCTGTGCGTGGGCTTCGTGGTCGACGACGCGATCGTGGTGATCGAGAACATCGTGCGGCACATCGAACAAGGCATGGCGCCGTTGCCGGCCGCGTTGACCGGCGTGCGCGAAATCGGCTTCACCGTGGTCTCGATCACCTTGTCGCTGATTGCCGTGTTCGGGCCGATGGTGTTCGGCAACAACATGTTCACCATGCTGATGCGCGAGTTCGCGGTGACCCTGGTCGCCACCATCGTGATCTCCGCCGTGGTCTCGCTGACCCTGACGCCTGCATTGTGCGGCCGCACGCTGACCCACGAACCCGTCGACACGCGCACGCCCGGCCGGCTGGAACGACTGGCGGAGCGCTTCGACGCATGGATGCTCGGCCTGTACGGGCGTTCACTGGACTGGGCCATGCATCACCGACGCATGATGCGCTGGCAACCGCCGATCCTGCTGGTGCTGACGGTCGCGCTGGCGATCGCGGTGGGCATGACCGCCGGCGGCGGCCTGATGCCGAAGGAAGACACCGGACTGCTGCAGGTGCAGATCAGCGCCGGCCCGAACATCTCGCCAGCCCAACTGACGTCGCGTGCGCGCGAGGTCGCCGCCTTTGTCCAGGCCGACCCGGCGGTACTGGACATATCCACCAACGTGAGTGGCGGCAACGCCAACATGTTCGTCGATCTCAAGCCACCGGGCGACAAGCCGGGCATGCGCCATATCCCCGTGCAGGACGTGGTGGATCGCCTCGCCAGGCACTACAAGAATGTCAGTGACCTCGATGTCTCGATCTCCGCGGTGCAGTTCTTCGGTGGGGGTGGCGGCGGCGGTGGCGGCTCGGGCATCGGCCGGTTTTCGTTCCAGCTGGACAGCCTCAACGGCACCCCGCTGCAGGAGCCGACGCTGCGACTGCAGCGGGTGATGCGCGGGATGAAGCAATTCAGCGACGTCACCAGCAGTTTCGACGGCATCGGCATGCAGCAGATGGTGCAGGTCGATCGCACCGCCGCCGCGCGGCTGAAGGTAAGCATGGGCCAGATCGACTCGGCCCTGTACAACGCATTCGGTCAGAACCAGGTCTCCACGATCTACTCGGACATCAACCAGTATCGGGTGGTGTTGACGGCCGACGATGCCGGCAACCTGAGCCCGCAAAGCCTGCTGGGCACTTATGTGCGCAACAGCTCGGGCAGGATGATTCCATTATCCGCCGTGGCCACCATCCAGCCGCACCTGGCGCCGGCCTCGGTCAATCATTTCAACCAGTTCGAATCGGCGTCGCTCAACTACAACCTGGCCAAGGGCATCAGCCAGGCCGAGGGCCTGAAGCTGGTCGACGAGGCGATGCTGGCTGCCAACATGCCGGCGGGCGTGCAGAAGAAATACACCGGCGAGAACAAGAACCTGCTCGACGCACTGACCAATGTGTTGTTGATGCTGCTGACGGTGATTCTGGTGATGTACGTGGTCCTGGGCGTGCTGTATGAAAGCCTGATTCACCCGTTGACGATCCTGTCCACGCTGCCGGCTGCCGGCATGGGCGCGTTCCTGGCGATGCTGGTCACGCACACCCAGCTCACCTTGATGTCGATCATCGCGGTGCTGATGCTGATCGGCATCGTCAAGAAGAACGCGATCCTGATGGTCGACTTTGCCCTCGTCGCCGAACGCGAGCGCGGCCTGTCGCCGCCGGCGGCGATCCGCGAGGCAGCGATGGTGCGCTTCCGTCCGATCACCATGACCACGCTGGTGGCGATGGGCGCGGCACTGCCGCTGGCGATCGGTTTCGGCCACGGCTCGGAATTGCGCCAGCCGCTGGGCATCGCGATACTCGGCGGCCTGCTGGTATCGCAGTTGCTGACCTTGCTGAGCACCCCGGCGATCTACTTGTGGCAACACGATCATCGTGAGCGCAAGGCCGCCCGGCAACTCATTCGAGCCGAGATTCGCCGCCAGCGCGAATCCCGGGCACACATGCCGGCACTGCCGCCTGCGTTGCCGAAATAGCAGGTGCCATACGGCCACGCGGCGCATGGATGACGGCGGCGAACCACCGCCTCAATCGGCGAAATTGCTGCGCACCAGCTCCTCCACATCCTTGCCGCGACCGGCGAGGATCGCCTTGGCCGAGTACAGCGCGGTGTGCAGCACCTGGCCGGGCTCGATCTTCGGCGGCATCACCAGCTCGTAGCGGTTGACCTTGACGTCGAGCAGGGCCGGACCCGGACGCGACAGCACATCGCGCACCGCTTCATCCAGTTCCGCCGCCTGCTCCACCCGGCGACCGTAGAAACCCATCGCGTCAGCCATCCGGGCGAAGTCGGGATTCTTCAGGTCGGTGTAGGTATCCAGCAGGCCTTCGACCTTCTGCTCCATCTCGACGAAGCCGAGTGACCCGTTGTTGTAGACGATCACCTTGATCGGCAGGTTTTCCTGCACCGCGGTGAGCAGATCACCCAGCAGCATCGCCAGCCCGCCATCGCCACTGAGCGAAATCACCTGGCGACCGGGAAACGCCTTCTGGATGCCGAGTGCCTCGGGCATCGCATTGGCCATGGTGCCGTGGACCAGGCTGGTCAGCGTGCGCCGCTTGCCGTTGCTGCGCACATGTCGCAGCAACCACACCATCGGACTGCCGCCATCGGCGGTGAACGCCGCATCGTCGTCGGCATGGCGGTCGATCAGGCGGGTCAGGTATTGCGGATGGATCAAGCCATCGGCGCCGGCCACCTCTTCGTCGGCCTGATCCTGCACGGTCTTCTCGCGCTGCTTCAAACTGTTGCGCAGGAAGGCATGATCGTCGCGCTCATCCAGCAACGGCAGCAA
Organism: Rhodanobacter sp.; assembly: GCA_035564915.1. Classification (GTDB taxonomy): domain Bacteria; phylum Pseudomonadota; class Gammaproteobacteria; order Xanthomonadales; family Rhodanobacteraceae; genus Rhodanobacter. Next base: position 13,501 of record DATMTH010000129.1, read on the forward strand.
CGCCCGGATCGTATCCCGGACATGCCCGACCACACCCAGATCGATCGGGTGGCGCCGGCCCAGATGGGTGGCATCGCTGTCGACCTGGATGAGTTTCGCTTCGTTCGGATAGAACTGGCTCCAGGCGAAATCGGCGCCAAGCAGCAGCAGAGTGTCGCACGCGTCGATGGCGCGAAAGCCCGAGGCCTCGCCAATGATCCCGGTCATGCCGACGTTGTACGGGTTGTCCGGCTCGATGAAATCCTTGGCCCGCGAGGTATGCGCCACCGGCGCCTTGATTTTTTGCGCGAGCGCGACGATCTCGCGCTCCGCCCCTTCGCAGCCCGAGCCGCAATACAGGGTGACCCGCTTGCCCGCGTTGATCATCGCCGCCATCCGCGTCAGCTCGGCATCGGAAGGCCGGAGCACCGGTTGCGGTTGATGCGGCTTGAACGGCAGGCCTTCGTCGACTTCGGCCTGGCTGATGTCGCCGGGCACGATGATCACCGCCGCGCCCCGCTTGTTCAGGGCCGCCTGTGCCGCCAGTGCGGTGACCCGACGTGCTTGCGCAGGCGAGTGGATGTAGCTGCAGAAATGGCTGCAGGTGTCGTAGATCGGTTTCAGGTCCACTTCCTGCGGAAAATCCATGCCCATCTCGGAAGTTGCCACCTGGGTGGCGATCAGCACCACCGGCGAGCGATTGCGATGCGCCTCGAACAGGCCGTTGATGAAATGCAGACTGCCCGGCCCGCAGGTGCCGGCACAGGCACTGAGCCGGCCGCTGATCAGGGAATCGGCTCCGGCAGCCATCGCGCCGGCTTCCTCGTGACGCATGTGCACCCATTCGATCTCGCTGCGACGGATCGCATCGGTAATGTGGTTGAGGGTGTCGCCGACGATGCCGTAGCAGCGCCGCACTCCCGCTTCGGCAAGGGTTTCGATGATGATGTCGGCGACTTTCTTCTTGCTCACGGGCAGCTCCTCGCGGTGCGGTGGGACGCACCGCAGCAGGGCGCGCGAACGCCCATTGAAGCGCCTGTGCTGGAAATTTGGGGTGAATGGCACCGGCCGAAACGCAAAAACCCGCCAATCGGCGGGCCTGCACAGGATGCTGCAACCGTTGCTTCAGCCGCCGCGACCGATCCCGGCGTCGCCATGAGTCAGCGCCGGCGCAGGTCCGGCCACGGCCACCAGCGACTGCGCGTACCCGTCTTCCATGCTGATGGTGGAGACCTCGTCCCAGCCGAAGAACGACACTTCGCGCATCCACTCCGCGTCCGGGCTGAGCTCCTGCATGTAGAAACCGTCGTCATCGGCGCTGACCAGGCTGCCGATGTAGCAGACCTCGGCCTCGTCCTCGCTGTCGACATGCACGCCGATCACGGTGGACTGCTTGCCGGCGGCTTGCACCACCTCACGGATATTGTCGAGCGGGAAGCCGCGCGGCGGGCGCGGCAGGATGTGCTTCAGCGCCAGCGCCTTCTCGAAGAACACATGGTGCTTCTCCGGTGCTTCCAGTTCGGAGATGTCGCGGTGGCGCATCACGTACATGCCGTCGTAGGTGATGCCGTCGCCGACGACCCAGAGCAGGAAGAACTCGCGCCCGACGCCACCGACATAGCCGCAAAAGCTGCCGTGTTCGAGGTCTTCGCGCCACAACCGCACCAGCGTCTGCTGCTGCTGCGCATCACGCAGCTGGGCACGCTGACCGGTGTTCTTCAATTCGATGATATTGCTCACGGTGCTCATTTTAGCAGATTCGGCTCATCTCCCGGCCGTGCAGGAGGTACTTCCGGGGGCCTTCGTTCAGAACAGGGCTGTTTGGTGAGTTGGGCTCGCCTTGGGCGTCAATTCGCTGTTTTTCGACGAATTTGCGCCCAACTTCATGGGTTTTTCTGCTGAACCGCGTGCTCTCGGTGCGCAGCTGCATGCGCCGACCCGCCGCCGCTCGGCGAAGGCCGGACATCATCAGCCCGATGCCCGGGCGGCACCATCTCGAGCCGGCTGCCCGGCCGCGCGCCGCAAGTCCGCTTTGCGTGCCGCGAGCAGACATCGCTCAAAAGGTACCTCGCTGGATGAACGGCACACGGGCGTAGAGTCGGCGTTCGCCGCCGCGCGGGTCGTCGACCTGGCGGGTGTCGGTGTCGAACAGCATGGTTTGGCGACGTGACAACGCATACCCCGCCCAGGATGGCAGACCCTTGTGGTTGGGATCACCATGGCGGGCAAGCGCCAGCAATGCGTCGCTCATCACCTCAGTCATGTGCATCGCCTCGGCACTGCCCCCGGTGCGCGAGCCCGGCTGCGCCGGGTTGTGGAAAACCAGCGGGATGTCGAGTGTGTGGAATGCGCGCAGCCTGGCGGCATCGCCGTGGTGGTCGTACCAGTCAAGCTCATAGGCCCAGGTGGGCGCACCCTGGCGCGCACGCGCCTCCAGCTCCTCGACCGCGCCACGCCATGAGCGGCCGGCGGTGGTCGCGGCGAAGAACACTTCCGACGGCGTGTATTCGGGATACATCCGGCGGTATTCGGCGATCACCGTGGCAGGCAGAAGATCGACATATTGCTGCTGCTCCAGCCTGGCCGGGAGATCATCCCAGTGCAGCTTGAAGTTGGCCGGGTCGTGGCCAAGAAAGCCGCGAGTTTCATCGTGAGTGTTGCCGATGACCATCGGGATGCCGGCCGACTGCGCCGGCGCCTCTGGCCAGAACGGGTGCGACGGCAGCGTGTGCGAATCCAGCACCGGGCCCAGATACAGGTTCATGCTTTCCATCCGCGACGGATCGTGGATCTTCGTCGTCTCCAGCAACTTTTCCATCGGCATGCTGCGCAAGGCGTCGGCACCGACCTGGAAATGATCCAGCACCAATTGCGCGCGCTGACTGGCCGCCCGCGGACCGGCCGCGGTGACCTGCTGGCCGCTCATCGTCCAGGCGCGGTGGAACAGGCCTTTCGCCGCCGGCATCGCCATCAGGGTGGCGATCTTGGCGCCGCCGCCGGATTGGCCGAACACGGTGACATTGGCGGCATCGCCACCGAATTCGGCGGCGTGCCGGCGCACCCATTGCAACGCCTGGATCAGGTCGAGCTGGCCGACATTGCCCGAGTCGGCGAACGCGTGCCCGCCGAGCTGGGCAAGGTACAGATAGCCGAACAGGTTGAGCCGGTGGTTGAGCGTGATCACCACCACGTCGCCGCGGCGGCTCAGATGGGTGCCGTCGTACAACGGGTCGCTGCCCGAGCCATTGTTGTAGGCTCCGCCGTGGATGTAGACCAGCACCGGACGCTTGCCACCGTCACGCAACGCCGGCGTCCACACATTGAGATAGAGACAATCCTCGCTGCCCGGCCCTTCGGCGCCGAGCTGCGGTGCGGCCGGACCGTAATCGATTGCTTCGCGCACGCCACGCCATGGCACTTCCTGCATGGCGCCCTGGAACCGGCGCGGCGCCGTGTCGGCACCGTAGGGGATGCCGCGAAAGACATGGATGCCCTGTTCGGTCTGCCCCGCGATGCGGCCACTGCGCACCCGCGCGATCGGGCTGGCCTGACCACGCAGACCCGCCATGGCACGTGCTGGCAGCGCAGCGGAAATGCCGGCGGCCAGTGAGCAGAAGGCGCTGGCGCGCAGAAAATCGCGGCGCTGCGGATCCATCGGCGCGGTGCTCATGGCGCGGGCTTCTCCGGCTGGGTGGCGATCCAGTCCCGTGCCAGTCGCGGCCACGCGGCAGTGGTCAGGCCGTGGGTACCGCGCACGCCGAAACCATGGCCACCATGGGCAAACAGGTGCATCTCGGTCGGCACGCCCGCGCCCAGCAAAGCCCGGTAGAACTGCAGGCTGTTGCCCACCGGCACGGCCGGATCATCCTGCGCCTGAACCAGAAAGGTCGGCGGCGTATCCGGCCGTACCTGGTATTGCATCGAATATTGGCGCAGCAGCCTGGCGTCCCGACTCGCACCGAGCAGGCGATCGCGCGAACCTGCGTGGGTGTCCGGGCCGGCCATGTCGATCACCGGATAGATCAGCAGCTCGAAATCCGGGCGGGCGCTGAGCCGGTCGATGGCATCGGTGGCCGGATAGACCAGCTTGTCGAAACCGGTACCCAGTCGCGCAGCCAGGTGGCCTCCGGCGGAAAAACCCATCACGCCGAGGCGATGGGGATCCAGGTGCCACCGGGCAGCCCGACGGCGGATCAGGCGCATGGCGCGCTGGGCATCGGCCAGCGCCGCCTCGCGATCAGCGCGACCCTCGCCCGGAAGGCGGTAGCGCAGCACGAACAAGGTGATGCCCCCCTGCTGGACAAAGGCCGGCGCCATGGCCGAGCCTTCCTTGTCCAGCACCACTCGTTTGTAGCCGCCGCCAGGCGTGACCAGCAGACCGACACCGTTGGGGTGGGCCGGGCGATAAACCACGAGGTAAGGCTCGCTGACGTGGGTGATATAGCGATCCGGCAGCGCAGGATCACTGCTGCGCTCGACGATTCGAGGCGGCTGGTCGAGCGCTTTGTCCCCCGGTGGCAATCCGGTCGGCCATAATGCAATCCGATCGGCCGAGCCCGGTACGGGCTCGCCATCGGCAGATGCTGCGGCCAACTGCGTGGAAATCGCGATGAGCACGGCAAATGCCATGACAAATAGTCGCTTGCGTTGATGATGTGGCGACATATGGGCTCCCTGATGGCCACCGGGGACAGAAATTGTGCACTGCAGATTGCCGATGACACCGGTTGACCATATACAGCAACCACCGTATTGTCGATGGGCAGTGCAGCAATCATCAGGAGAGTCACTTTGAGCAACGAGCAAGGTCACCGGAACTCGACCGTTTCCGCGTTGGAGGACATTGCCCGCCAATTCGTGGAAGCGCGTCGTGGCGGTCGATCCCTGCCGGATTTCCCCGGCGAGATCCCCCCGGACCTGGTCACTGCCTACCGGGTGCAGGATCTGGCCATCGCTCGCTGGGACGATGTCGTGGTGGGCTGGAAGATCGGCTACATCGCCCCGGAACGCCGCGATGTCTCGGGGGACGAGCGTCTGCTGGGCCCGATCTTTCGCCATCATTGCTGGAATACTACCGGTGCCATCGTGGATATTCCGGTGTTTTCACCGGCGGGCGGCTTCGGTGCAGTCGAGGCGGAATACGTGCTGCAACTGGAAGCGGATGCGCCGGCCGAGCAGCTGATCTGGACGGCGCAGGATGCCGCGGCGCTGCCCGCCCGGCTGCACGTTGGCGTGGAAGTGGCCAGCAGCCCGCTTGCCACGATCAACCAGCTGGGCCCGCACGTGGTGGTGTCAGACTTCGGCAACAACAACGGCCTGGTGCTCGGGCCACAGCTTGGCGACTGGACAGCCGTCAATGAAGCGGATCTGCGTGTGCACACCGGGATCGATGGCGTGGTGGTCGGTCGCGGCGGCGCGGGCAGTATCCCCGGCGGCTTGCGCGGGGCCCTGGCGTTCGCGTTGGCCCGCTCGGCCTTGCGTGGCCGGCCCCTGAAGAAAGGTGACCTGATTGCCACCGGCAACGCCACCGGCATTCACGAAATCGGCGCAAGCCAGGTGGCAGTGGTGGACTTCGGCGGTGGCGTCAAAATTGTTTGCCGGGCCGTACCCTGTGCGGGTGGCTAGGAGATTCTTCATCATGCACGGGAGGGGGCAATGATTACACGCCGCGGATTTCTCGGCGCCGGTCTGGGCACGCTGGCCGCGTCGATGCTGGGTGCCTGTACCGATGGCACCACGGCCAGTGTCGGTCCCCGGGACGGGAGCCCCGGCGGTACCGTGCTGACGGCCTCGGATGTGCATGTGGCCGACTATCCGACGGTGATCGCCGTCGACTGGCTCGGCAAGGAGCTGGAGCGGCAGACCGAGGGCAGGCTGCGCCTGCGCATGTACCACTCCGGCCAGCTTGGTCGTGAATCCGAAGCGATCGACATGGCCCGCTTCGGCGCCATCGACATCACCCGCGTGTATTCGGGCGCCCTCAACAACGCGTTCCCGCTGACCCAGGCGCTGTGCCTGCCTTATGTCTTCGACTCGGTGGCGCACATGCGCCGCGCGCTGGATGGCGGGGTTGCCGATGCGGTGTTGCGCGGCTTCGCCAGCCGCGACCTGGTGGGCCTGGCGATCTACGACTCGGGCACGCGCAACTTCTACAACACCAAACACCCGATCGTGGAGCCGAACGACCTGCATGGCCTGAAACTGCGCGTGGCGCGCTCGGACATCTTCCTTGAGCTGATCCGCATGTTCGGCGCCAATCCGACACCGATGTCGCTGGGAGCCACGTTCTCCGGACTGGAGACGCACATGATCGATGGTGCCGAGAACAACATGCTCAGCTTCCAGTCGAGCCGTCATTTCGAGGCGGCGCACTACTGGTCGGAAACCGAGCACTCGTACGCGCCGGACATCCTGCTGATGTCGCGCCGCAACTTCGACAAGCTCAAGCCGTCCGATCGCGACCTGGTGGTGGAGCTGGGTCGCCGTTCGGTCACCGTCATGCGCGAACAGTGGGACGCCACCGAAGGCAAGGCGCGGCAAGCGGTGCTGGCGCACGGAGTGAAAGCCAACGCGGCGAACATCCCCGCGTTTCGCAAGGCCGCTGCGCCGCTGCTGCAGACCTATCTGAAGCAGCCGGACGTTGCCGACATCTATCGCCGCATCCGCGAATTCGCCTGAGGAGGCCTGACCTCGATGTCTGAAACCGACGACCGCACGATGACCACAGGCCCGCAACGCTGGCTGGCCATGCTCGCCAGTATTGCCGTCCACCTGGCGGCACTGGCCATGCTCGGTCTGGTGGCCGTGCAGGGTTGGCAGGTATTCGCCCGCTATGTGATCAACGATTCGCCAGGCTGGACCGAGCCGGTGACGATCCTGCTGCTGACCACGGCAATGAGTCTGGGCGCGGCTGCCGCCGTGCACAGCAATCGGCATTTCGGCTTCTTCCTGCTGGCCGGCCAGCTCGGCCCGCGGTTTCGGAGCGCGCTCGAAGTCTTGATCCAGACCGTGGTCGGGGCGATCGGCGCGGTGCTGGCGTGGTGGGCATGGATGCTGTGGATGGATGGCCTGCACATCAAGACGGCCGGTGCGGATTTCCCGCAAAGCATCAACTACCTGCCGTTGAGCATCGGCGGTGCGCTGATGCTGGTGTTCGCCGTCAATCGAATGATTCTGGCATTGCGTCCGGCAGCCACTGAAGGAGGCGCTTGAGCCATGGGCATCGCGATTCTCTTCATCGTCTTCGGCGTGCTGCTTGTGCTTGGCGTGCCGGTGGCGTACTCGCTGGCCGCGGCAGCGCTGGCCACGCTCTGGTATCTGGATCTGCCCATCGTGGTGCTGGTGCAGCAGATCGCTGCCGGTACCGGTTCAGCCGCGCTGGTGGCCATACCGTTGTTCATCTTTGCCGGCGAAATCATGATGCGCGGCGGCATCTCGGAGCGATTGATCGCGTTTGCCGCCTCGCTGGTCGGGCGCATGCGCGGCGGCCTGGGCCAGGTTTCGATCCTGTCGTCGCTGTTTTTCGGCGGCGTTTCCGGCTCGGCCATCGCGGACGTGTCGGCCGTCGGCGGCACCATGATTCCGCAGATGGTCAAGCGCGGTTACGACCGGGATTTCGCGGTCAACGTGAGCATCACCGCGGCGCTGGTGGCGCTGGTGGTACCGCCATCGCACAACCTGATCCTGTTCTCGGCCGCGGCGGGTGGCGGCATTTCGATCACCGACCTGTTTGCCGCCGGCATTCTGCCCGCGCTGCTGATGACGGTGGTGCTGATGGTGACCGGTTACTGCGTGGCGCGGCATCGCGGTTACGGCGTGGAGCCGTTCCCGGGATTCCGCAAGGTCCTGACGTTGCTGGTTGCCGCGATTCCGGGGTTGGGCCTGGTGGCCTTGATCTTCATCGGCATCCGCGCCGGCATCTTCACCGCGGTCGAATCGGCGGCGATTGCCGTCATCTATGCGCTGTTCGTGACCGGTGTGCTGTACCGGCAGTTCAGCCTGCGCGGGTTCCTGGACACCGTGATTCATGCGGCGCAGGGCACCGGGGTGATCCTGTTCGTGATTGCCACGGCGGCGGTGTTCGGCTGGTTGCTGGCCTACCTGAAAGTGCCGGTGGCGATGGTGAACTTTCTGGGCATGATCGCGCACGACCGCACGACGGTGCTGCTGATGATCGTCGCGCTGCTGCTGGTGCTGGGTACGTTCATGGATCTGGCGCCGATGATCCTGATTTGCACGCCGATTTTCCTGCCGGTGGTCAAGGCTTACGGCATCAGCCCGGTCCATTTCGCGATGGTGCTGGTGATCAGCGGCGGCATCGGCCTGGTGACGCCACCGGTGGGCTCGGTGCTGTTCATCGGCACGGCGATCGGCAAAATCAGCGTGGCCGAGGCGATGAAGACGATCTGGCCATTCTGGCTGGCAGCGGTGGCCGGCCTGCTGGTGGTGACCTTCTTCCCGCAGTTGTCGCTGTGGCTGCCCGCGCTGATGCGGCACTGACCCTCATCATGAACGCCGGAATCGCCGAATCGCCTTGCCGCAGGTTTCGCGCCCGACCGTTTCTCCCCGGCCACGGACGGCATTTTTTCTCGAAGAGCCTGCTGCTGCCGCTGGTCGCTTGCATGGCGATCGCCGCACCGACCCTTGGCACGGATGTCGCGCCTGGCTGGAAGCGCGGCATCGAACACCAGCGCATCGCCGATCTGGGCAATGGCACATACCTCAACCCGGTACTGGCTGGCGATCATCCAGATCCGTCGGTGCTCAAGGACGGCCGCGACTACTACCTGACGCTGTCTTCTTTCAACGCCTACCCGGGCCTGCCGATCTGGCATTCGCGCGATCTGGTGAACTGGCAGCCGCTGACGCATGCCATCCGCACCGACGTGGGCGCGATCTGGGCGCCGGACCTGGTCAAGTACAAGGGCCGTTACTACATCTACTTTGCCGCGCGCAGCGCCGACAAACGCGGCAATTTCGTGGTCTGGGCCGATGCCATCGAAGGGCCGTGGAGCGCGCCGGTGAGCCTGGGCCTGCCGAACCACATCGACCCCGGTCATGCGGTGGGCGAGGATGGCAAACGCTACCTGTTCCTGTCCGGTGGCGACTGCGTGCAATTGGCCGACGACGGCCTGAGCGTGGTGGGCATGCCCAAACATGTCTACGATGGCTGGCACTATCCCGAAAGCTGGGAGGTGGAAAGTTACTCGCAGGAAGGCCCGAAGATCAGTCGCCATGACGGCTGGTTTTACATGACCACCGCCGTCGGCGGTACCGCCGGCCCGCCGACCGGGCACATGGTGATCAGTGCGCGCTCGCGCTCCATCCACGGGCCATGGCAGAACTCGCCGTACAACCCGATCGTGCGTACCACCAACCGGGATGAGCCATGGTGGTCACGCGGTCACGCCACCCTCGTCGAGGGTATCGATGGCCGCGACTGGATGGTTTATCACGGCTATGAAAACGGCTACCGCACGCTCGGCCGGCAGATGTTGCTCGATCCGATCGCATGGACCGCGGATGGCTGGTTCGTGGCCAGGGGTGGCGATCTGGGCAGGCCGCTGACCAAGCCTGCCGGCGAGGCGCTGCCTCATGGCATGGCACTGTCGGACGAGTTTCGCGGCCGCCGGCTTGGCCCGCAGTGGTCGTTCTTCAAGCCCGGGCCGGACGAGTATCAACGCCTGTCGTTCGGCAGCCACGGCATGACCGTGCAGGGCAAGGGGCACACTCCCCGGGACAGCTCGCCGCTGACGGTGATCGCCGGTGACCGCTCCTACGAGTTCGACGTGGAGATGGATATCGCGCCAGGTGCATTCGGCGGGGCGTTGCTGTTCTACAACGACCGCCTGTATGCCGGCGTCGGCAGCAATGGCGAGACATTCATCCTGCATCGCTACGGTCAGGATCGCCCCGCATCGCCCCAGGTCAGTGCCAAGGGCGGCAAGTTGTGGCTGCGGCTGACCAACCATCGCAACATCCTGACTGTACACACCTCGCGGGACGGTCGACACTGGCAGAAGTATCCCGTGCAGATGGAAGTCTCGGGTTACCATCACAATGTGGCCGGTGGCTTTCTGGCGCTGAAACCGGCCATTTATGCCGCCGGAAACGGGGCCGTGGTATTTCATCACTTTCGATATCGTGCGTTGGACTGAAGTCATCTGACTGGCCCGCACTGAAGGACTCCAAAGGATTCCCTTGAGCAAGAAGGCCGATTTCAAGAACGTGACGATCAACGACATCGCGCGACTGTCCGGTGTTTCGAAAAAAACCGTCTCGCGAATCATCAACAACTCGCCGCTGGTGCGCAAAGACACCCGCGACAAGGTCGAGACGTTGATGCGAGAGGTCGGTTACGCACCTGATCCGCTGGCGCGGGGACTGGCGTTCCGGCGTTCGTTCCTGATCGGCATGGTGTATGACAACCCCACCGCCCAGTACATCGTGGACATGCAGTATGGCGCGCTGGATACATTGCGCGGGTCGAGTTTCGAACTGGTCGTGCACCCTTGTGATTCCCGCAGCGCCGGTTACATCGAGGGGGTCAAGCGATTTGCGCAGGCGCAGAAGCTGCACGGGGTGATCCTGGTACCGCGCGCATCCGAGGATCAGGCGCTGGTCGAGATGCTCAAGGACATCGGCTGCCGTTACGTGCGGATTGCGGCGGTGCCGATGGACGACAGCTCGCAGATGGTGATCACGCATGATCGCGACGGCGCTGCCGAGGCGGCGGATTACCTGCTGTCGCTGGGCCACAGCGACATCGCCCTGATCACCGGCCCGGTGGCGTATCGGTCGACGCTGGAGCGCACCGCCGGCTTCGTCGACGCGTTGCGCAAGCGCGGCATCGAACTGCCGGAAAACCGCATCGTCGAGGCCGGGTACACCTTCGAATCCGGCCTCGCGGCGGCCGAAAGGCTGTTGCTGGGCGACCGGCCTCCCACCGCCATCTTCACCGGCAACGACGAAATGGCCGCCGGCGTCTACAAGGTGGCCTTACGTGCCGGGATCAACATTCCGCGCGAATTGTCGGTGATCGGCTACGACGACAGCTCGCTGGCCTCGCGCCTGTCGCCATCGTTGACCTCGGTTCGTCGCAACACCCGTGACACCGGGCGTACAGCTGCCGCCATGCTGATCCAGCCCGATGGTCCGGGCCCGTTGGCCTCCGCCAGCGTGAGGCCTCACGTGGTCGTGCGGGATTCCTGCCAGCCGCCTGAGCGCTGAGCCACCGACCCATGAAGCTGCACCGGGGACAAGGATCGAGATAAAATGACACCGGTTTCCTCAATGGCTATAATGCACCCGACCACACGACGGCCGCGCCATCCCGCTCGCGCCCCCGATCATGCCGGCAACCAAGAGTGAAACAGCATCGCCTACCCAGCCACGCCCCACCGTTCGGAGAGAAGAAAGCCATGACGAATCCATTCAGTCTCGAAAACAAGGTCGCCCTGGTTACCGGCGTCAATACCGGGCTCGGTCAGGGTATTGCGCTGGCGCTTGCCGCTGCCGGTGCCGACATCGCCGGCGCCGGCATCGCGCCAGCCGACGAAACCGCCGGGAAGGTGCGTGCCCTTGGGCGCCGTTTCGTGAACATCGACGCCAACCTGATCAGTGTCGAACCGATCGAACGCGTGGTGGCCGAAGCCATCGAGGGTCTCGGCCGGCTGGATATCCTGGTCAACAACGCCGGCCTGATCCGCCGTGCCGACGCGGTGGAATTCAGCGAAAAGGACTGGGACGACGTGATGAACGTCAACATCAAGTCCGCCTTCTTCATGTGTCAGGCTGCCGGCAGGCATTTCATCGCCCAGGGCCACGGCAAGATCATCAACATCGCCTCGATGCTGTCGTTCCAGGGTGGCGTGCGGGTGCCGTCCTATACCGCCTCCAAGAGCGGCATCGCCGGCATCACGCGCCTGCTGGCCAACGAATGGGCCGACAAGGGCGTCAACATCAACGCCATCGCACCCGGCTACATGGCCACCGACAACACCGCCCAGTTGCGCGCCGATGCCGATCGCAGCAAGGCCATCCTCGATCGCATTCCCGCTGGACGCTGGGGCAGACCGGAAGATCTGGGCGGCACGGCCGTGTTCCTTGCCTCGAGCGCTGCCGATTACGTCAACGGCGCGGTGATCCCGGTGGACGGCGGCTGGCTCGCCCGCTGATTCGATAGCCCGTCATACCCCTCATTTCCCCTTTTGAACCGAAGGAGTCACCCCATGAAAATCGCGTTGATGATGGAATTCAGCCAGGCGCCCAAGAACCCGGTCGTGTTCAAGCAACTGCAGGACGTCGCTGCCCGCCAGGGCCACGAAGTGTTCAACGTCGGCATGGATGGCGAGAACGACCACCGATTGACCTACATCCACCTCGGCATCTGCGGCGCGTTGATGCTCAACTCCGGCGCGGCGGACTTCGTGGTCAGCGGCTGCGGCACCGGCCAGGGCGCATTGATGTCGCTCAATGCGTGGCCGGGTGTGTATTGCGGCTACTGCATCGAGCCCACCGACGCATTCCTGTTTGCCCAGGTCAACAATGGCAACGCGCTGGCCATTCCGTACGCCAAGGGCTTTGGCTGGGGCGCGGAAATCAACATCGGCTATATCTTCGAGAAAGCGTTCGGCGGCGAACGTGGCCAGGGCTACCCGGCCGAGCGGCGTGAGTCGCAGGTCGCCAACGCCGGCATCCTGGCCAGCGTCAAGCAGGGCGCGGCCAAGGATCTGGTCGAGGGTCTGAAGTCGATCGACCCGGAGCTGGTGAAGCAGGCGGTCGGCGGCGAACGCTTCCAGAAGGCGTTCTTCGACAATGCCACGGACGAGAAGCTGCGCGCCTACGTCAGCAGCGTGCTGGGCAAATAAGCGGCGACTCCCCCACGGCAAGGAGCAGGCGGCTGCATCCCCTCAAGTCCGGACAAATCCGGGCCTGGGCAGCCGCTTCATGCTCGCTCTCGCAGACGCACCATCGGAGGTGGCTTCGCATGAAACCGATCTGTGCCTCGATCGCGCTCGGCCTGCTGTTTGTGATGCCGGCCGTGCCGTTGCCGGTCACTGCAGCTGCCGCCGCTGTTCGCACCCTTCCAGCACACCGCGACCACGCCTCCCAGCTGCATGCGTTCCGCCTGCCCGAGGGTTACATCCGGCTGATCAATGCACCGCTGCAGGCAAGCCTTGATCCGACCGTCACGGTACAGGGGCTCAGCAGCGGCACGTTTCACGGCTTTCCCGCATGGCTGGTAAAAACGCCGTACGCCACGGCGGCGATCAGCGTGTTTGGCGGACAGCTGCTCTCGTTCGTGCCCAGGGGCGGTCGGGACGTGTTGTGGTTGTCGCCGCTGACCGGACTGCCACCCGTACCGACTCGTGGTGGCACACCGGTGTGCTGGCCGTATTTCGCCAAGATGGGCCAGGACAGAACCATGCCGTCACACGGCCTGGTTCGCACTGCGGCGTGGAGCATGCGCGAAGCGCGGCGCGAAGCCGACGGCACCGTGGTGCTGCGGCTGATGCCACCCGATTTGAACGGATTGCCCTTGCGCCTGACGATGACCCTGCGCATCGGCTCCACGCTGACGCAGACCCTGGTGACGGAAAACATCAGCGATGATCCGGTCGTGTTCACCGAGGCCCTGCACAACTATTTCCAGGTCAGCGACGTGCGCAAGGTCTCCGTGTCCGGTCTCGATGGCCTGACCTACCTGGACAAGAAGGACGATGGCCACGCCCATACGCAGCACGGCAACTGGCAGCTGCAGCCACAGGGCTACAGTGACCGCATCTACACCCGCGCCACCGGCCCTTACGTGCTGCATGACCCTGGCCTTGGCCGCAACATCCGCATTGTCACCCGCGGCAGTCATTCGACGGTGGTATGGAATGCCGGCCAGCAAGCCGCGCGCAGGATCGAAGACATCGGCGCAGGCTGGAGCCATTACCTGGCCGTGGAGACCGCCAACGTGGCGCCCGATGCGATTGAGCTGCAGCCGGGTGAGCGGCATGAGCTTGAGCAGGTGATTGCAGTCGATTCTCGCTGAATCGCGCCAGCCTCCTCCGGTTCGCGATCCGGGACTTGTGGGAGCAGCTTCAGCCGCGATGCTCCCGGTTTTCGGAACGGGGCAAAAGCATCGCGACTGAAGTCGCTCCTACATGGGTAACGGTGTTTACTGCAGCGGCAACCGGTTGTTGAGCCGGGTGACTTCCTCCGCATTGCCCTGCTGCGACACCTCCACGCTGGCGCCGTCACGCTTGAACCCCGGCGGCAACCTCAGTTCGAGTTGAATCGTCCTGGGCAACAGATCCAGCGGTGCCGGAAGCGCCGGGATCGCGACCCGCGCGACCTCGCGCCCGCTTGCATCCCTGACCACCGCCTGGCCCGGCAAGGTCGCCACATGACCAAGGCTGTGCACGGTCAGTTTCAGCGTTTGGCCGTCCATTTGCAGATCGCCTCGACCGATGCCAAGATCGGCCCGCGTGTCCACCGGCGTGCCCGCCTTGATGCGCTCGAACTCGAACACCCGGGTCTGTCGCGGCGGGAAGCGCAACATGGTGCTCACGCTGGTTTCCAGCGTCACCTCCCGCTGCGCGGGCTTGCCGTCGATCTTGTCGTCGCCATCGCGATCGACACCGCTGCGGATGCGCCACGTACCCGGGGCGACATTCCAGCCGGTCATCCGTGCATCCAGCGGCTTGTTGCCCAGGTTGTAGGCGATCACCGTGAACCGCTCGCGCGAAGGCGCGTTGACCAGCAGCGCGACCTGTTCGGCGGCGTCGGGTTGCTCGAAGCGCCAGCTCACCGTGTTGCCGGGGTAGCTCTGGTTGCGCTTGAGCGCGATGCCGCCCAGCCGCACGCGCTGCAGCAGCTCGCTGGGCGCCTCGACCCGATCGCTCCACCAATGCCCCTCGGTCATCATGTATTCGTGCTGGGCCTTGTCCTGGATTCCCTCGCCGAACAATTGCGCCAGATACGTCTTGTCACCGGTGAGCTGCCACGCCACGACACTGGGGAATCCGATCTTGCCGCCCTTGGCTTCGTCGACCAGCTGCTTGCCCCAATCCTGCTGGTGGCCCAGCACGTCGACAAAGTTTTCGCCCAGGTTGGCGATCGCATCCGGGCCACCGCGCACCACACGGTAGTCGAGTGGCTTGAGGTACTTGTTGTCGCCGGACCAGCGCCATGCGGCCCAGAACAGGTGCATCAGGTCGCCGGCACCGGAACCCTGGTTCAGTTCGCCGCCACGGGTCTTGTCGGTGGACCACTGGATCTCGTTGGGTATTGCCCAGCGGCCCTTGGCATCGGTATACGCATGCGCCAGGTAGCCGTCAGCCAGGCCGGTGACAAGCTCGCGACCGGTGGGATCGGCGTTGTACACGCCAAGCAGGAAGGCCGGGTGCAGGATCGGGAACGAGTACGGCTTCTGCCACTGCCAGTTCGGGTCGCGGTAGATCTTGTTGCCGCCGAACCAGTCGGTGGAGTAGTGCAGGTGCCCAGCCGGGTTGCGCAGGATGATGCGGTCGTGCAGCGCCTTGACCGTCTTCATCAGGCGTTCGACGGTGAGCGGATCGCCCCAGTTGAGGTAGAGCATCTCCGAGTTGGCGTTGATGCCTTCCTCGTAGGAGTGCAATTCGTCGGTCTCGATGGTGCCGAGCCCGTTGGAGAACATGCCGTTCTTGTAGACCGCATCGTCCAGCCTGGTCAGCGAGGCGTTGAGGCGATCCGGCTGCACGCCCATCAAGGCGAGCCCGGGCCACTGCTGGGTGAGGTCGGTGTCGTCGGAAATGCCGCCGCCGAAGTCGCCATAGTCGACCTGGCGGTGGTCGATCCACCAGTCGACGAAGCGGCGCACGTACTTCAAATCCTCGACCTGGCGGAACGCCCACAGCGGCACGCCGGCAGGCGGCTCGGGCTGCACGAACGGCGGCAAGCCCTGGCTGTCGTAACTGATGTCGTTCCAGTACATCCGGCCCTGCAGGTGCTCCGGGTCCACCCGCAGCAGGTCGCTGATATCGGCGTAAAGACGGTCGTACAGACGCTGGCGCCGCGAGGTGGTGTGTTCCTCGACCATGAAGCCCCAGTTGTCGCGAACCTGGTTGAAGCGGTCGGCGACGTGCTCCTTCAATGCCTGCTGGCGATCCTTGAACACCAGCCGGATCTCGGCACCGTTGAGCGAGGCGGCATTGAAACCGGGCGCGGCCGAGGCGATCGAGATCCACAGGCTGTCGGCGGTCAGGATGCGGTCGCGCAAGTCCAGCCACAGGGTGCGCTTCTGGCCCGGCTTCACCGAGACCGAGACGTCGATCATGTCGCGCCCCGGCCAAATCGGATCCTTGACCTGGATATCCAGCGGAATCACCTTGCCGTCGGGACCGTCGTGCGTGGCCGGCAGGTCGAGCGCGGGAAGGTCGATGGCGATGCCGTCCAGGCCGTCGTGCATGTTCTCCCAGCTGTAGGCCCAGCTGCGGATCAGCGGTTGCGCCGCCGGCGCGCTGCCGATGCCCGACGGGATCAACACCTGCACGATCGGCAGCGGATGCGCGGGCAGGCTGTCGGAGCCACGCGGACGCGAGCCCGCGCCCTTGGGCAGCGCGATCACCGTGCTGCGCTCGTCCGGCGCGAAACGACCGGCGATGTAGTGGCGCAGGCGGGCGAGGTTGGTGTAATCCGGCAGCGCGTTGCTGTCGATGATGTAGTGCTGCTTCACCGTGCCTGCCGGTTCGGCGGCGGTGCTCACGTCGTAGCCCCAGATTTCCTGGATCGGGGTTTCCTGGGCGACGTTGGTGAAGCGCAACTTGCCACCGGTCTGGGCCGGGAACGTGTTGACACTGCGCACCACGCCCTCGGGGCGCGTGAACAAGGTGCCGGCATTGCCCGACAGCGTGCCGTAGGCCGCGCCGCGGATCTCGATGCGGTTGATCGTCTCGTTGCCGGGAACGGTCAGGTCCAGCGTCTTGCCGCCTTCGACATAGACGTTCCAGTCCGGCAGGGTGAAGTAGTCATGCCGGCCGGGCAGGCGCGAGCGGTTGTACACGCCGGGCCAGGTGGTTTCGGCGATGCCGTCGGTGCCCTTCCACATCCATTCCTTGTGGTCGCGGGCATCGGCGAATTCCACCTTGCGAATGCTGGTGGTCGGCGCCGTCAGCGCAGGTGGCGGCGCGCCATCCCAGCCATAGCGATGCCACCAGGCGTGCTGCGACGTGCGGGCGGCCGGCGCGCCTTGCGGCTCACCGTGGTGCGCCAGCGCGGAGACAGCGTTGCTGTCGAGCATGCGGTCGTAGACGCGGATATCGTCGATGTCGCTGCCGCGCAGGAAGTTGTAGCGACTCTGTACCTGATAGGGCGCCAGCACGCGCCCGGCCAGGCCGAGCTGATCCAGCGCCGCGTCGTAGTCGCCGGTGGTCCTGGCCCGCGCCACTTCCTTGCCGTCGACAAACAGGCGCACGCCCTGGTCTTCGTCCCAGGCGAAGGCCAGATGCATCCATTGTTTCGGGTCGGGATTCTTGTCGAGCTTGAACGAGACACGGGTGCGCGCCAGGTTGGCGTCGGTGACGAAGGCATCGAAGCCGTGGCCGTTCCAGTCGATGCGTAGCCAGACCATGTC
Source organism: Rhodanobacter sp. (assembly GCA_035564915.1). Taxonomy (GTDB): domain Bacteria; phylum Pseudomonadota; class Gammaproteobacteria; order Xanthomonadales; family Rhodanobacteraceae; genus Rhodanobacter. Next base: position 31,082 of record DATMTH010000129.1, read on the forward strand.
CCAGCTGCTGTGGTCGGCATAGCCGACGCGGAATATGACGAAGGGCGCCTCACCCACCGGATAGCGTGAGCGCCAGAAGAAGGACAGCGTGCCGCGCTCGGCGCGGATGTTGCCCGGAGCATTCCACGACAGCACGCCGCTGTCCTGCCACTGGATGGCTTGGCCCATGGCGCCGTCGGCCACCAGGCTGACCTTGTCCTTGAAGTTGGGTACCGCATCGCCCTCGGCGTGATCGGCGACAAAGCCGTGATCCGCCGACACGTGAAACAGCAGGTGCGGCGGCGTGGCGCGGGCCGCGGCCGGCAGCGCTGCGTAAAAGGCGCCAGCCAGCAAAAGAAGGAAGAACGACAAGCGATTGCAACGTGGTGACATCATGCATCCCCGGCAACATGCGCGGAATGCCGTCTCGCACACGGTGAAAAGTGAGCGACACCGGTGACGGGCACGGGTGTCGCTCCTTGGGAAATCGTCCCGGCCTGGCAGGCCGGGACATCGGACTGCATCAGAGTTTGTAACGGAAGCCCACAAGATACACGCGGCCCGTTTCGCTGTAATCCAGCGGCAACTGCGAGCTCGCGCCAATCCAGGTCTGGGAAGGTTCATTGGTCAGGTTGCTGCCTTCCAGGCTCACTTCCATCTTGTCGTTGATCCTGTAGCGGATCGACGCATCCAGGTAGGTGCTGCCACTCTGGCCGTGTACATCGTTGGTGAAGCCCTGTTCCGTACCCGGCACCTGGATCAGGTAGTCATCACGGTTGGTGGCCGAAACGCGACCGGAGAAGTGCTTGCCTTCGTAGAATACGGTCGCACTCCAGGAATGCCGGGACAGACCGGTCAAGTCCGTCCTCAACGAGTTGGCACCGCTGCTGGTCATGTACTGGATCTTCGAATCGACGAAGGTGTAGTTCAGCTGGGTGCCTAAATTGGCAAGCTTGCCGGGGAGGAAGGTGAAGGTCTGGACATAGTTCGCTTCCACTCCCTTGAGGGGACCTCCGGGGGTGTTGATCGGCACCTGGAACGAGAAGTCGTCGGTGGGACTGGCGCCCAGGTCGGTGGCCACGTTGTCAGGCAGGCCGCTGGTGTTGAACGGGCGTACCTCGTTGGTGTTCTGCACGAAACTGTCGATGTCCTTGTAGAACAGACCGACGCTCAGCAGCGACGACTCCTGGAAGTACCACTCGGCAGCGAAGTCGTAGGTCTTGGCACGAATCGGGTTCAGGTTCGGGTTGCCGCCCTTGACGGTGCGCGCACCACCGCTGACGCTGACCGTCACACCCGGGGTAAGGCTGCCCAGGCCCGGACGGGCCATCACCTTGGCGGCGCCAAAGCGCAGCAGGAAGTCCGGTGTCAGCTCGGCCACCAGGTTCAGCGAAGGCAGGGTGTCGCTGTAGTCGCGCTTGGCCACCACGGCGGTATTGGCTCCATTTAGAACGGCAATACCGTGCGAGGCCTGGTTGGTTTTCACGTAACGCACGCCGAGATTGCCCGATATCGGGATCGATCCGACGTCGAAGTTGAACTCGCTCATCAGCCATCCACCGCGATCCTTTTCAGTGACGCTGCGTTCACTGGCTGCGTAGGGGCTCAGCGCGAAGGTGCCCTGCCCGCTGAAGATGTCGAAGTTGTTGGCGATGCCGTTGAAATCCGGCACGACCCAGCTCCCCGGCGAACCGGTGATGCCCTTCAGGCTGACCTGGTCGATCAGGTTCGCGGGGACCACCGTGGTGCCGTCGGTGAAGGTGGGAACGATCGCCTCATTGGCAGTGCGTCGCGACTCGGACGAGTCGAAACCGTAATTCTTGGCCAGCACGCCGCCGCGGAGCACGAAGCCCGGCGAGAGACGCCAGTTGAAGTTGAGTTCGCCGGTATGGAAGTCGTTCTTGACCGCTTCCTGACGCATGCGGATGGTCGAGAGATTCCAACCTGACGTGTCGGTCGGGTTGATACCGTAATCGATCACCGGCGCCCATTTGTCGCCACGATAGTCGTAGCTGTAATTGTCGACGTCGCGTTTGTCCATCATGACCGTGGCCTGGATCGGATTGTCATGTTTGGACGACGAGGTGCCGATCTTGCCGTCGATCTTGAAGTCGTCGGAGAAGCTGTGTTCGCCATTCAGGGTGAACTGCGAGAACACCGTGGACCATTCGTCATGACGGTTTTCCGCGCGCACATCGACATTGTCAAAGCTGCCGTAAAGCAGGGCACCGGTGGACGGATCGATGTAGCCATCCTTGACGATGGTCTCGGGCTTGCCGACGAACGAGGTGCCATCGGGCAGCTTGGTCACGTTGCGACTGAACGAAATGGCCTCGATGTAATGTTCGTCGCGCGTGGCGTCGATCTTGGAATACAGCGTATCGAGGGTGAACAGGGTGTTCTCGTCCGGCTTCCACTGCAGTGAACCGGTGATGCCCAGCCGCTTCTGGTCGTGCAGCATCTGCGTATAGCGCGGGAAGCGCGGGGTGTAGACATCACTGCTCAGTGCATCCGTAAACGGGGAACTGGGGTTGAAACCGCCGTTGCTGGGGCCGTTGGCCCAGCGCCCGGTCCCGGTACCTTCCTCCAGTGTGTGCTTCTCGGAATATGCCACCGAGAGCAGGGCGCCGAACTTGCCGTCATCCCAGCTGTTGGCGATCAGGCCCGACACCCGGGGATCGGCCTTGTCGGACATGCTGCCGTAGCTGACCTGGGTATTGGTCGCCAGCGTGAATCCGTCATAGTCGAACGGATGGGCGGTATTCAGATCCACCGTGGCGCCAAGCGAACCCTCCTCCACGTCGGCCGAGGCGGTCTTGCGCACGATCATGCTCGAGAACAGATCGGCGGCGAACACGTTGAAGTCGAAACCGCGGCTGCGGTTGGTGCCACCGCTCTGGTCGCTGCTGCCGACCGTGGTCAGCGCCTCCATGCCGTTGATGCGCACACGGGTGAAATCCGGGCCCAGGCCGCGCACGGTGATGTTACGACCCTCACCCGCGTCGCGTGTAATGACCACGCCGGGAATGCGCTGCATCGACTCGGCCAGGTTCATGTCCGGGAACTTGCCGACGTCCTCGGCCACGATCGCGTCGACCATGCCCAATTCGCCGCGCTTGACGTCCAGCGCTTTCTCGACGCTGGCGCGGTAGCTGGTGACGGTCACGGTCTTGAGCGAGGTGACGTCCTTTTTCTTGACTGCCGTGTCGGCATTTTGCGTGACGCTGGTTGCAGCTGGACTGGGAGCATCGGTGTCCTGGGCCATCACCGCACCCGTCTGCAATGCCAGGCCGATCGCCAGCGCAAGCGCGGTAACCGGTGTCTTTTTGTGATTGATGAGTAACTGCATGTTGTTCCCCTCCCGAAGGTTTGGCCGATATCCGGTCACGCAACGTGCGTCACGTACCGAGCGAACCGCAAATGACACCGCTGGTCATACGGAAACGTAACAGTTACTTGCGAGCATCGCATCTTGCATCGCAGCAGAATGCTGAATTCAAGAATAATTATATTATATACATATGCTTATGAACATTCGTCGCGAGCGGCCCGATGCCGGAATTGCAAAAATGACACCGGTAACTTCAATCTGTGCCACCATTCTTCCATCGTCGTTCGAACGGAGAATCCAAATGCGTTCTCGTGTGCTGTGTTTTGGCGAACTGCTGCTCCGCCTGGGTGCTCCCGGCAACCAGATGCTGCTGCAGACCCCTTCGCTCGAGGTACATGTCGGAGGGGCGGAAGCCAATGTCGGCGTGGCGCTGACGGGTCTCGGCCATGACGTGGCGATGATCAGCGTGGTGGCGGACAACGCGTTGGGCACCGCCGCGTCTGGCGAGTTGCGCCGACATGGCGTCGACACCCGCCTGGTGCGGCGCGGTGCGGGTCGCATGGGGCTTTATTTCATGACCGCCGGCGCCGGTCTGCGTGCCGGCGAAGTGGTATATGACCGCGCGGAATCGGCCTTTGCCACCACACCGGCCGATAGCTACGACTGGTCGACATTGTTGCAGGGCGCGCAGTGGCTGCACCTGTCCGGAGTCAGTCCGGCACTTGGCCCGCAGGCAGCACAAGCCACCCTGGCGGCGGCGCGGGCGGCCTGCAACATGGGCATCAAGGTGTCGTTCGACGGCAATTTCAGACCTCGATTGTGGGAGCGCTGGGGCGGCGATGCACAGGCGATCCTGCGCGAATTGTTCGACTGCGCCCATATCGTGTTTGCCGATCATCGCGACATCGGCGTGGTCCTGGGGGGCGAGTTCAGCCAAGTCGACGCACAGGCGCGTGTTGACGCGGCGGCAGCCGTGGCGTTCACGGCCTTTCCGCGCCTCCAGTACATGGCCTGCACCCAGCGCACGACACACAGCGCAAGCCACCATTCGCTGAGTGCGATGCTGCTCGGTCGTGACGGCACCCGGGCATTGGCACCTGCCCGGGAAGTGGCTGGCATCGTCGACCGCATCGGGGCCGGCGATGCCTTTGCTGCCGGCGTGCTTCATGGGCTGATGGAAGGATTCGACAGCGATGCCGCGATCCGCTTTGGCTTGGCCGCCGGCTGCCTGAAGCATTTCATCCCGGGCGATTTCGGCCCCGTCCAGGTGGCGGATGTCACCGCGGTGATGGAAGCGGGCGCGTTCGACGTTCGACGTTGAACCACGAGGCTCGCACGGACTGATCCGGCGCCGGTGACGCTTTCGATCACCGTGGCAATCGCGAACGACGCGTGTCCCCGGCAGCCCGGATTCCGGCGTTACAGGATGTACCGGCTGAGGTCTTCATTCTGCACCAGGCTGCTCAGCGAGTCGTCTACCTGCCGGGCGTCGATGGTGAAGTTTTCGCCGGACTTGTCTGCAGCTTCGTAGGAGATTTTTTCGAGCAAACGCTCCATTACGGTATGCAGCCGGCGCGCGCCGATGTTCTCGGTGCGCTCGTTCACCTGGAACGCGACTTCAGCCAGCCGGTCGATGCCCGAATCGGTGAACTCCAGCCCGACCCCTTCGGTGCTCAGCAGGGCGACGTATTGCTTGGTCAACGCATTGTGCGGCTCGCGCAGGATCCGCTTGAAGTCGTCCACGCTCAAGGCCGACAGTTCAACCCGGATCGGCAGGCGGCCTTGCAGCTCGGGAATCAGGTCCGATGGCTTGGCCAGCGAGAACGCACCGGAGGCGATGAACAACATGTGGTCGGTCTTGATCGGGCCGTACTTGGTCGACACGGTGGAGCCTTCGACCAATGGCAACAGGTCGCGCTGCACCCCCTCGCGGCTGACCCCGGAATGGCCGTGGTCGCTGCGCTGGGCGACCTTGTCGATCTCGTCGATGAAGACGATGCCGTTCTGCTCGGCGTTCTCCATGGCCTGGGCGCGGATCTCCTCGTCGTTGAGCAGCTTGCCGGCCTCTTCGTCGATCAGCAGCGGTCGTGCCAGCTTGATCGCCAGCTTGCGCTGCTGCGTCTTGGCGCCGCCGATGTTCTGGAACATCTGGCGCAACTGCGCGCCCATTTCCTCCATGCCCGGCGGCGACATGATCTCCACGCCCACGTTCATGGCGAAATCCAGCTCGATCTCGCGCTCGTCCAGCTTGCCTTCGCGCAGCTGCTTGCGCAGCTTCTGGCGGGTATCGCTGTCGATCGCCGGAGTGGCTGCCGCATCGTGGCTCCAGTCGGTCGGTTCGGTCTGGCGACGTGGCAGCAGCGCATCGAGGATGCGATCCTCGGCGCGGTCTTCGGCCTGGCTGCGCACGCGCTTGACCGCCTGCTCGCGGGTCAGCTTGTAGGCACCATCGGCCAGATCGCGAATGATCGATTCCACGTCCTTGCCGACATAGCCGACCTCGGTGAACTTGGTCGCCTCCACCTTCACGAACGGTGCGTTGGCGAGGCTGGCCAGGCGGCGCGCGATCTCGGTCTTGCCGACGCCGGTGGGCCCGATCATCAGGATGTTCTTCGGCGTGATCTCGTTGCGCATCTCCGGCGCGAGCTGCATCCGCCGCCAGCGGCTGCGCAACGCCACGGCCACGGCGCGCTTGGCGTCGTTCTGGCCGATGATGTAGCGGTCGAGTTCGTTGACGATTTCGCGGGGGGTGAGTTCGGACATGGTTCCACAGCCAGGCATGAGGGAAGAGAGGCGGGCAGCACAGGGAGCAAGGGGCGAGACAGGGCGGGATGCGCCCTCACGGTTCGCCCCTCGTCGCTAGAGCTCTTCGATCGACACGTTGTGATTGGTGTAAATGCAGATGTCGCCGGCGATCTTCAGCGCCTTCTCGACGATGGTGCGCGCATCCAGTTCGGTGTTTTCCAGCAGCGCCATCGCCGCCGACTGCGCGAACGGGCCGCCGGAACCGATCGCGATCAGGCCATGCTCAGGCTCGACCACATCGCCATTGCCGGAGATCAGCAGCGAGACCTCCTTGTCGGCCACCGCCAGCATCGCCTCGAGCTTGCCGAAGCGGCGATCGGTACGCCATTCCTTGGCCATCTCCACCGCGGCACGGGTGAGGTTGTTGTTGTGCTTCTCCAGCTTCTGTTCGAACAGTTCGAACAAGGTGAAGGCATCGGCGGTGGCCCCGGCGAAGCCGGCCACCACCTCGCCGGCCTTGCCCAGCCGGCGCACCTTGCGCGCGTTGCCCTTCATCACCGTATTGCCAAGGGTGACCTGACCATCGCTGCCGATCACCACGCGGCCTTCGCGGCGCACACAGACGATGGTGGTGGCGTGAAACGATTCCATGGAAGCTCCGCAAATTGTGCTTGAGCGAAGGAGATGGGGCCGCCGGCGCGTGGCTTCAACATCGCCGCGGCAATCAGCGCGTCACGACTTGCGCCTGGCCCGTGGATGCGCCGCGTCATATACCTTGGCTAGGTGCTGGAAATCCAGATGGGTATAGATCTGGGTGGTGGCGATGTCGGCGTGGCCGAGCAGCTCCTGCACCGCACGCAGGTCACCGGAAGACTCCAGCATGTGGCTGGCAAAGGTATGCCTGAGCAGATGCGGGTGGATGTGCCTGGGGATGCCCTGCTGCAAGGCCAGCTTGTTCATGCGCAACTGGATCGCCCGCGGGCTGATCGACGCGCCACCACGGCCGGGAAAGACCGGTCTTTCCGCTGCCATGCCGTGGGCCGCGCCAAGCGCACGCAGCGCGGCAATCGCATGTCGCCCGACCGGCACCACCCGGGTCTTGCTGCCCTTGCCGAGCACGCGCACCTCGCCGCCATCCAGGTCGAGGTCGAGCCAGCGCAGGTTGACCAGCTCGGACAGGCGCAGGCCGCTGGAATAGAACAACTCCAGCATTGCGCGGTCACGCAACGCCAGTTTGCCACCGCTGTCGGTCTCCACCAGCGCCGTGGCCTCGTCGACATCCAGCACCTGCGGCAGTTTGCGGCGCACCTTCGGGCCGCGCACGCCGAGCATCGGATCGCCGTCGAGCAAGCCTTCGCGTTGAAGTTGACGAAACAGGCTGCGACAGGACGAGAGCAGGCGCTGCAGGCTCTTGGGCGCCAGTCCGGCACGATGTTCGGCAGCGATGAAACCACGCATCCGGTGGACGTCCAGCGCGTCGAACGAGCTCAGCTGCTGCGCCTGCATGAAGCGCAGCAGCTTGGCCAGGTCGCGGCGGTAGGCAGCGACCGTGTGCGGGGAAGCATGTCGTTCGGCAGCAAGCCGGGCGAGCCAGCCGTCGACCTGGCTTTCCGGCGTCATGGCGTGCTCAGGAGACATCCCGGGCACGCGCCAGCGCGGCGGTGATGGTGGCCGAGATCATGCGCAGGAACAGCGTGCCCATGCCGGGCTGGAAGCGGTCCGGGTCGGCGCTGCCGATCGCCAGGATGCCGGAGTCACCCAGCTTCATCATGGCGACCGAATGGATCTGTCCAGCAGCATCGCCGAACAGGCGCGTGAGCTTGTCGGCCGACAGTCGGCCCGAGGTCGGCTCGCCCTTGTGCAGGAATTCGGCAAACTCCGGCAACGCCTCGGCACCGGCGGGAACCTGCTGCAGCCAGTCGGCACGCGGCAATTGCGGCTCCTTGCCGAACAGCAGCAGGCGCATCTGTTCGGTGTGAAAGTCCGCACTGAGCCGGGCAATCACGGTGCGCACGGTCACCTCGACCGTATTCGCCCGCAACAGCGCCACGGTAAGACCGTGTACGCGTTCCATCAGGCGCTCGTTCTCGGCCGCAATCTCGATCAATTCGCCCAGCCGCCGTTCCAGCTCGGCATTCTTGTCGCGCAGGCTCTGCAGCTGATAGACCGCCAGCGACGACACTGCGCCGCCCTGTTCTCGCGGCGGCATCACCAGCTTGGCGGCCAGTTCGGGGTATTCGCTGAGAAATCCGGGGTGGCTCTTCAAGTAGGCAGCGACCACTCGTGCCTGGGTGGCATCGTCGAGCAGAGTTGCAGTCATGCGCGGTAATCCTTCAAACCATTGCCGGACGTGACGGGAGACACGCCTTACTTCCGCAGTGTGCGATGGACGCGTTCGCGCTTCAACCGTTGCGTGCGGTCGAGCCGTCGGCAAGCGGCCATTCGCCCTCGAACGCGAACGCCGCCGGGCCGGCCATGCACAGCCTGTGGCCCGGTCCGCGCCAGTGGATCTGCAGCGTGCCGCCAGGCAGGGCGACGGCGACGTCATCGTCCACCTCGCCGCGCTGGTGCAGCACCGCCATCGCGGCGCAGGCGCCGGTACCGCAGGCGCGGGTCCAGCCGGCGCCACGCTCGTGCACGCGCAGGCGCAGGTGCGCGCGGTCGAGCAGTTGCACGAAGCCGGCGTTGCACTGTTCCGGGAATCGTGGATGCGCGGTAAGCAGCGGACCGAGCCGCTCCAGCGCCGGCTCGGCCAAGTCCTCCACCCGCAGCACCGCATGCGGGTTGCCCATCGACACCGCACCGATCATCAGCATGTCGTCGCCCACGGCAAGCGGACAGGCGATGGCGGCGGCTTGCGCCTGGAACGGCACCCGCGCCGGCTCGAATGCCGGCTCGCCCATATCCACGGCCACGGTCTGTGCATCGAGCAGTCGTACGCTCACCGGGCCGGACGGGCTCTCGATGCGCACCTGCGCGCCGGCGGCCAACGCACCGGCCCGATGCAGCCACGCTGCGACACAGCGCACGCCGTTGCCACATTGGCCTGAGCGTGAACCGTCGGTGTTCCAGATGCCGTAATAGAACGCACAGCTCGGGTCGCGCGCCGGTTCCACGCTGAGCAACTGGTCGAAACCCACTCCGGTGTGGCGGTCGCCCAGCGCCCGGATCTGCCCGTCATCCAGTGCAAACGGCTCGGCGCGGCAATCCAGCACCACGAAGTCGTTGCCGATGCCGTGCATCTTGGAAAAACGCAGCGACATGCTCAGGGCTGATGGCTGGCTGGCATCGCGCTGCTGCCGGCAGGTGCCGGCGTGGCCGGAACCGGTGCGGTGACAGCGGGTGCCGGCCGAGGCGGCGGCAACACCAGCGGGCCCTTGTTGCCACAGCCGGCAAGCGCGGCGGCAACGAGGCAGAACGGCAGCAACAGCAGGAATCGGCGCATGCTCAGGTTTCCTTGATCGTGGCCGCAGTATAACCAGCAGCCTGCCGGACTTTGATTGGCCGTTATGATGGCCGCGAGATTCAGCAATCCAGTCACGAGGAACCCGCCGATGGAATCATCTTGATGGAGTGGAGCTCGCTGCTGCGCATGCCGATGACGGTGCTGCTGATCCTGGCGGCGATCCTGTTGCTGGTCACCCTGGTGCAGCTGGTGAAATTGCGCGGCCACCTGCAACAGCGGCGACGGCTTGCCGCCGCCTGGCGAGCGCTGCTGTGCCTGGTGTTCCTTGCCTTGACCGTGTTGCTGGCCGGTACCGGCTACGCGTTGCGTGGCTATCGCCTGCTCGGTGAAGAAGCGCCGGTGGTCGACATCGACGCACGCATCCTGTCGCCACAACGCTGGGCACTCACCCTGACCTGGCCGGACGGCCACACCCGCCAGGTGCAGCTGGCAGGGGATGACTGGCGGATCGAAGCGGTGGTGCTGAAGTGGAAGCTGCCGGCCTTGCTGGCCGGCGTGCCGCCGTTGTACCGGCTGGATCGGCTATCCGGTCGCTACGACGATGCCGCGCAGGAAGTCAGCGCGCCACGCAGCGTGATCAGCTTCGGCGAGGCCGGTTCGTTCGACCTGCTCGATCTGCATCGACGCTATCCGCAATACCTGCCCGAAGTGGATACCGTCTACGGCAGTGGCGCGTTTCTGCCACTGGTCGACGATGGTCACTACACGGTCAGCCTGATGCGCACCGGTGCGCTGGTGGCACGGCCGGACGAAGCCACCGAGCGCCGGATCAGTCATCCACTGGATCACTGAGTGTTGATGTCGCTGCGACGCGACCAGAAACTTGCCGGAGGCTGACATGAGAACTCCCCACAACATCGCCGGGTGGCTGCGCGGATTCGTGACGGCGGCAGGCCTCATGCTGGTGATGCCGGTCGCGGCGGGCGCAGCCCATGCCGCGACGCGGGCAGTGGACAGGCAGCCCACCACCCTGATCGCGATGAACTTCTATTACGCCAAACCCGGCAAGGCCGACGAAGTCTACCGCTGGCGCCTGCATGCCAGCGACGTACGCGCCCGACTCGGCTACCCGCGCGGTCGCGTGCTGCGACGCGTCGGCAAGCACAGCGGGCTTGCCGACGTGATCTGGGAATGCGACTACCCGTCGCGCGAAGTGCGCGCGCGCGACTATGCCGCGATCAACGCGGAACCCGAGTTCCAGGCGGTGGAACGACACATGGAAACCCTGCTGACCCGGTTTCGCGCCAGCGCGTTCGAAGTGCAGGCGACGCCCTGAACGGAAGCGGCAATCAGGGCAGGCGTGCAAGACTCCGGTCGCGCGAGGTGAAGCGCATCGACAGCTCGCCACGCACCCCTTGCGGTTGATCCGCCGGCACCGCGAAGCGCCAGCGTCGAACGCTGCGCAAGGCATGCTGGTCGAGCACCGGGTCGCCGCTGGATTCGAGCACGCGCGCCGTGCGCACGTCGCCGCGGGCATCGGTATCGACATGCATCAACACCCGGCCGTCCAGATGACCGCGCAGGCTGCTCCATGATTGCGTGGAGTCGTCAGGCGTTGCCAGCGGCCGCAATGGCGTGATCGCGGCGGCCGGCGGAACCGAGGCCTGCGGCGTGGCCACGCGATGCGACTGCACCACGCTGACCGGACCGTGCCAACGCCACGGCCGCTCGTTGGCGCGCATCGGCATGGGACGATGAATGACGCTGGCGACAGCCGCCGGCGCCTGCCGATCGCCGGTCATGCCACTGAGCCAACCGGTGCCGACGATACCGACCACCAGTGCCAGCAGGCTCAGGCTGCTGCTGGTGCGCAGGCGCAACATGCGGCGTGGCCGTTCACGGCCGTTCCAGGATCGCGGTGACGCCCATGCCGCCGGCGGTGCAGATCGAGACCAGGCCGCGGCCGGAGCCCTTCTGTTCCAGCATCTTCGCCAGCGTGGCGAGGATGCGTGCGCCGGTGGCGGCGAACGGATGACCGACGGCGAGGCTGGAGCCGTGCACGTTGAGCCTGGCCGGATCGATGGCGCCCAGCGGTGCGTCCAGCCCCAGCCGGTTCTTGCAATAGTCGGCCGACTCCCATGCACGCAAGGTGCACAACACTTGCGCAGCGAACGCCTCGTGGATTTCGTAATAGTCGAAATCCTGCAAGGTCAGGCCGTTGCGCGCCAGCATCCGCGGCACCGCCACGGTCGGCGCCATCAGCAGGCCTTCGCCGTGCACGAAATCCACCGCGGCGACTTCGGCGTCGCGCAGGTAGGCCTGCACCTTCAGCCCGCGCTGTGCGGCCCATGCATCGGTGCCCAGCAACACGGCGGCAGCGCCGTCAGACAAGCCGGTGGAGTTGCCGGCGGTCAGGGTGCCGTGGCCGGAGCGCTTGTCGAAGGCCGGTTTCAGCGTGGCGAGCTTTTCCATGCTGCTGTCAGGGCGCAGGAAACCGTCACGCTTGAGGCCGCGGAACGGTATCAGCAAGTCATCGAAGAAACCCTGATCGTACGCGGCGGCCAGCTTGTGGTGGCTGTCCAGTGCGAGCTGATCCTGCGCCTCGCGGCTGACATGCCACTCTCGCGCCATCTGCTCACAATGGTCGCCCATCGACTTGCCGGTACGTGGTTCGGCCACGCCGGGGAACGAGGGTTTCAGTTCCTTGAACGAGAAACCGCGCAACGCGACGCGCAGCTTGTCCAGCGGCGTCCTGGCACGGTTCATCGCCAGCAGGCGCTTGCGCAGGCGGGTGCCGTAGACGATCGGCACGTCCGAGGTGGTGTCCGAACCGCCGGCAATGCCCGCGTCGATCTGCCCGGCGGCAATCTTGTTGGCGATGATGATGGCGTTGTCCAGCGAGGTGCCGCAGGCACGCGCCGTGGTGATGCCGGGCGTGGTCGGCGCCAGCCCGGAGCTGAGCAGGGCCTCGCGCGCCAGGTTCCAGTCCGACGCATGCTTGATCACCGCACCGAACGCCACTTCACCCAGCTCCAGCCCGTGCAGGCCGAAGCGCTCCACCAGCGCACCCAGCACCTTCACCGACATGCCGAAGTTGCCGACATCGGCGTAGGCCGTGTTGTTGCGGCAGAACGGAATGCGTACGCCGCCGATGATGCCGACGCGCCTGTGCGTGTTTTCCATGCCCGGAACAGTCCATCACTTCAATTGCTTCAAGGCTAACCCGCCATGCCGCGCGGCGAAAGCCCAAAACGCTGAATGATAGAATTCCGATTCTCTGGAATGTGTGGGTTCTGATCCCGTGGAAGCGCAAACGTTGCTCGCCCTGCCCGTCGTGCTGGCGCTTGAACCGGTCGCCGGCGAGCCACCGGCGCGACTGACGCTTGCCCGCGACGAAGCCGCCGAACTGGCCGCGTTGGTCGCCACCGACCTGCACGCGCTGGTGCCGCAGGTCGATGCCGCCCGGCTGGCGCTGGCCGGTGCCCTGTTCGACCAGGTCGAATTGCTGCGCCCGGGCTTCCCGGTATGGGCCACGCTGGACGAGCTGGCCCGACGCGTGCCGCGCAGCCGCGTGGAGAACGTGGTGGCGTTCGGCAGCCACGACGGGCACATGCCGGCGCAGCCGCTGGAGCCGTCGAGCGTGTTTGCGGAAGGCCCGATGCGGTTGCTGCCGATGAGCCTGCTGGCGCCGCCGGCACTGGCCGACGAGCTCTCCGAGCAACTGGAAATTCAGCTGGTGGGACGCGGCGAAGCCGGCACGCTGACGGCCGACTGGCTGATGCGCACGCTCGGCATCCGGCTCGAGCATGTGCGTTACCTCAGCCGCAACGATTTGCTGGCACTGACCTGCGTGCAATACGAGCACGTCAACCTGGCGCCGTTATGGGCGCTGCTGGAAGCGGCCTTGCTGACCCCGGATCGCGAAGAATCGGTGATGAGCGCGCGTGGTCTGCGCTTGCACTATGCAAACGGCGCGGTGCTGGCGCAGTCGCCGGCCCGATGGCTGGCGGCGCAGCAGCAAGGCGATCCGGCCGAACGCGCGCACGGCTTTGCCGGCATCGTGTTCGAATTGCGCCAGTACGCCGCCCTGCTCGATGCCCACCAGCTGCCCTTGCAACTGCAGGCCGGCGGATCGAACCCGGTCGAAGCCGTGGCCGGCTACCTGCTGGAAACCGTGGCGGCAGCGGATGCCGCACTCGATCCGCCGTTGCTGTTCGCGCATGAAGCGGCCGGTCTCGGTGTCGTCGCGATCACGCTGGCACAGCGGGATTCGAACGGCCGGCCCCGGGTACTGGCCCACGGCTATCCGCTGCAACCGCAGGCGCTGGGCCCGTTGCTTTCCCGCCTGGCCGATGGTCACGGCATTCCCGGCGAGTTGCATGCATTGGGCCGCATCGTGCTGGACCAAGACGGCGCACTGGCCGCGCCCGCGGCCACGTTGCACTGAAGCGGCTGCAGTTGTGTCGCGGCGAATACTCGGCGCATGATGGCAGGGCGCTGAACGGGGGCGCGCTCCAACTGACGGAAAAGCCATGCGGCCGCAACAGCCTGCCGAGGAATTGCCGACACTGTCCGACTCGCCGGACTGGCCAGCCAGATTGCTGCACGGCGCACCGGCGTTGCTCACTTATCTCGATCTGCAGCAGCGTTTCTGCTATGTCAACGAAACCCACCGCGGCTGGCTCGGTCTCGACCCGCAATGGATGATCGGCAAGCATCTGATCGATGTGGCCGGCGAAGAAAATTACCAACGCGCACAGGCAGCACTCGAACGCGCTTACGCCGGCGAGGTCGCCAGCTACGAGGGCGAGCTTTACAGCGGCGAGCAGCGCCGCTATGCGCGCGGCAACTTTCAACCTGATTTCGATAGCGCCGGACGCGTCTGCGGCGTATTCACCGCGATGGTCGACATCACCGAGCGACGAACACTGGAACTGCAGTTGCACGAAAGCGAGCGGCGCTTCTTCAGCGCCTTCCAGCATGCCGCCATCGGCATGGCGCTGACCAGCCCGGATGGTCGATTCCTGCGCGTGAACGCAGCGGTATGCAAGATGCTCGGCTATGACGAAGACGAGTTGCTGACGCTGGGCATTGCCGAAGTCACCCATCCGGACGACATGGCGGCGGACATGGATCTGCTGACCCAGCTGCTGGCCGGCCAGCGCGAGAACTACCAGCTGGAGAAACGCAACTTCCACAAAAGCGGTCGCATCGTGCACATCCTGCTCAGCGTGTCGCTGGTTCGCGACGAAAATGGCGCGCCGCTGTATTTCGTGTCGCAGGCACAGGACATCACCCAGCGCAAAGCGTTCGAGGACGCCTTGCACCGCGAGCGCGAGCTGGCCGAAGTCACCTTGCGCTCGATCGGCGACGCGGTGATCACCACCGACCCGCAACTTCGGATCACCTCGCTCAATCCGATCGCCGAAGCGATGACCGGCTGGAGCAGCGCCGAGGCGCAAGGGCACCCGGTCGAGGAAGTGTTCCAGCTGTTCGACGCCAACGGCGGGCAGCCCGTGGCCAACCCGCTGCGCGCCGCGATCGACAGCAACAACATCGTCGACCTGGTCGGCAAGACCCTGCTGCGCCACCGGCACGGTTTCGACACCCCGGTGGAGGATTCCTCGGCACCCATCCACGACCATGCCGGCAACGTGATCGGCGGCGTGCTGGTATTCCATGACGTCAGCGAAACCCGTTCGCTGGCGTTGAAGATGATCCACCTGACCCAGCACGATACGCTGACCGGGTTGCCGAACCGCAGCCAGCTGCACAGCCACATCAGCCAGGCCCTGGCGATCGCCAACCGGCGCCAGCAACGTGCCGCGCTGCTCTATATCGACATCGCCAACTTCAAGCAGGTCAACGAACAGCACGGCCATGGCGCCGGCGATCGCGTGCTGCGCGCGTTCGTCACCCAGCTGCAATGCGCCCTGCCTGCCGAAGCGCTGCTCAGCCGGCACGGCGGCGACGAGTTCGTGGTGGTGCTGCCGCACATGGAGAGCGTCGGCGAAGCCGCCAGCCTGGGCCAGACCCTGATCAACCTGGGCGAACAGACCCGCGTCGACGGCCTGCCCGAACTCAACCTGCACATGGGCATCGGCATCAGCATCTACCCGGACGACACGGTCGATCCGGAACTCCTGCTGCAACACGCGGAAACCGCGCTGGTGGCAATACGCGCCCAGGGCATGCATGGCTATCGCTTCTTCACCGCCTCGATGGATCAACGCGCACGCGCTCGACGAAGTATCGAGAGTGCCTTGCGCAAGGCACTCCCGCTGCATCAACTGAGCCTGCATTACCAGCCCAAGTTCGACGCACAGACGGGCTGCATCGTCGGCGCCGAGGCACTGCTGCGCTGGTACGTCAAGGGTGAGCAGTTGTACAAGCCGGATCAATTCATCCCGGTCGCCGAGGACAGTGGCCTGATCCTGCCGATCGGGGCCTGGGTGTTGCGCCAGGCCAGCATGCAGGCGCAGGCCTGGAAGCGGCTCGGCCACGTCATTCCGGTGTCGGTAAACGTCTCGCCACTGCAGTTCCAGCACGCCGATTTCTACCATTGGCTGGACGAGGTGCTGGAACAGTGCGGACTGGATTCCGACCTGCTCGAACTGGAGTTGACCGAACGCATGGTGATGTCCGGCGGCGACTCCACCACCCGCCTGCTGAAACGGATCAGGCAGCGCGGCGTACGCCTGTCGCTGGACGACTTCGGCACCGGCTATTGCAGCCTGTCCTACCTGAAACACTTCCCGATCGACGCGCTGAAGATCGACCGCGTGTTCGTGCGCGACCTGCCGCAGGATCGCGACACCGCCACGATCACCCGCGCGATCATCGCGATGGCGCGCAGCCTCGGCAAGGTGGTGATCGCCGAAGGAGTCGAGACACCCGAGCAGCGCGAATTCCTGCGCGAAACGGGCTGCACCCAGCTGCAGGGCTTCCTGCTCGGCATGCCGATGCCGGCCAGCGAATTCGAAAAGCTGCTGGTCGAAGCGGGCTGAGCCACCGGCGCCATCATTGGAGCGATTGCCGTCGCGACGCACATCCACGCCCGACCAAGAGCGTCGCGGCTGAAGCCGCTCCAACAATCAAACGCGAGAGAACGGCCCCCGTCCCTGTAGGAGCGACTTCAGTCGCGATGCTCTTCCCGTGCCCCCCCCAAAAGCGTCGCGGCTGAAGCCGCTCCAACAAGTCAGCGCGAAAGTGGCGCCTCGTACATCCAGTACGCGCAGCGCTGCATGCCCAGGCCCTCGTAGGTGCCTTGGGCGCGCTGGTTTTCGGTTTCGACATACAGCCGCAGGCCCACTGCACCAGCCGCGGCCGCACGCTGTTCGACCGCGGCATACAGGGCGCGGAAGACGCCGCTGCGACGGGCGCTGGAAATCACGTACACGCTCTGGATCCACCAGAAGTCGCCGCAACGCCAGTCGCTCCACTCATACGTGACCAGCAAGCCGCCCAGCGCCTCGCCATCGCGTTCGGCGATGAGGTAGAAGCCGCGCCGCGGCTGCTCGAATACGCCGGCGATGCCGCGCTCGAGCGTCGCCGGGTCCAGCCGCTTGTGCTCGGTCTCCCATGCCATCGCGGCATTCCATGCCGCCAGGTCGGGCAGGTCGGACAGGTTGGCGGGGCGAATCAGCAAGGTCACGTCGGCACTCCTTCGGACAGGTCAGGCACGCATCGTAGCGTGCGCCATCTTCACATGCAGACGGGTAGCGTGAACGCGATCGCGGGTCGCGGGCCGGCTGGCCGGGCCGCTTCGACCGCAGCACCGGACCCCAAGGAAGCGCATTGAACATCGGCCATCTCCTCGACCAGCTCAAATGGCGGCGCATGCAGGCATATCATCGCCGTCGCGCGGCCGCGCGAACACGGCCCGAGCAGGAACCGGCACTGCGCGCGGAACTGTTCAGTGCCGAACAGATGGAGCAGCACGGCCGGGTACTGGCCGCCCAGCACCGGCTGCGCGAGCGCTCGCGCGCCGACCTGCTGCTGGCGCGACTGGACGACAACGAGGCCGTGGTCACTCACGTCTGCGACCAGCTGACCCGGGCGACCCGGCGCAAACGCCGGATCAGTCCTGCCGGCGAGTGGTTGCTGGACAACTTCTATCTGATCGAAGAGCAGATCCGGATCGCCCGACGGCATCTGCCCAAAGGCTACAGCCGCGCGCTGCCGCGGCTGGCCAACGGCCCCTCGGCCGGGCTGCCGCGGGTCTACGACATCGCGCTGGAAATCATCGCCCATGGCGACGGCCGGGTCGATATCGACAGCCTGCACCGCTTCATCCATGCCTACCAGGAAGTGGCGCCGCTGAAACTGGGTGAGTTGTGGGCGGTGCCGATCATGTTGCGGCTGGCGCTGATCGAAAACCTGCGTCGGGTGGCGGCACGCGTGATGGCCGACTGGCGCCATCGCCGCAAGGCGGTGCGCTGGGCCGACAGCATGACCGCCATGGCCGAACGCGAGCCGAACTCGGTGGTGCTGGTGGTGGCCGACATGGCACGCTCCGACCCGCCGATGAACGGCCCGTTCGTGGCCGAGATGGCACGCCGGCTGCAGGGCCACAGCCCGGCGCTGGCGCTGCCGCTGAGCTGGATCGAACAACGGCTGTCCGAGACCGGCCAGAGCATCGAGCACCTGGTCCAGCTCGAGGCACAACAGCAGGCGACCGCCCAGGTCAGCGTCAGCAACAGCATCGGCAGCCTGCGCGCATTGTCGGCGATCGACTGGCGCGATTTCGTCGAGCACGCCAGCCTGGTCGAACAGCACCTGCGCACCGACCCGGCTGGCGTCTATGCCGGCATGGATTTCACCACCCGCGACCGCTACCGCCACGTGGTGGAAGCGCTGGCGCGTCAGCATCGCCTCGATGAAATACACGTGGCTGCCGCCACCGTGGCGCTGTGCCAGGAAGCCGCACGCGCGCCGGCGCCAGCGACCGCGACGCTGGCGCAGCACGTCGGCTACTACCTGATCGACAAGGGGCAACCCGCGCTGGAACACAAGCTGGGCATCCGCGCGAAACCCGGCGAACGCCTGCGGCGCGCCTTCGATCGCGCCCCGGTCTTGAGCTACCTGGGCTTGCTGATCGTGCTCACGCTGGCCTTCACCGAACCGCTGATCATGGCTGCTGCCGCCGACCACCTGCCCACCCTGGCCCTGGTGGCGCTGACGATTCCCGCGCTGATCCTGGCCAGCCAGCTGGGTTCGAGCCTGCTCAACTGGATGGCCACGCTGGCGATTTCGCCGCAATTGCTGCCGCGGATGGACTATGCCGACGGCATCCCGCCCAGCGCCCGCACGATGGTGGCCATCCCCAGCCTGATCGCCAGCACACGCGACGTGGAGGAACTGGTCGAAGCGCTGGAGGTGCGCTTTCTCGGCAATCGCAGCGAGCACCTCCACTTCGCCTTGCTCACCGATTTCTGCGATGCCGAGCAGCAGAGCCTGCCTGGTGATGACGCCTTGTTGCGGCTGGCGCAACGGCGCATCGAGGCGCTCAACGAGCGTTACCCCGACGGCAGCAGTGACCGCTTCTTCCTGTTCCACCGGCCGCGCCGCTGGAATGACACCGAACAATGCTGGATGGGTCACGAACGCAAGCGTGGCAAGCTGGCCGACCTGAACGCGCTGCTGCGCGGCAATGCGCACGACCGCTTCATGTTGATCGTCGGCGATGTCGCCACGCTGGGGCCGGTGCAGTACGTGATCACCCTGGATACCGACACCGAACTGCCGCGTGATGCCGCACAGGCCTTCATCGGCAGCATCGACCACCCGCTCAACCGCGCGGTGTACGACCCCGAGCGGCGGCGGGTGGTCAGTGGCTACGCGATCCTGCAGCCGCGCGTGGGCATCAGCCTGCCGAGCACGGCGCGTTCGCGTTACGCGCAGCTGTACGGCAGCGATGCCGGTATCGATCCCTATACGCGGGCGGTGTCGGATGTCTACCAGGATGTGTTCCACGAGGGCTCGTTCATCGGCAAGGGCATCTACGCGATCGACGCGTTCGAGCGCACGCTCGATGGCCGCTTTCCGGAAAACCGCATCCTCAGCCATGACCTGGTGGAGGGCTGCCATGCACGCGCCGGCCTGCTCAGCGACGTGCAACTGTTCGAAACCTACCCGGCCCGCTACAACTCGGATGTGAAGCGGCGGCATCGCTGGATTCGTGGCGACTGGCAACTGCTGCCATGGCTGCTGCCGTGGGCACCCACCGCGCACGATGGCTGGCAGCGCAATGCGCTGACCGCGTTGTCGCGCTGGAAGATCCTCGACAACCTGCGCCGCAGCCTGGTGCCGGCCTCGTTGCTGGTGCTGCTGCTGGTGGGCTGGTTGCTGATCTCGCCGATGCTGTCGTGGACGCTGGCGGTGCTGTCGATGGTGCTGGTGCCACCGTTGCTGTCGGCGTTGCTGGAGTTCGTGCAGAAGCCGCGCGACGTGCAGTTCGACCAGCACGTACGCGCCGGTTTCAGTGCCGGCGTGCAGCATGTCTGGCGAATGGCGCTGGGGCTGGCGTGGCTGCCGCACGAAGTGCATTACCACCTCGACGCGATCGTGCGCACGTTGTGGCGGATCAGCTGCAGCCACCGTCATCTGCTGCAGTGGCAAACCTCCAGTGACGTCGAGCGGCACAGCAGCCATGCGGCCACCGCATTGTGGCGCATGATGTGGGCTGGCCCGGCGCTGGCCGTGCTGCTGACCGTCGTCCTGCTGTTGCAACGGCCCATGGCATGGCTGCTGGCGTTGCCGCTGCTGCTGCTGTGGCTGCTGTCGCCGCTGCTGGCGTGGTGGGTCAGCCAGCCGCGACAACCGGATGCGTTCACGCCGAACGCGGCGCAGACGCGTTTCCTGCGCGTGC
Organism: Rhodanobacter sp.; assembly: GCA_035564915.1. Taxonomy (GTDB): domain Bacteria; phylum Pseudomonadota; class Gammaproteobacteria; order Xanthomonadales; family Rhodanobacteraceae; genus Rhodanobacter. Next base: position 51,413 of record DATMTH010000129.1, read on the forward strand.
TGGCGCGACAGATCTGGGCTTTCTTCGATACCCATGTCGGCCCGGCCGAACACTGGCTGCCGCCGGACAACCTGCAGGAACAACCCGGCCCGGTGATTGCCCACCGCACCTCGCCGACGAATATCGGGCTGGCCCTGCTGGCCAACCTGGCCGCGTATGACTTCGGCTTTGTCGGCGCCGGTCGCCTGCTCGATCGCACCCGCGAGACGCTGGCCACCTTGCACCAATTGCCGCGCTTTCGCGGGCACTTCTACAACTGGTACGACACCTTGAGCCTGCAACCGCTGGCGCCGCTGTACATCTCGGCGGTGGACAGCGGCAACCTGGCCGGCCATCTGCTGACCCTGCGCCCTGGCCTGCTCGAATTGATCGACGCGCCGGTGTTTCGTCCCTGCGTGCTGCAAGGCCTGCTCGATACGCTGCAATTGCTGCACGACGCGCTGGGCAGCGGCAGTCCCGAAGCGCTGGACACCATGCAGCAGCATTTGCAGGATGCGCTGGACACGCCGCCGGCCAGCGCCAGTGCCGCCGCCATCGTGCTGCAGCGGCAGCGCCGGCTGGTCGAGGCGCTGCAAGCGTCACTGCCGCTTGAGAGCGGCAGTGACGCCGAGTTCTGGCTCGATGCCTTGCTGGCCCAGTCGGTCGAACTGGATGAGGAAGCCGCGCGCTTCCTGCTCGATCCGCCCGACGACGACGAGGTCGGCTTCAAGGCGATCCCCAGCCTGCGCCAACTGGCGCGAATCGAGCCGTTGTGCTGGCCGGCCGACTCCGCCGAAATCGTCCGCGCGCATGCCGACGAGCGCATCGCGCTGATCGAGCAGCTCGCCCATCTGGCCGGCGAGCTGGCGCTGATGGATTACCGCTTTCTGTACGACTACGCGCGCGACCTGCTGGCGATCGGCTACAACGTCGACCAGCGCCGGCTGGATGCCGGCTACTACGACCTGCTGGCATCCGAAGCGCGGCTGGCCAGCTTCGTGGCGATCGCCCAGGGCCAGCTGCCGCAGGACAACTGGTTCGCGCTCGGCCGTTTGCTCACCACCGTCGGCGGCGAGCCGGTGCTGCTGTCGTGGACCGGCTCGATGTTCGAATACCTGATGCCCAACCTGGTGATGCCCAGCTACGAAGGCACCTTGCTCGATCAAACCTGCCGTGCCGCGGTGGCGCGACAGATCGAATACGGCCACCAGCAGAACGTGCCATGGGGCGTATCCGAATCCGGCTACAACACGCTGGACGCGCACTTCACCTACCAGTACCGCGCATTCGGCGTGCCCGGCCTCGGCCTCAAGCGCGGGCTCGGCGACGATGTGGTGATCGCGCCATATGCCAGCGCGCTGGCGCTGATGGTGGCACCGGCGGCATCGACCCGGAATCTGCAGCGACTGGCCAATGAAGGCGCGCAGGGCCGCTACGGCCTGTACGAGGCGATCGACTACACCCCGGCGCGGCTGCCGGTCGGCCAATCCTCGTCGCTGGTGCAATCGTTCATGGCGCATCACCAGGGCATGAGCCTGCTGGCGCTGGACTACGCCTTGCTGGGTCGACCGATGCAGCGTCGCTTCGAATCCGATCCGCAATGTCGTGCCACCAGCCTGCTGCTGCAGGAGCGCATTCCGAAAACCGCGGCCGAATACCTGCATGCCTCCGGCTTCCCCGAGGGCGACGGCACGGCACCGTCGGGCGAGGCGCGGCTGCGCGTGTTCACCGACCCGGACCGGCCGCGACCCGCGGTGCAACTGCTTTCCAACGGCCGCTATCACGTCATGCTGAGCAGCGCCGGTGGCGGCTACAGCCGGCGCGGCGAGCTGTCGCTGACCCGCTGGCGCGAAGACATCACGCGCGATCACTGGGGCATGTTCTGCTATCTGCGCGACGTCGCCAGCGGCACCTACTGGTCGACCACGTACCAGCCCACGACGACGAAGACCGAGTTGTTCGAGGCGATCTTCTCCGAGGCGCGGGCCGAATTCCGCGTGCGCGAACGCGAGTTCGACGCGCATACCGAGATCGTCGTTTCGCCCGAGGACGACATCGAGCTGCGACGCACGCGGATCAGCAATCGCAGCCGCCAGCGCCGCACGATCGAGCTGACCAGCTATGGCGAGGTGGTGCTGGCACCCGCACTGGCCGATGCGCTGCACCCGGCCTTCAGCAAGCTGTTCGTGCAAACCGAGCTGCTGCCCGAACTGCAGGCGATCGTGTGCACGCGGCGGCCACGCGCGCATGACGAAGCGGTGCCGTGGATGTTCCATCTGCTGGCCGTGCACGATGCCGACATCAAGGCCATTTCGTACGAGACCGATCGCGCCCGCTTCATCGGCCGCGGCCGCAGCACCGCGCGCCCGCGCATGCTCGACCCGGAGCGGGCGGCATTGTCCAACAGCGCCGGCTCGGTGCTCGATCCGATCGTGGCGATCCGCTGCCGCATCACGCTGGAGCCGGAGCAATCGGCCACCATCGACTTCGTCACCGGCATCGCCGACCAGCGCGAGCACTGCCTGCACCTGATCGGCAAATACCGCGACCGCCATCTGGCCGATCGCGTGTTCGACCTGGCCTGGACCCACAGCCAGGTGCTGCTGCGCCAGCTCAACGCCAGCCTTGCCGACGCCCAGTTGTACGAGCACATGGCCACCGCCATCGTGTTCCCGAACGCCATCCTGCGCGCCGAACCCGGCATCCTGCGTGGCAACCGGCGCGGCCAGTCGGGGCTGTGGGGCCAGTCGATCTCCGGCGATCTGCCGATCGTGCTGCTGCAAATTTCCGACCCCGCGCGGATCGAGCTGGTGCGGCAGCTGGTGCGTGCCCATGCCTATTGGCGATTGAAGGGGCTGGCGGTGGATCTGGTGATCTGGAACGAGGATCGCGCCGGCTACCGGCAGGATCTGCAAGACCAGATCATGGGCCTGATCGCCTCCGGCAGCGAAGCCAGCCTGCTCGACCGCCCCGGCGGCATCTTCGTGCGACCGGCGCAGCAACTGTCGAATGAAGACCGCCTGCTGGTGCAGGCCAGCGCGCGGATCATCCTCGCCGATCATCGCGGCACCCTGGCCGAACAGATCGGGCGCCGCAAACCCGAGACACATGCGGCGCCGTTCGAGCCGGGCAAGGTCGAACGCCTGCCGGCGCCGCCAGCCCATGTGACCGCGCCGTCCGTGCTGCAGCTGCAGAACCCGCATGGCGGCTTCAGCACCGATGGCCGCGAGTACGTGATCACCCAGGGTGAAGGCCATGCCACCCCGGCGCCATGGGCCAATGTGTTGGCCAACCCGCACTTCGGCACGGTGATCTCCGACAGCGGCAGCGCCTACACCTGGGGCGAGAACGCGCACGAGTTCCGCCTCACGCCGTGGCACAACGACCCGGTCGGCGACGGCAGTGGCGAAGCGCTGTATCTGCGCGACGAGGAATCCGGCCTGGTCTGGTCGCCGACGCCACTGCCCAGCCGCGGCCGCGGCGACTATGTGACCCGGCACGGCTTCGGCTACAGCGTGTTCGAGCACATCGAGGACGGCATCCACAGCGAGCTGTGGATCTACGTGGCACTGGACGCCTCGGTCAAGTTCTCGGTACTGCGCCTGCGCAACGACAGTGGCCGACCGCGCCAGCTCAGCGCCACCGGCTACGTCGAGTGGCTGCTCGGCGACCTGCGCGAGAAGACCGCGATGCACGTGGTCAGCGAATCGGACCCGGCCAGTGGCGCCTTGTTGGCGCGCAACAGCTACAACACCGAGTTCCCCGAGCGGACGGCGTTCTTCGACGTGGACGATGCCGAACGCGGCATCGGTGGCGACCGTGGCGAATTCCTCGGCCGCAACGGCAGCATGGGCGCACCGGCCGCGCTGAGGCGCGCCCATCTCTCCGGCCGCCTCGGCGCCGGCATGGACCCGTGCGCCGCGCTGCAATCGAAAGTGACGCTGGAGGAGGGCGAACAACGCCAGATCATCTTCCGCCTCGGCCTGGGCCGCGACGCCGCCGACGCCGCCGCGCTGGTGAATCGGTTCCGCGGCACCGGTTCGGCCGCCGCCGCGCTGGAGCAGGTGCATTCGCACTGGCGCCGTATCCTCGGCGCGGTACAGGTACGCACGCCGGAACCGGCGCTGGACGTGCTGGCCAATGGCTGGCTGCTGTATCAGACCATCGCCTGTCGCATGTGGGCCCGCAGCGGCTATTACCAATCCGGGGGTGCGTTCGGCTTCCGCGACCAGCTGCAGGATTCCATGGCCACACTGCACGCCGCCCCGGAGCTGGCACGCAAGCAACTGCTGTTGTGTGCCGCACACCAGTTCCCCGAAGGCGACGTGCAGCACTGGTGGCATCCGCCACTGGATCGCGGCGTGCGCACCGCCTGCTCGGACGATTTCCTGTGGTTGCCGCTGGCCGCCAGCCGCTATGTGCTGGCTACCCGCGACCTCGCCGTGCTTGATGTCGAGGTGGGCTACATCGAAGGCCGCCCGCTGCATCCCGGCGAGGAATCCTATTACGACCTGAGCCAGCCTTCAGGTTTGCGCGAAAGCCTTTACCGGCACTGCCAGCGGGCCATCGAACACAGCCTGCCGCGCGGCGTGCACGGCCTGCCGCTGATCGGCAGCGGCGACTGGAACGACGGCATGAACCGGGTCGGCGAGGCCGGTCGCGGCGAAAGCGTGTGGCTCGGCTTCTTCGCCTGCGAAGTATTGCAACGCTTCGCCGAAGTGGCGCGCCTGCACGACGACGACGCTTTCGCCCAGCACTGCCAGGCAGAAGTGGAAAAGCTGCGCATCGCGCTGGAGCAACACGCCTGGGACGGCGCCTGGTATCGGCGTGCCTGGTTCGACGACGGCACCCCGCTCGGTGCCGACGGCAACCAGGAATGCCGCATCGACTCGATCGCGCAGAGCTGGTCGGTGCTGTCAGGCATGGCCCCGCCCGCGCGTCGGCAACAAGCAATGGACTCGCTCGACCAGCACCTGGTGCGGCGCGACGCCGGCCTGGTGCAACTGCTCGATCCGCCATTCGACAAATCGCCAATGGACCCCGGCTACATCAAGGGCTACGTGCCCGGCGTGCGCGAGAACGGCGGCCAGTACACGCATGCCGCGATCTGGGCCACGATGGCCTTCGCCGAGCTCGGTGACAGCAAGCGCGCGTGGGAATTGCTGCGCATGATCAACCCGGTCAACCACAGCCTCGACGCCACCCAGATGGACGTCTACAAGGTCGAACCCTATGTCGTTTGCGCCGACGTCTACGCCGTCGAGCCGCACGTGGGCCGCGGCGGCTGGAGCTGGTACACCGGCTCGGCCGGCTGGATGTACCGCCTGATGATCGAATCCCTGCTTGGCCTGCGCATGGAAGCCGGCAAACTGCGCTTCGCACCCGTGTTGCCGTCGGATTGGGACGGCTTCAGCATGGACTATCGCCACGGCGACACGCTGTATCGGATTGAGCTGAGGCAGAACGAACCGGGCAGCAGCAGCAACGTGCGGCTGGATGGTGTGGTGCAGGCCGATGGCTGCATTCCGCTGGCCGACGACGGGGTGGAGCACCGCGTGGTGGTCAATTGGCCGCGTACAGGCGAACCCGATCCGGAAAACCCGCGTGGTTCGCTCAACGATCCAGCGGACTCAGCACGCCGTGGCCACCGCGATTGAGCACGTGGGTATAGATCTGGGTGGTGGCCACGTCCTTGTGGCCGAGCAGCTCCTGGATCGTGCGGATGTCTTGCCCCGCCTCAAGCAAATGCGTCGCAAAGGAGTGGCGCAAGGTGTGACAGGTGGCAGGCTTGACGATGCCGGCACGATCCCGCGCCGCCTTGATCGCACGCTGCAGCCGTGACTCGTCCACGTGATGACGACGCTCTGCCCCGCCGCGCGGATCGACACTGCGCGTAGCACCGGGAAAAACATACTGCCAGCCCCAGTCACTTGCAGCGCCGGGAAACTTGCGCGCCAACGCGTCGGGCATCCAGACCCGACCGAACCCTGCCGCCAGATCGCGCTGGTGAATCCGCTGCGCCTCGGCCAACTGTGCCTGCAACGGCTCGCGCAGGGAGCGTGGCAACATCGTGTGACGATCCTTTGCGCCCTTGCCCTGACGCACCAGAATTTCGCCGCGGTCAAAATCCACATCCTTGGCGCGCAAGCGCACGCATTCCATCAACCGCATGCCAGTGCCGTACAACAAGCTGCCCATCAACCAATGCAAACCAGTCAATTCACCCAGCAAAGCCGTGACCTCCGTCCTGGTCAACACCACCGGCAGCCGCTGCGGCCGCCTGGCCCGCTCGATCCCGTCCAGCCACGGCAATTCGCATCCCAGCACCTGCTTGTACAGAAACAACAACGCCGACAAAGCCTGGTTCTGGGTGGCGGCAGCAACCTGACCGTGCACCGCCAACGCAGTGAGAAAGCGCTCGATCTCCGGCGCGCCAAGATCGGCCGGATGCCGCTTTCCA
>DATMTH010000130.1:0-6108 GCA_035564915.1 Rhodanobacter sp.
CCTGCAGGGACTTGAAGCCCGTGCCCTGGATCGCGCGGAAATGCACGAACAGGTCGTCACCGCTTTCCGGGGTGATGAAGCCAAAACCTTTGGCGTCGTTGAACCACTTGACTGTACCGCTCTGACGATCCGACATGTAACATTACCTTTGAAGCATGGATGGTTTGCGGCTTGGAGCAAAACGCACTTGACCGCAATATGAGCAGGAAATCCGGGTTTCCCCGGACTCTTGCCTGCCCAGCATACACTGGAACTTGCGGTTTCGGTGGGTTTATCTTGCAAAAACGCCATCGACGCTCAGCCGGGGTTGCCAAAAGCCCTGTCCCGCCCGCTGAAAACCGCGCGGCGGCGCCATTTCGGCAGGTTTCCAACCCTCTTCCGTAGCGGCCGAATCGACGCCATCGAGGCACGTTCCATAGCCAGCCGCCAGGCTCCGGCCGCCCACGCCCGCGCTTCCCCTTACAATGTGCCGATGAAGATTGCCTCCTGGAATGTCAATTCGCTGAAGGTGCGCCTGCCGCATCTGACCCAATGGCTGGCCGATGCGCAGCCGGATATCGTGGCCCTGCAGGAAACCAAGCTGGAGGATGCCAGGTTTCCGCGCGATGAGCTGGCAGCGGCCGGCTATCGCACGGTGTACTCGGGCCAGAAGACCTACAACGGCGTGGCAATCCTGGCTCGCGACGAGCCGCGCGACATCGTCACCGACATCCCCGGGCTGGACGATCCGCAACGGAGGATTCTTGCCGCGACGATCGGCCCGCTGCGCGTGGTCGATCTTTACGTAGTCAACGGCAAGGCGGTCGGCGACGAAAAGTACGCCTACAAGCTGAACTGGATGGCGCGCGTGCGCGACTTCCTTGCCGACGAACTGGCGCGCCACCCCCGTCTTGTCGTGCTCGGCGACTTCAACATCTGCCCGGACGACCGCGATGTTTACGATCCGGTGGCCTGGGGCGAGGATATCCTGTGTTCGCCACCGGAGCGCGCCGCGCTCAGGGCGATCACCGGGCTCGGCCTGCACGACAGCTTCCGCCTGTTCCAGCCCGACGCCGGGCACTACAGCTGGTGGGACTATCGACAAGCGGGATTTCGTCGCAACATGGGCCTGCGCATCGACCTGGTCCTGATCAGCGAAGCCCTCAAATCTGCCGCCACCGCAGCGTCGATCGACCGCGAACCGCGACGTTGGGAACGCCCCTCCGACCATGCCCCGGTGACGCTGGAACTGGATATATGACCACGAAGACCGAATGGCCCAGCTCGTTGGACGACAGCGAACTGGATGAGCTGGATCGCTACCTGCGCGCGCACACCGGCGAAGGCGACCTGCTGCTGGATGGCGTGCACGGCCTGCTCAGCGCACTGGCTGTCGGCCCGTTGCTGGTGCTGCCCGACGAATGGCTGCCCGAGGTGTTGCACGAACCGTTTGCCGACGAGGACGAAGGCAATCGCGTGCTCGAATTGCTGGCCAAGCTCAACGACTCGATCAGTGCCGAACTCGATGTCGATGCGTATGAACCGATCCTTGGCGAAGTGGTGCTGGAAACCGGCCTGATGCTGTCGGCGGCGGGCTGGTGCGAAGGCTTCAGCCGCGGCATTGATCTGCGTGCCGCGCTGTGGGAAAACCGTCTCTCCGAAGATCCGCAGCTGATGGAACTGCTCGGCCCGGTGATGGCGCTGGCAGTTGACGAAGGCATCCTCAGCGCCGATACCGAGTTCGAGAAACTCAGCGACGACGAATACGACGAATGCCTGTCCCAGGTGCCGGCCGTGCTCAACGCCGTCAATCAATACTGGCAGGCCAAGCCGGCCACCGAGGCGGAAGTGGAAACCATGGTGCTGCAACAGCGCCCGGACAAGAACGACGAAGCATCGCCTCCACGCCAGCGCAGCGGTCACTGGGTGCACTGAACAACAGCCCGGTACTCGCGTGCATCGGGCTCTGGCGACACCGGATCGCACCTGTCTCGCACTATGCAGGCCAAGTGCAGATCAGGCATGATCGACTCGGCCTGCATGTGGCAGGTCGGTGAATCGGAGCATCCGCAAAGCGGCATGAATCATCGGCGAGCCACCTGGGTCACCATTGCAGTCAGTCTGCTGGCGATCTGCCTGACAACCACTGCGTCGCTCTATCTGGCATTTCGCCAGAATCGACACGATGCCGCCGAACAGACAGCCACGGTGGCCGCAGAAAGCTTGCGTCGCGCCGACAGCATGACCGGCCAGGCGCTGCTTGCCTATGCGCGCCTGACCGCATCGACCTCGACCAATCCCTGCTCCGCACAGCGCCTCAGCCTGATGAGCGACGTGGCGCTGGACTACGACTATGTCCAGGCCGTGGGCTATGTGGTGGATGACCGCGTGATCTGCTCCTCAAGCGGACTTCACGATCCGGGCATTCCACTCGGACCGCCGTTGTTCCCGACCGGCAATTTCGACGCGAACATCCGGCCTTCGGTCGATCTGGGCACGGGCAAACGGTTCCTGGTATTGCAACGGGGGCATTATGCGGCGGCCATCAGCCCCGCTTCCCTGCTCGACATCCTGTCGCCACGCAGCGGCATGTCGTATGGCATCTTCGGCATACCCAGCGGAAGGGTGGTCAGTAACCACGGCTTTTTTGATCGGACGTGGCCACAACGACTGGGGGATGCGCACCGGGTCACCTTCTATGACGGCAAGTATCTGGTCTCCATCGAGTCATCGACGAAGTACTCCCTGGCCGCCTTTTCGGCGATCCCCAAAGCCGACCTGCATGCCGGGTTTCTGGCCTCGGCGCGGATCCTGCTGCCCATCGGCCTGCTGCTCGGCCTGCTTGCCTCCTTTGCGATATTCCGACTTGCCCGACGGCGCGAAACGCTGCCTGCAACACTGCGTTCGGCACTGGAAAGGCGCGAGTTCGTGTTGCACTACCAACCCATCGTGGAGATGGCGACCGCACGCATCGCCGGGGCCGAGGCCTTGTTGCGCTGGCCACGCGAGGATGGCAACGGCATGCGCCCGGCGCTGTTCATCCCGGCCGCCGAAGACTGCGGATTGATTCAACACTTCACGGCTTACGTGTTGCAGGAACTGGCCAACGAGGCAGCCGCCTTTTTCCGCCTCCATCCGGACTGCTACATCAGCATCAATCTGGCCTCGGCAGACCTGCATGACGAACATACCGTCAGCCTGTTGCGCGAGTTGCTCGGCACGCCCGGCATCGAGCCGCACAACCTGGTGGTCGAGGTCACCGAGCACTCGTTCCTGGAGCCGGCCCGGGCCAGTCGCACCATCCGCGGCATCCGCGAACTGGGCGTGCGCGTCGCCATCGATGATTTTGGTACCGGCTTCTCCAGCCTGTCCCATCTCACCACCTTGCAAACCGACTTTCTCAAGATCGACAAATTGTTCATCGACAGTGTCGGCACCAGTTCGGTGACCAGTGAAGTGGCACTGCACATCATCGGCATGGCTCGCACGCTGGGCCAGACCGTGATCGCCGAAGGCGTGGAAACACGATTGCAGGCGGATTTCCTGCGCGAACACGGGGTCGTCCTTGCCCAGGGCTGGCTGTTCAGCACGGCATTGCCGATGTCACGGTTACTGCGTGAATGGCCGTCCGACTAGCGATCGCGACGCAGCGAGGTGGCCCGATCCGGCCAGGCGACACGCCACGACGAAGCAGGATCATTGCGCCGGAAGCGCACCCCGCCTCGGTGCGGCCATGGGAATGGCAGCCGCCTGGGCAGGTAGTTGGCGCGGCGAGTCGGCCACATGCACGAGCAGGGTGGCGAAGGCGCCATCACGCGTCAGTGCGGTGATCCGGTAATCGCCGGCGGCAGGCAGGCTCTGCAGCCACGATGCCTCCGCGGCGCTGCTTCCCTGCAGACGACCATTGAGCAACCACCGCACCGTGTCATGGCTGCCCAGCACGCGCAATTGCACCTGCAGTGGACGGTCGCTGTTCGGCGCACGCCGCAGGGTGGCGCCATCATTGAGGCCGGCAATGCGCATCGGGCTGGCCTGCTCGAGTGAGTCGGCGGCACAGCCGGGCGCCAATGGCGGCAAGCTCGCGGCATGGCGATCATCCACGCTCAGCCATGGCGCGGCCAGCGCCGGCCAGCGTGCGATCTGCATGGTGTGCTCATGCGCCACATGGCAGGCACCACTCAGGCGCCGACCGTGCCGATCGACGCGCAAGGTGAGCAGGCCGGATGACCATGCGCCGAGATCACGCTCGGCGAACGTGGGCGGGATCGCGTCATCCAGCACCCACGCGTGGCGATGCTGGCGGCACAACGGCGGCGGCGTACTCGCCACCGCCGCACCGAGCGGCCAGCAGATGTCCACGGCACGCACGCTGGCCGGCGGTGCGGCGTGGCGGCGCCCACCGCGCTGCGGCAGCATGTCGGCAATCTGGAACAGCAATGGCAATGCGGTCACCGCACCATACTGCCCGGGTGACGGCGTGCCATCCGGACGGCCGATCCACACCCCGATCGTCCAGTGATCGGTGACGCCGATCGACCATGCATCCCGGTAGCCGTAGCTGGTGCCGGTCTTCCACGCCACGCTGGCATGCCGGTTGATCGTGCCCGCCAGCGGCGCGCCTTCGACATCGGCCGGGTTGTGCGCAAGGATGTCGCGGATGATCCAGGCCGCGCCCGGCGACAGCAACCGACGCGGCCGGGCCGGCTGCGCCGGCGTATAGCGCGGCGTGCCGGCGATACCGCCGTTGGCGAACGCGGTGTAGCCGCCAACCAGATTCTCCAGCCGGGTGGCGGCACCGCCGAGAATGATCGAAAGGTTCGGCCTGGCCCCGGCCGGCAGGCCGAGGTCGATACCGCCGTTGGCCAGCCGTGCCACGAACCGGTTTGGCCCGACCCGGTCCAGCACGTCCACCGCCGGCACGTTGAGCGAGCGCTGCAAGGCCTCGGCCACGCTGACCGGGCCGCTGAATGCTTCGTCGAAATTGCCCGGCTGGTAACCGCCGAAGTCCTGCGGCGCATCGATCAGCAGGCTTTGCGAGGTGATCAGGCCATCATCCAGCGCCAACCCATACAGGAACGGCTTGAGGGTGGAACCGGGCGAGCGCGGCGCCGCCACCATGTCGATGTAGCCATGCCGCTGCGGGTTGGCGAAGTCGCTGGTGCCCAGATAGACCCGCGTTTCCAGGGTGGCATTGTCCACCACCATCAAGGCCGCGCTGGTATGTGCCGGCAGACGTGACAGATTGCTGCCGACCCGATCCTCCGCCGCGCGTTGCAGGTTGGCGTCGATGGTGCTGGTGATGCGCCGCTGCCGCGGATATTGCTGATGCAAACGCTCGGCCAGCAAGGCCGCCGACAGCGGCGTGCGCAACGAGCGGGCCACTACCGGCTCGAGTTCGGCATCACACATCTGCGCCGCGCTCCACACGCCGAGGTCACGCATGCGGCGCAACACCTTGTCGCGCGCCGCCCTCGCCGCGACCGGGTGACGATCCGGCCGAAGCCGACTCGGCGATTGCGGCAAGACCGCCAGCAGCGCGGCCTCGGCGCGCGAGAGTCGACTGGCCGGCTTGCCCAGATAGGCCCACGATGCCGCTTCCACGCCTTCGATCGGCCCGCCGAACGGTGCATGGTTGAGATACAGGTCGAGGATCTGCGCCTTGCTCAGATGCACCTCCAGCTGCAGCGCACGGAAGATCTGCACCAGCTTGCCGCGAAACGTATGCGGGATCGGCTCGATGATCCGCGCCACCTGCATGGTCAGGGTGGAGCCGCCGGACACGATGTGTCCGTGCACGATGCCGCCGGCCAGGCCGCGCAGCAAGGCATACGGGTTGACGCCGGGATGGTGATAGAACCAGCGATCCTCGTAATGGAGCAATGCGGTCAGGTACAGCGGCGATACCTGTTTCGCGGTGATCGGATAACGCCATACCCCGTCGCTGTCGGCAAAGGCACGCAGCGGCGTGCCATCACGCGCCAGCACCACGGTGCTGCCGCTGTCCGGCGCCGGCAGATGCAGCGGGAACAGGCGATCGAGCAGAACCGCCATGAGCAGCATGAGGCCTGCGCAGACCGCCGTGATGCGCAACCAGCGCCGCGCCAGGTGACGGCGCGGCGTTGCGGGAAT
>DATMTH010000131.1:0-16745 GCA_035564915.1 Rhodanobacter sp.
GGACCAGTTGAAGGGCCACACCGAGCGGGTTTACCACCCGGGCGAATAAGTCACGCCAGAGTTCGTGAAACACCGCCACCAGTTTCAATGGTAGGAGCGCACCCTGTGCGCGAATTGCTCTTGGTTTCGACCGGGCAAGAGCATTCGCGCACAGGGTGCGCTCCTACCATTGAAACTGGTGGCGGTGTTTCACGGGCTCTGGCGTGACTTATTCGCCCGGGTGGTAAATCCGCTCGGTGTGGCCCTTCAACTGGTCCGGCCAGAAGTACACCGTGCGCAGGTTGCCGGTGGTGTAGCGCTCGGCCTCGTCGTTGAAGTGCGTCGAATCCGGGTGGCCGCTTTCGCCACCGGCGGTGATCGCCCGGGCGCTGACCTTGGGTCCGAATTCGACCGCGGCAACGAAGCTGTTGCCGCTGGTGCCGTAATAGCGTTTGGTGCCGGGCCAGCGATGCGCGCCGAACGAAGCCAGCGAACCCCAGCGCGATGACACGAAGGGCACCGGGATGCTCGGTTTGCGGTCGTCGAACTTCTGCACGATGTCACCGTTGATGCGCTGGAAGCGGTTGATCTCGCCCCACGAAACACCCCAGCTGCCGAAGTCCTTCGTCAGCCGGTCGGAAGCTTCCACCAACGCGTTCAGGCGCTCGTGCGCACCGGCCTTTGCGGCCATCCTGTCGTACACCGACAGGCCTTCGGCGGTGTCCGCCTTGCTCACTTCATCCCACAGCGTGTCGCCCCAGAACACCGCCAGCGAGGTCGGCATCGAGGCGATGCCCCAACGGTAGTCCCAGTCGCGCAGCATCTGGATCGGTCCGGCAAGTTTCGTGCGCAGCGGATCGTCGGCAGGTAGTGCGTCGTAGTCGGCAATCAGGATCGGCAGTTGCCGGGCGAATGCCGGCAGGTACGAGTCGAACGCGGCGGTGATCAGCGAGGGCAGGGTGACGTTCCTGATGCCGGTGAGCAGGCGCGTGGCATGCAGGCCGCGCGGGTTCTCGCCGAAGGTGTCCATGTAGCGCGGGTAGTCGGCCTTCTTCGGGCTGTACGGGCCGGCGGCAGACCATGGCCAGTCGTTGGTGTTGAAGGTCCAGCCAATGGGCGGGTTCACCACTTGAGGCAACTGGTCCAGCGGGGTCAGTCCCTGCCAGTCGGTCGCGGGATCGCTGCCGTCGACCGGTTTGGTGTAGTCGAAGCGGTTGTCGCGCTTGGGCACGAACTGCGGCAGCAGGAAGGCGATCTCGCCCTTGTCGTCGGCGAACAAGGTGTTGTTGGACGAGTTGGCCTTCAGCTCGGCCACCTTCATGTAGCTGGCCAGATCGTGTGTCTTGGTACGCAGCCAGCTTTGCTCCAGCGCCGGGATCGGCCTGTTCATCAGTGCCTCGGCGATCCACTTGCCGTCCAGCGCGCGCACGATCGGGCCGTGATGGGTGAAGTACGCGGTGAAGCTGCGCTGCGCCAGCGCGCCGTTTTTCGTGCGGTATGAGAGGGTGATCCGGCGAGAGGTGATCGGCCGCAAGGCCTTGCCATAGCGATAGAACAGCTTGCCGTTCTTGTGCACGATGGTTTCGGCAAACTCGTCGACCACGTCGACGCCGGTCGATGTATGCATCCAGCCCACGTGCGGGTTGAAGCCCTGGTAGATGAAGAACTGGCCCCATGTCACCGCGCCGTAGGCGTCCAGTCCCTCGTCGCTGGACATCTGCAGTTCGGAGCGGAAGAAGAACGAGGTGTGCGGATTGATCAGCAGCAGCGCGTGGCCATCGGCGGTGAGCTTCGGCGCAATCGCGATGCCGTTGGAGCCGGTCGGCTCTGCCCAGCTGGGTTTCGTCTGCACCTGGGCCAGTGGCATATCGGTCGAGGCGCCATAGAATGCCTTCAGCGGCTTCAGCTCCACCCGCTCGATGTCGCCGCCGATGCTGCCTTCGGTGAACGAGAGCGCCATCCACGGTTCGAAGTGGGTGATCACCCGGGGATGCACCTGGGGGTGGGTGGCCAGATAGTAGTTCAGCCCGTCGGCCCAGCTGTCCATCAGTGCGCGCAGCCAGCGCGGGCTTTGCGCGTACATCTTCTTCAGTTCGACCGGGTCGATGAACAACTGCTGGCGCAGGTCCTGCCACAGCGCGGAGTCATCGGCATCTTTCGCCTCGGCCAACCGCCCCAGCGAGACCAGATAATTGGTCTCGACCCGGTTGAAGTCGTCCTCGGCCTGCGCATAGGCCATGCCGAACACGGCGTCGGCGTCGGTCTTGCCATGCACATGCGCGATACCCCAATCGTCGCGGGTGATCGTTGTTGCCTGCGCTTCGCCTTGCCAGCGGGCCGCCTGCTCGGCCGGGTTGGCCTGCGCCGTGCAGGTCAGCAACAACGCCAACAGGCCGGCCGTGGCCAGCCCGATCAACTTGCCTGGAATCTGTGTGCCCATCTGCTGCCCCTTGTTGCCCGGAAACGCTCGGCAAGCGTAGCCCATTCTTTGTTCGTGCCGTTCGACGCCCCGGGCGTGGCCCGGAAATGTCTGCCCGTTGCCGCCCGGTCAGCTGCCGAACCGGTCGCGCAAGGCGGCACGATGGCGCCGGCTGCAGGGGATCGTTGCGCCATCGCGCAAGGTCAGGCGGGCATCGCCTGTTTCCAGCGGTTCGATCTGGGCGAGGTGATCGAGGTTGACGAAGTAGCTGCGGTGCACGCGGACGAAACATGCCGGATCGAGTCGGCTCTCGATCGCCGCCATGGTGGTGCGCAACGGGTAATCGCGACCACGCACATGCAGGTTCACGTAGTTGCCCGAGGCTTGCAGCCACTCGATCTCGCTGGCGTTGAGAAGAAACTCCCGCCCCAGCTTGCGCACCAGGAAACGTTCGGGCCGCTCGACCGGTTCGGCTGGCTGACCCTCGTCGGGGTCGGTCAGCAGGCGCGCCTCACCCTGCCAGCGGATCAGCCACAGGCGCGACAGGCACAGCAGCGCGATGATGAGGAAATAGGTGCGGATGTCTTTCAGATACTCGTAGCCAAAGTGCGTGCCGAACTGGTCGTGCAAGCCGACCAGCGCATAGAGCAGCCTGCGCAACGCCACCATCCCGGTGACGTGCACCAGGCTGAACGGAATCGTCGCCAGCAGGTGTCGCGGCAGGCTGTGCCGCCAGGTGTCGAGGCGGAATGGCCAACGGCGTTCCAGTGCGATCACCAACGGAATCAGCGCCAGGATCATGATGGCGCTGCTGAACTCCCACAGCCAGGGTTTCCAGGCGGCCACGCCAGGGTGGTCCGTCAGCGCGACGAATGCGTTGAAGACGGCGTTGAGGGTGACCAGGGCCACCCAGAAGCCCACTTCGATGGGCCGCCGCCAGCGTTGGAAAGCGTCGAAGCTGAGGCCTGCCTGTTTCTCCATCCGTCAATTCTACGCAAAGCGTCGCGACCCGTCCCTGCTGCTCCGCCATCCGTCCCTGTGACCCGTCGATCCGTCACCTGGCAGGCGACAGCAGCGCTGCGCGGCCGCAAGATGGGCCCGGTTTCCCCACACGGACATCCTCATGAATCGCCGCGATCTGCTCAAGGCCGCCCTCGCCACCTCTCTCCTGCCGCTGGCATTGTCGCCGGTCGGGCGGGTGCTGGCCGGTTCGCGCGACCGTCTTTCACGATTGCTGCGCCGGGTTCGGCCGGGCGATCCGGCGTGGCCGAACCCTGCGGCATGGGAGTCGCTGAAGCAGCAAGTCGGGGGGCGCCTGCTGAAGCTGCAATCGCCATTCGCGCCGGGTGCGAGCGCCTCGGCCAGGGCTGAGGCACTCGCACAGATCAAGAATCCGTTCTATCTCGGCGACAACCCCGCGCTGACCCAGACCAGCGGCTGGCTGGATGCCTGGGCCTCGCAACCCAGCACCTATGCCGTGGCCGCCCAGAGCACGGCCGACGTGGTCGCGGCGGTGAACTTCGCTCGCCGGCATCGCCTGCGGCTCGTCGTGAAGGGCGGCGGCCACAGTTACCAGGGCACCTCGAATGCGCCCGACTCCCTGCTGGTGTGGACGCGTCACATGCATGACGTGGCCCTGCACGATGCCTTTGTCGGCCACGGCTGCGCAGGCAGGCTGGACGCTCAGCCGGCGGTGAGCATCGGCGCGGGCGCGATGTGGATCGACGCCTACGATGCAGTGACCACCAGGGGCGGCCGCTACGTGCAGGGCGGCGGCTGCACCACGGTGGGCGTGGCCGGCCTGGTGCAGAGCGGCGGCTTCGGCAGTTTTTCCAAGCATTACGGCACGGCGGCGGCGGGTTTGCTGGAAGCCGAGGTTGTCACCGCCGACGGCCAGGTGCGCATCGCCAACGCCTGCACGAATCCGGACCTGTACTGGGGCCTCAAGGGTGGTGGTGGCGGCAGCCTCGGCGTGGTCACGCGCCTGACCCTGCGCACGCGCGAGTTGCCGACGTATTTCGGTGGCGTATTCGGCGCCATCGAGGCCACCACCGATGCCGCCTATCGCGCGCTGATCGCGCAGGCGATCGCGTTCTACCACGGCAACCTGTTCAATCCGCACTGGGGCGAGCAGATGGGCTTCAGCGGCCGCCGGCTGGAACTGAGCATGCTGTGCCACGGGCTGGATCAGGCGCAAATGGAAAAGGTCTGGGCGCCGTTCCTCGACTGGGTGAAGGCGCGCGCGGAATATCGCCTCGCCGATCCGATGAAGATCTTCGCGATGCCGGCGCAGCACATGTGGGACGTGGATTTCATGCGCCAGAATGCGCCCGGCGTGATGGTGGCAGACAATCGGCCCGGCGCGCCGAAGCACCATGCCTACTGGGCGACGAACGTGGGGGAGGCCGCCTGGTTCCTGCACGCTTACCAGTCGGCATGGTTGCCGGCCACGTTGCTGCGCGAGGATCGCCAGGACGCGCTGGTCGACGCATTGTTCGACGCCGCGCGCGAGTGGAGCGTGGGCCTGCACTTCAACAAGGGCCTGGCCGGTGCCCCCGCCGCGGAAATCGCTGCGGCCAGAGACACCGCGACCAACCCGCAAGTGCTCGATGCATTTGCGCTGGCGATCATTGCCGGCGCCAGTGCGCCGGCCTTTCCCGGCATGCCGGGCCCCGACCTGGCCAAGGCACAGCGCGATGCGGCCAGTATCGGCTTGGCCATGGCCGCCCTGCGCAAGGTCGCGCCGGACGCTGGCGCCTACGTTTCCGAGAGCGATTATTTCCGTCGCGACTGGCAGGCTGCGTTCTGGGGCACCAACTACCCGAAGCTGCTCGCCGCAAAGCGCCGCTACGATCCGGATGGCCTGTTCTACGTCCACCACGGCGTGGGCAGCGAGGGCTGGAGCGGGGACGGCTTTGCACGCAGAGACCAAACAGCGGCGTGAAGTGCAAAACAGGACGCGATGTGAGCGCCGGCGCTGGTGTCCACCCCGAGCCTCCACTTCGTCGCTCCCGCGGAAGCGGGAATCCGGCCTTCAACGAGCGGCACTGGATTCCCGCTTCCGCGGGAGCGACGAGCATGCAGGCACGCCTTCGACTCAGAGCCCGTTGTTGTTGGCAGCATCCGAGAATTGCTTGAGGTAATCCTCGAACGCGCGCTGGTAGGCCAGTTGCCAGTTGGCCTCGCGGGCGACCTGGATGGAATTGTGGCCGTATCCCTTCACGGTGACCTGGCGATGTCCCTGCGGACTGTCGATCTTGAGCAGGGTGTCCAGCTTTGCCTCGATGCTGGCGCTCCAGAAGCCGGGTGTGAACCACGCCCAGAACTGGCGGATGTCGACGCTGACATGCGGCGCATCGGCAGGGGCGCTGGCGGCGTCGACGACGCTGTAGCCTCGACTGGCAAAGGCGTTGGCCAGCAACTTCCGGGTCACCGTTTCCACGTTTTCACCGGGCGTGAGCAGGATGTCGCCGAAGGCCTTGCCGAAGCCGCCGCGCTTGCGCGCGATGGCCTGCTTGCGCTGGGTGGCGTCCAGCGCATAGCCAGCACCCTTTTTCAACGATGGCGTGCTGGGGTCGTCCGGGTCGGCCTCGAACACGCGCACGTCGTGGATCGCATCGATGACCACCGGTTTGCCGCCAGTGACTACGGCCGAACCCGGTGACGGCACATCGAGCGACATGTGGGTGCGCGTGGTGGCGCAGCCCGACATGAGGGCAATGACAAAGACGGCGGCGAGGCCGTGGACGAGATGCTTCATGCGTTTCCCCTGGTGCGATGGTGTTGTAGAACTGAATGCAACATGGAATGTTGTCGCAAATGTCGTGACAAATGGGAAGCGACGGATGGGTGGGGAGTGCAATTCGACGCGGGCTTGACTCTAGACCTTGATCAATGGTCTAGACTTGCCGCATGAACACGCAAACCTCATCCCTGACCATCGGTGCCGTCGCCAAGCGCGTCGGCGTGGCGATCGACACGATCCGTTATTACGAGCGCGAGGGCCTGTTGCCCGAACCGCAGCGGCGCGCCTCGGGCTATCGCAGTTACGGCGAGAGCACGGTGGCGCAACTGCGCTTCATCCGCCGTGCCAAGGACCTGGGCTTCACACTGGAGGAGATTCGCGAACTGCTGGCACTTTCGGCGGATCGCCAGCGCGGGGTGAAGGCGGTGAAGCAGCGCGCGCAGAAGCGGCTGGCGGCGATCGAGCAGCGCATCGCCGAATTGCAGCGGGTGCGGGACGGACTGGCGGAACTGGTCGAATCCTGTCCCGGCCATGGCGCACCCGAGCACTGTCCCATCCTGCGTGCATTGACCGATGACGAGGGCGTGTCGTGAATACGCAAGGCAGTTGCTGCGCGGACAAGGAAGGCATGCCGAATGCTCAGGCGACCGATCCGGTGTGTGGCATGAAGGTCGATCCACGGACCGCGAAGCACCAGGCCACGCATGCCGGCCAGACTTGGTATTTCTGCGGTGCGCGCTGCCGCGAAAAATTCGCTGCCGAGCCGCAAGCCTTCCTGCACGACAGGCCCGCATCGAAACCGGCACCGGGCGGCACCAGCTACACCTGCCCGATGCACCCGGAGGTGCAGCAGATGGGCCCCGGTTCCTGCCCCAAGTGCGGCATGGCGCTGGAGCCGATGATGCCGTCGCCGGGCGAGGATGGCGATGGCGAATTGACGGCGATGACGCGGCGGTTCTGGTGGCTGGTGGTGCTGACCGTGCCGGTGTTTGCCTTGGCCATGGGGCCGCATCTGCTCGGCTGGCACCTGTCGGCGCCATGGGATGGCGTGGCCGCCTGGGTCGAGGCCTTGCTGGCCACGGCGGTGGTGGCGTCGGGCGGCGCGCCGTTCTTTGCGCGCGGCTGGCGTTCGTTGAAGCCGTGGCATCCGAACATGTACACCTTGATTGCGCTGGGCACGGGCGTGGCCTGGGCGTACAGCGCGATCGCCTTTCTTTTTCCGGGCATTTTCCCTGCCGGCTTCCGCGATGCGGATGGACGGGTCGGGGTGTATTTCGAGTCGGCGGCGGTCATCGTCACCCTGGTGACGCTGGGCGATTTTCTGGAACTGCGCGCACGCCGGCGCACCGGTGCGGCATTGCAGGCCTTGCTGGGGTTGGCGCCGAAAACGGCGCGGCGGATCGCCGACGACGGCAGCGAAAGCGACGTGGCATTGGAAGAGGTGCAGGTGGGCGACACCTTGCGCGTGCGTCCCGGCGAGAAGGTGCCGGTCGATGGGCTGGTGCTCGACGGCGAAAGTCATGTCGACGAGTCGATGCTCAGTGGCGAACCGATGCCCGTTGCCAAGGCGGTCGACGATACGCTCACGGGCGGCACCGTGAACCAGGATGGCGCGCTGACCATGCGCGCGCAGAAGGTCGGCAATGAAACCATGCTGGCGCGGATCGTTGCCCTGGTGGCAACCGCGCAGCGCAGCAAGGCGCCGTTGCAGCGCGTGGCCGACCGGGTCGCAGGCTGGTTCGTGCCGGCCGTGGTGGCGATCGCGGCGCTGGCTTTCGTGGCATGGGCGCTGTTCGGGCCGTCGCCGCCGTTCTCCCACGCGTTGATCGCGGCGGTGTCGGTGCTGGTCATTGCCTGCCCGTGTGCGCTGGGACTGGCGACACCGATTTCGATCATGGTCGCCAGTGGCCGCGGCGCGCAGCATGGCGTGTTGTTCCGTGATGCCGGCGCGATCGAAACCCTGCGCGAGATCGACACCCTGGTGGTGGACAAGACCGGCACTCTCACCGAAGGCAGGCCGAGCCTGTCCGAACTGGTGGCACTGGGCGGGATGCCGCGCGAACGCTTGCTGGCACTGGCTGCGGCGATGGAAAGATCCAGCGAGCATCCGCTGGCAAGGGCGATCGTGCAAGCCGCCGAAGCCGAGGCGCTGAGCCTGGCGAAGGCCTCGGATTTTCGCGCACTGACCGGTCGCGGCGTGCGTGCCAGCGTCGATGGCTGTGCTGTCGTGCTGGGCAATGCGAAAATGATGGACGAATCGTCTGTGCACATTGGCAATGAGGAAAACACCCGTGCCGGCAAGCTGCGCGGGCAGGGCGCCACGGTGATGTTCCTCGCCGTCGACGGAACGCTCGCCGCGTTGCTCGTCGTGTCCGACCGGGTCAAGCCGGATGCGTCGAAGACGATCACGGCCCTGCATGCTTCCGGCTTGCGCATCGTGATGCTCACCGGCGACAACGCCACCACCGCGCAGGCGGTGGCCGACACGCTGGGCATCGACGAAGTGCACGCGGATGTTTCGCCCGCCGACAAGGCCGCCGTGGTGGAGCGCCTGAAGTCGGAAGGCCGCCGCGTGGCGATGGCCGGCGACGGCATCAACGACGCGCCGGCACTGGCCGCGGCCGACATCGGCATCGCGATGGGCAGCGGCACCGACGTGGCGATGGAAAGTGCCCGGGTCACCCTGATCAAAGGCGAGCTCGGCGCGATCGTGCGCGCGCGCCGGCTGTCGCAAGCCACGGTGCGCAATATCCACCAGAACCTGTTCTTCGCGTTCGTCTACAACGCGGTCGGCGTGCCGCTGGCGGCTGGCGTGCTGTACCCCTGGTTCGGCATCGTGCTGTCGCCGATGGTCGCGGCGCTGGCGATGAGCCTGAGTTCGGTGTCGGTGGTGAGCAATGCACTGCGGCTGCGCAAGGCAGCACTGTAGCAACCGGCACGGGTGACGCCTGTCATCGCCGATGCTTGACGCCTGATGCTGCAACCGTCCGGACCGGCGAGGGATCCTTTCTCCACACCATTCCGGTGCGAGGAGAACACCATGAGCAAGCTTCACGAGGATTCGGCCTTCATCGCCTGCCTGGCGCTGCTGTTCGCCACGCTTGTCACCGCCACGACGGTATTGGCGCTGTTCCAGCCCGGTTCGACACCGCTGGCCTGAGTCCATCGCGGTATCGGGGGCGTCGATGCAACCGGCGCATCGCGATGCTTTAAGCTTTCGCGTTCCGGGCCACGCGTGAGGCGGCGCTGCGTGGCGCGGCAGGCCCTCATCAGTGAAATCGACAAGCATGACCCGCAATCTCGCCGAATGGCTGGCGTATCAGGAACGCGTCAACGTCCACAGCATCGAGCTGGGTCTGGATCGGGTGCGCGCGGTGTGGCAACGGATGGGTGCCGCGCGCCCGGCACCGAAGGTGATCACGGTGGGGGGTACCAATGGCAAGGGTTCCACCGTGGCCCTGCTGGAAGCCATGCTGCGCGCCGCCGGCTTGCGCGTGGGTACTTTCACTTCGCCACACCTGCTGCACTACAACGAGCGCGTTCGCGTGGATGGCCGTGACGCCGATGATGCGTCGTTGATTGCCTCGTTCGAACGGATAGAGACCGCGCGCACGGCGGCGGACGAAGCGATTGCGCTGACCTATTTCGAATTCGGCACGCTGGCCGCGTTCGACCTGTTCGCCCGTGCCGGGGTTGACGTGGCGGTGCTGGAAGTAGGGCTGGGCGGGCGTCTGGACGCGGTCAACATCGTCGATGCGGATGTGGCGATCGTGACCACCGTGGATCTGGACCACATGGACTGGCTCGGCCCGGATCGGGACAGCATCGGCCGCGAGAAGGCCGGCATTGCCCGCGCCGGTCGACCGCTGGTCATCGGCGAACCCGACCCGCCAGCCGGGCTGTTGCAGGCACTGGCCGGCATCGGCGCGCGAGTCGAACGTGTCGGCATCGACTTCCATGTCGAGCGTGCTGCCGACGGCTGGCGTTGGCGTCATCGTGACGGTACCGCGATGGCATTGCCCGACCCCGCGCTGGCGGCGCCGGTGCAATATGCCAACGCGGCGGCAGCGATTGCCGCATTGCATGCGTTGTGTGGCGAGACCGCCATGCTTGCGCCGAACCGTCTGTTCGCCGCCGCCTGTGCCGGCTTGCGCGAGGCAAGGATCGCGGCGCGACTGCAATCGCTGGGTGGCGATCCGCTGCTGATGGTGGATGTCGGGCACAACCCGCAAGCGGCGCGAGCACTGGCCGACTGGCTCGATACCCGGTCATTCCGGCAGTTGCATGCAGTCTATGGCGCGCTGGCCGACAAGGACGCAGCCGGCGTGATCGGCGCCTTCGGTGCGCGCATCGATCACTGGCATCTGGCCGGGCTGGAGCAGGTGACCCCGCGTGGCCTGAACGTGGATGCACTGGCGGCGGTCCTGCATGAATGCCTGCCGCAGGCCACGTTCGACAGGCATGCCGACGTGGCGGCGGCGCTGGCGGCCGCGCGGGCACAGGCACAGCCGGGCGACTGCATTCTCGCGTTCGGCTCGTTTTTCGTGGCCAGCGCGGTGATCGCCGAGCCGCGGAACTGAACCTGGCCACGGCGGGCCTGATGACGCCTCGCCCAGACAGGTATAATCGCGCCGTTGCGCATCGCGTTTGCCGCCTCGGAGCGAAGACTTGAAAATACGCCTGCTGGGAGCCGCCGTCCTGATCGCATTGGCGGTGCTGTTCATTCCGATGTTTTTCCCCAGTAGTCCGCCCTCTCCGGCGGGTGATCAGACGGTCAGTCTGGCAATACCGCAGGCGCCGGATCGCGACCTGCAGACCAGGACGATGGATCTCAACCCGCAGGCGGCGGTGAGCTCATCGGCCAGTGCTGCGCTGCCGACACAGACCGTGACAGCGCCATCGCCCGATCAGGTGGCGACGGTCACCATCGACTCGAACCGTCCGCGCGATGTGGAAACCGATCCGCAGGCCGGCAGAAAGCCGGCACCGGTGACGGTGATCACCGGCAGCGGAAAGTCGTCAAGCCAGCCGGTGATTCCGGTGCAATCGAGCAGCCCGACAAAGGCAAAGCCGGCACCTGAGCCGGCAGCAACGCCTGCGGTGGCAACCAAGCCAGCGGCACCCACCCTGACTGAGCCCAAATCCAGGCCGGCCGAACCTGTCGTCGGTCGTGGCAGCTACATTATCAATCTCAGTGCCTATGCCAGCGCGGCCGGCGCGGGCAATCTGCAGCGGCGAGTGCGTGCGCTGGGTTATCCGGTGACCGGGCATGCGATCACCCGGGCCGGCCAGGAGCGTACCCAGGTCATTGCCGGACCATTCGAGACCCGCGCCGCAGCCGAATCGGCGCGCCTGAAGATCATCCAGTCGATCCCCGACGTACCGGCGAAACTGGAACAGGATGCCTCCGATGAAGATCACACGCCGCCGGTAGCCGCCAGTAGCGGCAAGCCCGGTGGCTGGGCCGTGCAACTGGCAGCAGTCAGCAGCCAGGCTGACGCCAATGCCTTGCGCGACAAGCTGCGCGCCAACGGTTTCGACGGTTTCGTCGATTCGGTGCAGTCCGGTGGCAAGCGGTTGTGGCGGGTGCGCGCCGGCCCGCAGACCCAGCGCGCCGATGCCCAGCGCGTACACGACCAGATCAAGGCCCGGCTCGGCATCGACGGCAACGTCGTTTCCGTGCCGTGATCCGGTCATCCGGGATCCGCGTGTCGTACGACTGACTGATGAACTGGACCGACTACATCATCATCGCGATCCTGGCCATTTCGGTCATGGTCGGGCTGTGGCGCGGACTCATCTCCGAAGTGCTGGCGCTGGCGATCTGGGTCGCCGCATTCTGGGTCGCCTGGGCGTTCGGCCCGGCCGTGGCAGCACATTTCGACCGGCTGATCACGCTGCCGTCGGCGCGGATCATCGTCGGTTACGGCATCTGCTTCATCGCGGTGCTGATCCTCGGTGCCTTGCTGCGTTTCATCATCGGCAGGCTGGTGGAGAGCACCGGCCTGTCCGGCACCGATCGCTTGCTGGGCATGCTGTTCGGTTTCTTTCGTGGCGTGCTGCTGGTGACCCTGCTGGTGTTCCTGATCGGATTCACCGCGTTCACGCGCGATCCCTGGTGGCAGCAATCCGTGCTGTTGCCGCAGTTCCAGCGGGTGGCTGCATGGCTGGAGCAGCGGGTGCCTGCCAGTGCGCAACAATATCTGCATCCCGCGGCGGCGCTGGAGCATCTGTCGAGCTTGCCTGCGGCGATGCATGCCCCCATATCCGCGCCTGCGCCAGCGGCCGCGACATCGACAACAGTACCGGCAACCCCGGCCACGCCAGCCAGTGTGGCAGGCCATCCCGGAATCCATTGAGCCCGAACTTGCGGGCACGAATTTCATAGCAGGCGATACATCATGTGCGGAATCATCGGCATTGTCGGTACCACCGAAGTGGCATCGGCGCTTTATGACGGCCTGACGGTGCTGCAGCATCGTGGCCAGGACGCCGCGGGCATCGCTACGGTCGAGGGCTCGCGGTTGCGCCTGCACAAGGGCAACGGCCTGGTACGTGATGTATTCGGGCAGGCCGCGATGAGCGGGTTGCGCGGACGCATCGGCATTGGCCATTGCCGTTATCCCACAGCCGGTTCGGAAGGTTCGGCCGAGGCGCAGCCGCTGTACGTCAATTCGCCCTACGGCATCGCCATGGCGCACAACGGCAACCTGGTCAACACCGAGACCCTGCGCCGCGAGATGTTCCAGGACGACCGCCGCCACATCAACACCGACTCCGACTCCGAGGTGCTGCTGAACGTGCTGGCGCACGAGTTGCAGATCCAGGATCGGATGACGCTGACCCCGGATCACATCTTCAAGGCAGTCGCCGGCATGCACGCGCGTGCACGCGGAGGCTATGCCTGCGTGGCACTGGTACTCGGCTACGGCCTGGTCGCTTTCCGCGATCCGCACGGCATTCGTCCGCTGGTGCTGGGCGAGCGGGTCACCGCCGAAGGGCGCGAATACGCGGTGGCGTCCGAATCGGTGGCATTCGACGTGCTCGGCTTCAAGTGCGTGCGCGATATCGAGCCGGGCGAAGCGGTGATCATCACCGACCAGGGCCAGTTGCACACGCGCCGTTGCGCCGAGGGTGCCGTGCATTCACCGTGCATTTTCGAGTATGTCTACCTGGCCAGGCCGGACTCGATGATCGAGGACGTCTCGGTTTACAAGGCACGCCTGCGCATGGGCGAGAAACTGGCCGAGAAGATCCTGCGCCTGCGCCCGGATCATGGCATCGACGCGGTCATTCCGATTCCCGATACCGCGCGCACCGCAGCCAGCGCGCTGGCCGGCGCGCTCGGCGTGCCGTTCCGCGAAGGCTTCGTCAAGAACCGTTACATCGGGCGAACCTTCATCATGCCGGGCCAGGGCGAGCGGGTGAAATCCGTGCGCCGCAAACTCAACGCGATCGACCTGGAGTTCCGCAAGAAGAACGTGTTGCTGGTGGACGATTCGATCGTGCGCGGCACCACCTCGAAACAGATCATCCAGATGGCGCGCGAGGCTGGCGCGAAAAATGTCTACTTCGCTTCCGCCGCGCCGCCCGTGCGCTATCCGAACGTGTACGGCATCGACATGCCCTCGGCGACCGAACTGGTGGCCGCCGGCCACACCGAACAGGAAGTGGAAAAGGTGCTCGGCGCCGACTGGCTGATCTACCAGGATCTCGCGGACCTGATCTGGGCGGTGCAGGACGGCAACGAGGATCTCAAGCATTTCGACACGTCGTGTTTCTCGGGCGAATACGTCACCGGCCTCGACCAGCAATACCTGGAGCAGATCCAGATGCTGCGCTCGGATGATGCCAAGGCGGCGCGGCGCGTGGTTTGAGGTTCATGACGATTTGCATGAGCCCGCAGGGCAGGTCCGTGCAGACGCATGCCAGTGACTGATCTCCACGCTGCCGCCAAGGCCTGTCTCGATGCCGTCGATCCAGCGGAAAAGCTGCGCCTGACCCAGCTGGCCTGGCAAGCCTTCGTCGACGGCGAACTGCGGGCGGATGCCGCGTCACCAGCGCCCGAACCGATCGGATCGCCCGGTCGCCCCGTTCGGCCGAATCTGGTCAACGCCCGTCAGGTTCCGCAGCGCGGGCTGGGAACGGCTGAAGGTCGCGCTGCCCTGGTGCATGCGGTGGCGCACATCGAATTCAACGCGATCAATCTGGCCTGGGATGCGGTTTACCGCTATCGCGGCAAGCCCGATGCGTTCTACCGCGACTGGGTCGGTTGCGCCCACGACGAGGCGCGTCATTTCGCCATGCTCTCGACCCGCCTTGCCGAGCTCGGTCATGCCTATGGCGACTTCGATGCGCACGACGGCCTGTGGGCGATGGCGGAAAAAACCGCGCATCACGACACCGCCCGCATGGCCCTTGTGCCGCGCGTGCTGGAAGCGCGCGGGCTTGACGTGACGCCCGGCATGATCGAGCGCCTGCGTCATCAGGGCGACACCGCCACGGTGGCGATCCTCGAAGTGATCCTGCGCGAGGAAGTCGCCCACGTGGCCGCTGGTACCCGCTGGTATCGTTACTGTTGCGAGCGCGACGGGATTGATCCGATCGAGACCTTCTTTGCCATGCTGCGCCAGTACATGGGCGTCAACCCGCGCGGGCCGTTCAACTTGCCGGCAAGGCGCGAAGCGGGTTTCGTCGAGGGTGAACTCGATCGGCTGGTCGAGCTGGCCTTGTCGTCGTAGTGCAGCTCGTGCGCGATGCCTCGGGTCGACGACAACAAGCGGCACAAGCATTCGCGCACGGTGAGATCTCCTGCAGTGCAGGCATCAAAATGCCGGCGCAAGGCCGGCTTCATCATCGTTGCAGGTCGGGGAGCGGGTTCGAACGCGTGGATCAATCACCGTCTTGCTGTTCGATCTGCTGCACCAGGTTGTACAGGATGCGCAGATCCGACATGTCGAGCGCATCGCCGTCGCTGCCGCGGAAGTGATTGTGGAACGCGCGCACGGCGGCGGCGCGATCCGTCAGCGGATAACCGATCACCGCCAACGCCATCCATGGGTCGAAGCCGGCGGGCGGATCGAGCAGAACACCGTGCGGCCACTGCCCAAAGCCTGCGGCGGCGAGCCGCGACCACGGAAACAGCGGGCCCGGATCGTCTTTGCGGATGGGTGCCAGATCCTGGTGACCGATGATCTGCGTCCGCGGGATATGCAGGCGTTCGGTAAGATCGGCGAGCAAGCGAAGCAGGCTGTCGATCTGGGGCTGCGCAAATGCGCTGTGGCCGTCGTTGTCCAGCTCGATGCCGATCGAGGCCGAGTTGAGGTCGGTGATCGTGCCCCAGCGTCCGCCGCCGGCGTGCCACGCGCGCAACTGGTCGGACACCAGCTGGTAGATATGCCCGTCGGCACCGATCAGGTAATGCGCGCTGACCGGACCACCGCTGTTGGCGGTACGCAGGGTATGCAGTGCCTGCTGCGCGGATTGCTCGTCGGTAAAGTGCAGCACGATCAGCACCGGGCGGCGGATGTCATGGTTGGGCGAAGGCACCCAGGTCGCCAGCGGATTGCGTGGTGCATGGGCGCAGGCGGCGAGCAGGACCAAAAGAAGCATGATGCTCGCGGGGCGCAGCAGGGTTCGGCCCGGCCACTCGCGCACGTTGGCGATCATGCGGCTCATGGTTGGTATACCGCGGCGATTTTCAGCACGGTCTGGTAAGGCTCCGGATCATTCCGATTGCTGAGCAGGATCACCGTGAAATGCTGCTTCGGCCAGCGCACGATCACGTTGCGGAAGCCGATGCTCTCGCCGGAGTGCCACAGCGTGTCGCCGGTGATGCGCCAGCCGTAGCCGTAGCTGGCCTCGTACGGCTCGCCGGTGACCTTCACGTGCGGGCTGAAGGCGAGCTTGCGCGAGGCGGCGCTGAGCAGGCGGTCGTCGTACAGCGCGGCGTCCCACCTGGCCAGGTCGTCGATCGAGGCATAGATGCCGCCGTCGCCGCGGGTGGCGCTGGTGACGCTCTGGTCGGTGCGCGTCCAGCCGCCGTTTTCTTCGCTGTAGCCGTAGGCGCGATTTTCCACCTCGGGGCCGCCGCGCTCATACAGCAAGGTGTGGTCCATGTGCAGCGGCTGGAAGATGTGCTGCCTGAGATACAGCGGCAGGCTGATGCCCGACGCACGCTCAACCACCAGGCCGAGCAGCACGTAGCCGGAGTTGCTGTAGCGGTAGGCCGCGCCGGGCGCGAAATAAGTCTTCGGCGTGGCCGACAGCAG
This sequence comes from Rhodanobacter sp., assembly GCA_035564915.1. Classification (GTDB taxonomy): domain Bacteria; phylum Pseudomonadota; class Gammaproteobacteria; order Xanthomonadales; family Rhodanobacteraceae; genus Rhodanobacter. The sequence continues at coordinate 16,415 of DATMTH010000131.1, forward strand.
ACGCAGCACGTCGTTGTCGCTGACCTGTCCGGTGGTGCCGGGCGGAATCAGGTCTTCGTAGTCGACCAGGCCGCCGGTGTGCGTCAGCAACTGGCGCAGGGTGACCGCGGCCGTCGTCTCCGGCAGCGAAGGCAACCAGCGGCGCACCGGATCGTCGAGCTTGAGCCGGCCGCTTTCGGCCAGCAGCAGGATCGCCGTGGCGGTGAACTGCTTGCTCACCGAGGCGAGCCGGTAGTTGGTGGCCGGCGTGGCTTTGTCTTCGTCCTCGAGATTGGCCAGGCCGTAGCTGCGGCGCACTATCGGCTTGCCGTCCTTGAGCACCAGCAGCGAG
>DATMTH010000132.1:0-4057 GCA_035564915.1 Rhodanobacter sp.
GGCATCTCTCCGGGTTTTGTTCCGCATTGCTGCGGAGCCGGCAAGGATACTGGCCGACGTGTTTGAGGTAAAGCCCTAAGTCCTGCAATCAGTGGTCGGCTGATTCATCCGGCGTGTCACCACCTTCGTGTTCGCCCTTGATTCGTTGATAGATCTCTTCGCGATGAACTGCGACGGTCTTCGGCGCATTGATGCCGATGCGTACCTGATTGCCTTTCACACCAAGGACGGTGACGGTCACCTCGTCGCCGATCATCAGGGTCTCACCGACCCGGCGGGTCAGAATCAACATGATTACTTACTCCATAAAGCTGTTGGTCACAGGCCTGTGGATTGACGCTGCCTCACCCCTGAGCGTCCGTCATCCCGCAGTTCGACGATTGATCCGCCGAAGGCCCTACCGCCTTCCCGGCTCACAGCCAAAACACCTCCGAGCGTCCTGACCGGCGGCTCCTCATCGCTGAGAAGGCCGACATGCTGTGGATACTAACTGAGCCTGATTCCCCGGCGCAATCCGCGTGAACAATGATTTGTGGCACCGGCGTTCATCCGGGCTACCGGTTACTGGGACGAAATCCACTCCGGCAACGCGGACAGGATGGCCGGCAACGCGGGAAGGTCGGAGCCGCCCCCCTGAGCCATATCCGGTCGACCACCGCCCTTGCCGTCGATCTGCGCAGCAACATGCGCCACCACGTTGCCTGCCTTGATCCGCTCCAGCGCCCTGCCGTGCACGCCGGCAATCAACGAGACACGGCCATCGGCCGCGCCGGCGAGAAGAATCACGCAGTCGCCCAACTGCTGCTTGAGCTGGTCGACGCTGTCGCGCAGTGATTTGGCATCCAGACCTTCCAGTCGGGCCGCGACCACCTTGATGCCGCCAACATCCTGCGCCGAACCAGCCAGATCCGCCGTGGCGGACCCGGCCGCCTTGCTGCGCAGCGACTCCAGCTCGCGCTCGAGCTTTTTCTGGCGATCGAACAACTGCCGCAGCTTGTCCACGACTTCATCGCCATTGCCGGAAAGCAGATGCGACAGCTCGCCCAGCCGGCGCTCTTCGTCGGCCACGTAGGCCAATGCGCCATCGCCGGTGACTGCTTCGATGCGACGCACTCCCGACGCCACGCCAGCCTCGCTGACGATCTTGAACAGACCGATGTCGCCGGTACGCTCCACGTGGGTGCCACCGCAGAGTTCGGTGGAGAAATCGCCCATTTTCAGCACACGCACTTCGTTGCCGTACTTCTCGCCGAACAGTGCCATCGCACCGAATTCGATCGCTTCGTCATAACCCATGTTGTGCACTTCGGCGGCCACGTTGCGACGAACTTCGGCGTTGACCATGGCCTCGACCCGTGCCAGTTCATCGCGAGTCATCGGCTTGATGTGTGAAAAGTCGAAACGCAGACGTTCCGGCGCCACCAGCGAGCCTTTCTGCGTGACATGTGTGCCAAGCACCTGGCGCAGTGCGGCGTGCAGCAAGTGGGTTGCCGAATGATTGAGCACGATTGCCTGACGACGCGATCCATCCACGACGGCATCCAGGCTGTCGCCGACACGCAGCGGCGAGTCGCCCTGCCACGCACCGACGTGACCGAAAAACACACCGCCCATCTTGAGCGTGTCGACCACATCGAATCGCCCGGCTGCCGTGGTCAATTCGCCGGCATCGCCCATCTGGCCACCGGATTCGGCATAAAACGGGGTGCGATCGAGAATCAGCAGGGCCGGCTCCCCGTTCGCCAGCTGATCGACCTGCTTGCCATCGCGTACGATGCCAAGCACCTTGCTGCCGTTGCTCTGCCGGGTGTCGTAACCCAGGAAGACGGTAGGCTGCAGCTGACTGGCCAGCTCGGCCGGCATCTGACCCTTGGCCTCGAAGCGGCCGGCAGCGCGGGCACGCGCGCGCTGTTCGTTCATCGCCACCTCGAAACCGGCCATGTCCACTTCCAGACCGCGTTCGCGCGCGATGTCGGCGGTGAGGTCAACCGGAAACCCGTAGGTGTCGTACAGACGGAAGGCGTCGCTGCCGGCAATGCTTTTGCCGGACTTGCCGGCTACCTCGTCGAACAGCCGCATGCCATGTTCCAGCGTCTCGCCGAAGCGCTGCTCCTCGGTGCGCAACGCCTCTTCGATGAAGGCCTGCCTGGCAGGCAGTTCGGGATAGGCCGCCCCCATTTCGTCGACCAGCGGCTGCACCATCTTCCAGAAGAAATCGCCTCGCACGCCGATCATCCAGCCATGGCGCAGGGCGCGGCGGATGATCCGGCGCAACACATAGCCGCGGCCCTCGTTGGACGGCAACACGCCGTCGACGATCAGGAACGAGCAGGCACGGATATGGTCGGCGATCACGCGCAGCGACTTGTTGGAAAGATCGGCGGTGCCGGTCAGTTTGCCGGCCATGTCGATCAGGTGCGCAAACAGGTCGATCTCATAATTCGAGTGCACCTTCTGCAGGATCGCGGCCAACCGCTCCAGACCCATGCCGGTGTCGACGCACGGCGCCGGCAACGGACTCAGCGTGCCGTCCGGCGCGCGGTCGAACTGCATGAACACCAGGTTCCATATCTCGATGAAGCGATCACCATCTTCATCCGGCGAACCAGGCGGTCCGCCGGCGATATGCGGGCCGTGGTCGTAGAAAATTTCCGAGCACGGTCCACACGGGCCGGTATCGGCCATCTGCCAGAAATTGTCCGAGGCAAACGGGCCGCCCTTGTTGTCGCCGATGCGGATGATGCGCTCGGCCGGCACCCCGATCTCGTCGCGCCAGATGGCATAGGCCTCGTCATCGGTGTGGTAAATCGTGACGGTGAGCTTGTCGGCAGGCAGCTTGAATACCCTGGTCAGCAACTCCCACGCCCACTCGATAGCCTCGCGCTTGAAGTAGTCGCCGAATGACCAGTTGCCGAGCATTTCAAAGAAGGTGTGATGGCGCGCGGTATAGCCCACCGCATCCAGGTCGTTGTGCTTGCCACCGGCGCGCAGGCAACGCTGTACGTCAGCGGCGCGCAGGTAGCCGAGCTTCTCGCTGCCGAGGAACACGTTCTTGAACTGCACCATGCCCGAGTTGGTGAACATCAGGGTCGGGTCATTGGATGGCACCAGCGAGCTTGAAGGCACAATGGTGTGATCCTTGGCGCGGAAATAGTCGAGGAAAGCGGAGCGGATATCGGAAGTTTTCATGCGGACTATTGTGACAGACGATGATGGCCACGCCGCAACCGAGCCGTAGGATCACGTCCTGACAATCCGCATCAGGATGGGTCGTCGGCTGCCTCGTCTACATCGGCATGGGTGACCTCCCGTACTGTGGCGGCGTCAAAGCCGCGGCGCAAGAGGAATTGGGCCCGGCGCGCCCGTTCGGCGTGATCGGCGCTGCCCGCGCTGCCGTAACGCCGCCGCAACTGGGCGGCGGCAGACGCGCGCCAGTCGACCTCGGCCTCGTCCAGCAACTCGCGGATGCGCGCATCGGCCACGCCGTGGCTTTTCAGCTCCACACGCAAACGCATCGGGCCGTAGCCCTGGGCAATCCGGCTGCGCAGCAACACCTCGGCGAAGCGGTCATCGTCCTGGTAATGTTGCTGTTCGAGCCGATCGATGGCCGCATCGGCTTCACCGCCTTCGTAACCGCCCATGCGCAGCTTGGTCTTCAGCTCCTTGCGCGAGTGCTCGCGACGGGCGAGCAGGCCCAGCGCCTTGTCGTAGGCAGTGCGCTTCGATCTGGCCACACCTTCGCCTGCGTCCAGGCCCTCATCGGGGCGCCCTGATCCGGGACGACGTTTCATCAGCGCGCAAACGTGCATGGCCCGGACAAGCCGGGCCATGCACGGGACGAGAAATCGTCAGCGGCCACGGATCACGCCTCCTCGACCACCTCTTCCGCGGTCGCCGATGCAGACTTGCCCACCGGTACCAGCAGGCGCGCACGCAATTCCGCATCAATCTCGTTGGCCATTTCCGGGTGCTCGCGCAGGTACTGGCGCACGTTCTCCTTGCCCTGACCGATGCGGTCGCCCTTGTAGCTGTACCAGGCGCCGGACTTGTCGATCAG
>DATMTH010000133.1:0-18502 GCA_035564915.1 Rhodanobacter sp.
TCGGCGCGCACCATCGGCGACGCCCACACGGCCAGCCCGAGCGACCCGACCAGCACGGCCGTGAGCAGGGGACCCGTCATGCCGCAGAGTTCGTACGACGATCCGGCAGCCGGTGATTCGGCCGGCTTGCTCGCGGACGAACCGACCAGGCCATCCACCATTGGGGCGCGCGCCGGCCTCATGCCGCAACCCATTCGGGGCGGCTGGACGTGAAGGACTCGTTCCGCTGATATCGCCTGCTGCCCACTGATCCACTCCATTCTGCCGTGGAACGAACGTGGAACACGCCCGTCCTGAAATGACCCGGATCGTTCAGGACAATCCTAGGGGTCAAGTGGCATATCGGCGTGTAGGCGGGAATCTTTACCCGCTGTCAGTGAAGCGCTTGTCAACGCGATGAAATGTATTTCTCGCGCCGGATCTGCGGCACCGGCAGACCAAACTCCTTCAACGCGGCGAAGGCCGCATCGACCATGTTCGGATTGCCGCACAGGTAGGCAATATCGCGGTCGGCGTGCGGTCCCAGCTCGGCCAGCACATGTTGCACATGGCCGCTGCGATCGGTGGAGCGCGGCACGGCACGCGCCTCGCGGCTGAGGCAGCCGTGGAAGATGAAACCGGGATGGCTTTGCGCGAAGGCTTCGAATTCTTCGCCATAGAGCAGTTCCTGCTCGGTACGTGCGCCATACAGCAGCACCACCTCCCGATCGCCATGGGCCAGCAGCTTCTCGATCTGCGGCAGCATCGCGCGATACGGCGTGACGCCGGTGCCGGTCGCCAGCAACAGATAGCGCGGATGGGTATCGGTCGCCTGCAGGCAGAAGCGTCCATACGGGCCGCTGGCATCGATGACGCCGCCCACCGGCAAGTCGCCAAGCAGCTTGGTGGCAGCGCCGCCCTCCACGTAACTCACCGCGATCTCGATCCGCTGCAACGGCGAACTGCCGTCGCCAACGGTAGCCACCGAGTAACTGCGCTTGGTCGCCGTACCATCGTCGTAATGGAAGTGCACCTGCAGGAACTGCCCCGGCTGCAGCGCCAGCGGCTGGCCATCGACACGCTCGAACACGAGGTGACGAACCGCCGGGGCGAGCATGAAACCGTCGACGAGACGGAGCTGGAAGTGATCGGCCATGAAGGTGTTCCGGAAACGGTGAGTGCTGTCCGGCAGGGTCGGATGACCAAGCCTGGCCCGCTATAATAGTGGCTAACTCTTCCGGTGCAGCCCATGTCCGTTCCAGCAACCTCGCCCCCCGCGCTCGTCGTCGACAATCTTCGCAAGACCTATCGCAATGGCGTGGAGGCGCTCAAGGGCATCAGCCTGACCGTGCAACCTGGCGATTTCTTTGCCCTGCTCGGCCCCAACGGCGCCGGCAAATCGACCCTGATCGGCATCCTGTCCTCGCTGGTGAACTCCAGCGGTGGCGACGCACAGGTGTTCGGCGTGTCGGTGAACCAGCAGCGCAGCGAGGCGATGAAGCTGATCGGGCTGGTGCCGCAGGAGATCAACTTCAACCAGTTCGAGAAGCCGTTCGACATCTGCGTCAACGAGGCCGGCTTCTACGGAATCCCGCGCAAGATCGCCGCCGAACGCGCCGAGAAGTACCTGAAGGAGCTGCGCCTGTGGGACAAGGCGTTCCATCAGGCGCGCGAGATGTCCGGCGGCATGAAACGCCGGCTGATGATCGCCCGCGCGATGATGAACGAGCCGAAGCTGTTGATCCTGGACGAACCCACCGCCGGTGTGGACATCGAGATCCGCCGCTCGATGTGGCAGTTCGTCAGCGGCATCAACGCGGCCGGTACCACGGTGATCCTGACCACGCATTACCTGGAGGAAGCCGAGTCGCTGTGCCGCAATATCGCGATCATCGACCACGGCACGATCATCGAGAACACCAGCATGAAGCGTCTGCTGGCCACGCTGGATGTGGAGACCTTCGTACTGGACGTCAATGAAGCCCCGCAGGAACTGCCGCAGCTGAGTGGCATCAGCTTCAAGCGCATTGACGAGCGCACGGTGGAAGCGGAAATGGCCCGTTCGCAGGATCTCAACTCGCTGTTCGGTGCACTCACCGCAAGCGGCATCACGGTGAATTCGATGCGTACCAAGACCAACCGGCTGGAGGAGCTGTTCGTGCGACTGGTCGAACATGGCCGGAAAGAGCCGGGTCGGGAGAAAGCGGCATGAACGCCTCGACCAACCTCATCGCGCTGTACACCGTCGCGCGCCGCGAAATCATCCGCATCATGCGCATCTGGACGCAGACGCTGATCCCGCCGATCATCACGATGACGCTGTACTTCGTGATCTTCGGCAAGTTGATCGGCAGCCGCATCGGCCTCATCGAAGGCTTCAGCTACATGCAATACATCGTGCCGGGGCTGGTGATGATGACCATCATCAACAACAGCTACATGAACATCTCCAGCTCGTTCTACGGCGCCAAGTTCCAGCGTTCGGTGGAAGAAATGCTGGTGTCGCCGATGGCTAACTGGGCGATTCTTTCCGGCTACGTCATCGGCGCCGTTGCGCGCGGCCTGGTGGTCGGCGCGCTGGTGCTGATCGTGGCGCTGTTCTTCACCTCGCTGCACATGGCGCATCCATTCATCGCGCTGGCCGCGGTGACGCTGGGTGCGGTCATCTTCGCGCTGGCCGGCTTCATCAACGCGGTATTCGCCAGCAAGTTCGACGACATCGCACTGGTGCCGACCTTCGTGATCACGCCGCTGACCTACCTCGGCGGCGTGTTCTATTCGATCAACATGCTGAGCGAACCGTGGCGGGCCATTTCCCACGCCAATCCGATCCTGTACATGGTCAACGCCTTCCGCTTCGGCATCCTCGGCATCAGCGACGTATCGGTGGGCTGGGCCTTCACGGTCATGCTGGGGTTCATCGCGGCGCTGGCGATCGCGGCCATCCATCTGCTCAAGCGCGGCGTGGGGCTGCGTTCCTGAAGAAGAAACCGCTCCCACAAAAAGGCGGCAGAGACTCGACATGCGCGTCAACAAATACATCAGCGAAGCCGGCCTGTGCTCGCGCCGCGAGGCGGATGAGTGGCTACTCGCCGGGCGCGTCAGCATCAATGGCGCGGTCGTCACCACGGGCGCCAAGGCGCTGGACGGCGACGAGGTGCGCGTGGATGGCGAGATCGTCCACATGCGCGTGCTGGCCACCACGCCGGCAGCGAAGAAGGCGGTCTACATCGCATTGAACAAGCCGGCCGGCGTCACCTGCACCACCGAGAAGGACGTCGCCGGCAACATCATCGACTTCGTCGATCATCCACAGCGGATCTTCCCGATCGGACGGCTGGACAAGGATTCCGAGGGATTGATCCTGCTGACCAGCAACGGCGACATCGTCAACGAGATCCTGCGCGCGGAAAACCGCCACGAGAAGGAATACCTGGTGGCAGTGAACAAGGCAGTGACCGATGAATTCATCGCCGGCATGAGCAAGGGCGTACGCATACATGGCCAGATGACCCAGCGTTGCCGGGTGCGAAAGATCGCCAGGTTCGGCTTCTCCATCGTGCTGACCCAGGGCCTGAACCGGCAGATCCGCCTGATGGCGGCCGCGTTCGGCTACCGCGTCACCGAGCTGCGTCGGGTACGGATCGACAACGTCAGGCTGGCGCATCTGAAGATCGGCCAATGGCGCAACCTCACCGAGGCAGAACTGAAAGGCTTGCTGCCACAGCGCACGCAATGGTGACCGGCACGACGACGCGACAACCGCGGCAGCTCAGCGGCTGGCTGGCTCACGCTGCGGCCGGGTCGATACCCCGATGCCGTCAAGCCACGGCAAGACCAGGGCACTGAGGCCGAACACCAGCAACAGGCCCAGCGCCGCAAACTGGTTCAGGTGGGCCATGCCGAACCAGCGCCCGAGCAGCAGCGGCGCCACCGCGGTCAGTGCGACCCGCGCCGTCTCCAGCCAGAGCGCCAGGCGTCGACCTTCCATCAGCGCGCCGAGCAGGCACAGGCTGAGCGTCATGTACAACGCGTACGCGACCAGCGTCGCCAGCGTCGCATGTGCCGTCAGCCCGAGAAAATGCGTAGCCATGGCCAGCAGCAAACCGAACTGGATCAGGCAGTAGAAGGTCAGCGCGCGCGACATCGAAGGATTGTAGATCTCGCGCCCGATATCGTATTCCGGCTTGGGATGCCGCGCCGCCACGTCGGCCGGACGCCAGCCCGGCGGGCGAAACCAGATCTGCAACTTGTCGCGCCAGCGACGGGCGTGCCAGGCGTCGACGGCCGCGGCCCAGTACACCTCCACGTTCGCCCACAGCGGGTTCCAGCTGCGCAGCGGCGAGCGGGTGCCGTAGACCGGGCGATCGACATCGTCTTCCTCGACAAAGGTGCCGAACAGGCGATCCCACAGAATCAGGATGCCGCCGTAGTTGTGATCGAGATAGCGGTCGTTGGTGGCGTGGTGGGCCCGATGATTGGACGGCGAGCAGAATACGCGATCGAACCAGCCCAGCTTGCCGATCTGCTCGGTGTGCACCCAGAACTGGTACAGCAGGTCGATCAGCGCGATCACCACGAACACCTGCAGCGGGTAACCAAGCAACGCCATCGGCAGGTAGAACACCCAGCCGAGCAGACCGCCGGTGCTGGTCTGGCGCAACGCGGTGGAAAGGTTGTACGCCTCGCTCTGGTGATGCACCACATGGGCGGCCCACAGGATGTTCACCTCGTGGCCCATGCGATGCAGCCAGTAGTAGAGGAAGTCGTACAGCAGCAGACCGCTGATCCACACCCACAGACTGCCCGCCGGCAACGCGAACAGCGCCAGATGCTGTACGCACCAGGCATAGATGCCCAGGGTCAGCAGTTTCAGGAACACGCCGGCAACCTGCGACATCACCCCCAGGCCGATGCTGTTGATGGTGTCGTTGCTGCGGTAGGCCGGTTTGCCGCGCAGGCGCGCCACGCCAAATTCGATCGCGATCAGCAGAAAGAAGAACGGGGTGGCCCAGGTGATGATCAGTTCCGAGGTATTCACGACATGGCACTCGCGGTCTTCGTCGTTTCGCCGCCCATCACCGAGCGCGCGATGAACCACAGCGCGGCATAGTAACTGCCAAGAATCCACAAGGTGGCAAGTGGCAACGCCGCATGGAAACGGTCCCACGCCAGCAGGCTGTCGCTGAGCATGAACAGGACACCGCCGAGTGCGGCGCGGCGCGCCGGCAACGCCAGTCGATCAGCCATCGCGGCATGAAACCAGGCTCGCGCGACAGCCAACCCGCCCATGCTCGACAGCAGCAGACCGTACACCGCCACCGGCACATGCAGCGCCGGCGGAATCGACGGCCACAGCAGGTACAGGTTCGCGCCACCGACCAGCAGACAGGCCAGCCATGCCGACGGGCGGACGGCCAGGCCGCTGTCGTTCAAGAACGCCGCGATGAAGCAGGCGTGACCACAAAGGAAGGCCACCAGCCCCGCCACGAACAGGTTCTGCGGCAGCATCAGCAACACGTCGCCGATCAGCGAGCAGACGATGCCGGCGGCAACCCACGCCTGATAGCGCCGCGATATCGGCGCGGCGGCAAAACACGCCAACGCCAGGACCAGCACGGTCGCCAGCGGCTTGGCTATCCAGTGCAGCCACCACCAGCCGGTCGGCGCCCCACTCTGCGCCATCGCGCCACCGAGGATCGCAGCCGACGCTGCGCACGACACGGCGGCGCCGAGCACGAGACTGCGCTGACGACTGGGCAGTTCGGTGGAAATCATCGCGGACATGCACGCCCCGGGTGACGGATACGCCCAGATCATAGCCATCTTCCGGCCGAACCGCAGGCCGCCGTGTGCATGACGGAACATCGCGGCTGAAGCCGCTCCAACAAGAGCCGACGGGTTGTTGGAGCGGCTTCAGCCGCGATGCCTTTGACGGGAGGCAGTCGGCATCAGCGGGCGTCGACCGCCTTGCGCCCCAGCGCCGGATCGTCGGTGAAAAAGGCATCGATGCCGGCATCGAGGTAGGCGTCGATCTGCGCAAGCAAGCCGGCTTCGTTGCGGCTGCGCGGATCGCTGCCGCGCCAGAAATCCCTGGCCAGGAACTCGTTTTCCGGCCGGAACGTGTACGGATGCACTTCCAGCCCGGCGGCGTGGGCATCGTGTACCAGCCGGGTCGGACGCTGCAGGAAGCCGGAGGCGTCGCGCGGAATGATCGCCTCGATGTTCGGACCGATCGCGTCGGCATAGCTGGCGATCTCGCGCAGGCCGGCCGGCGTCATCATCTGCGCATAGCTCAGTGAACCACCTGCGGCAACCACGTCGCAGGGTTGCGCCTGCGGCTCGTCGAGCAACTGCAGCAGGCGGATGTTGGGGTGACGCCTGCCCAGCCTGCCGCGCAAATATCGGAGGTTGGCGATCTCGAAGGACTGGATCTCCACCGGCGCCGTGCCGGTGTAACGATGCGCTGCCAGCGTGGCCAGCAACCGGTCCTCCATGGGCAGGCCCAACTGCTGGAAATAGCTGCCGTGCTTGATCTCCGGAATGATTCCGATCACGCGCCCGCGCGCAGCTGACTCGACCGCCGTGAAGTCGATGATCTCGTCCAGGGTCACCACCTGGAACTGGCCATCGAACGTCGTGCTGCGCATCTGCGGCAGGCGCTCGCGGGCGCGCAAGGTCTTCAGCTCGGCCAGGCTGAAGTCCTCGGTGAACCAGCCGGTCACTGGCTTGCCGTCGATCGTGCGGGTGGTTTCGCGACGGGCGAATGCGGGATGGCCGGCGACGTCGGTGGTGCCGCCGATCTCGTTCTCGTGACGCGCCACCATCACGCCATCCCTGGTCATCACCAGATCCGGCTCGATGAAGTCGGCGCCGTCAGCAATGGCCTTGCCATACGCGGCCAGCGTGTGTTCCGGTCGCCATGCCGAGGCACCGCGATGGGCGATCACCTGCACCCTCACCGCCAGCGGTGGTTCGGGCGGCAGGTCTTCATCGGCAGCGGTGAGGTCGGACATGACCGGCATTCCAGTGGCGGCAAGGACGACCAAGCATAGGCGATGCAGGAGGCCCGCTTGCCGCCAGAGGATCATGTCGCACAACGCAGCGCATGCCAGCGCTGCACGGGCGCCATCAATCGGTGCGGTACAGCTGGCGATAGACCTGGCTTATCTGCTGCTTCAGATCTTCACACTGGCGAGCCTCTTCCAGCACCTCGTTGAGCTGTTTCTCGACCAGGTGAAAGTTGCGCAGGAAGCGCTTGTCGCCACTGGACAGGTCGAGCTCGGCCATCTGCTGTTCCAGCATCTCGATGGCGTCTTCGGTATTGACCTGCTGGTCTTCCGCAGGGGTTGCGGCAGGCCTGGAGGGTTCTGGCGGGCACATGTTCATATCGATGGACAAGCAAGACACCTGCCATCGGGCCGCGCATCTGATGGAATCACGATCTCCTGCCACCGTGGAGCCCGGCAACGCCCGCGCCAGCCCGAATCGCTCGCTTCGAGCCAGTCCACCGACGAGCATCGGACGGTACCTGAAGGTGCATTCCGGCCGGCTGCCGGCGACAAAAAGCTGTCGCATGCCGACGCGGACGGTCCATCCGGTCGGCAGACGTGCCGATCACCCGCAGACGGCCGGCGCAGCATGCCCTCACTGATACACGTGCAATCGGCCGAAAATCCAGCCGTGATAGGAATCGAGCAGGCCCGGCACCCTGCAATCGTCATACAGGCCGTGGCAGCGCTGACGCAACCCGGTCGAGGCCGAGAAGTACGGATCCTCCGGCAGTCCGGCCGCCTGCAACACCATGCTGGGCAGGAACGCGATATCCAGCATCGGGTAACTCGGCAGCGGTGCGCCGGCAAAATTGCTCTTGATCATGTAGTAGGTGAGGTAATCGCGATACGGCTGCAGCGCCGGTGGCAAGTTGCGTTTCAGATCGCGGATCATGCCGTTGAACGACGGCTGGTGATCGCCGAAATGCATCAGCACGGTTGGCTGCGGACGATCGAGAAAATCGTGTTCCAGGCCAGCCATGGCCACGCTCGAATCGTGCAGGCGCATCAGGTAAGTGTCGAAGTTCAGCGCCAGCGCCGGCTTCAACCCGTGCAGCAGGTCGCGATATGGCGATGGCAGGTCGGACATCGGGTCGTCGTCATGCGGGCCATGCTGGTTCAGGGTCAGGATCATCACGAATACCGGCTGGCCCGGTTTCCTCACCTGGTCGTAGACACGCTTGGCGGCATCGAACATCTGCTTGTCGGTTTCCTCCCATTCGACCAGATGGAGTTCGTTGACGTCGTACAGGTGATCGAAACCGTAGGCCTTGTAGGCATTGCGTCCGTTGATGAAACTGCCGACGGTGGGATAGATCGCGATGGTGAGGTAACCGAGCCGACGCAGCATCTGCGGCAACGTATCGCGCATGTGCGGGGCCAGCACGTACGGCGCGTACATGCCGCCGGGCCCGAAAATGTCCTGCGGCAGGCCGGTCAGGCTGGCGAACTCGCTGACCCAGGTGCCGCCTCCGAAGGTATGCGTGCGCATCAGACCGGTGCCGCGGGTACGCGCATCCGCTTGTTGCATCGACACGCGACAGGCCGGCACCGTGCACGCGCTGTAGTTGGCTGGATCGAAGGTGCTTTCCTCCAGCACCTGCACGATGTCCGGATATGGCGCGCCGGTGTGACCCGGCAGGCCCTGCGCGGTCGCGCCCCAGGCCTGCACGGCCTGCGCCTCGCTGCTCATGGGCGGCAAGTGCACCGCGGCATCGCGGAAATTGACGAAGAAGTTGGTCAGGTGCGCGTCATCGGACAACTTCTCCCAAACATCGCGCGAATGAAGCGGTGCAAACGGGCCACTCGGCAGCATGCACAGCCAGAACGCCAGCATGCCCAGCGCCACGCCCGTGCCACGCACAAGCAATGCCACGCGCGGACGCAAGCCGGCCAGCACGCGCCAGTCCCCACGCCACGTCAGATACAACAACGGCGGCAGCAACAGCACGACGGCAATGCTCACCGCATACAGATGCGGGTAGTGACGCAAGGTATCGAGCAGGCTGCTGCGCAGGTAGTAGACAAAATCCGCCGGCATCAGCTGCGAATCGAGATAACGCTGTTTCAGCACCGCCATGCCTTTCAGCGCGACAAACAGTCCGCCACTGACCAGCAGCGCGCTGGCGAAGCGGGTCATCACGAACAACAGCACGATCGTCGCACTCAGCATCAGTGCGGCAATGAAACCCTGCTGCAACGGCAATGGTTCCTGACCTGCCGTCAGTATCAGACAGACGACGAACACCGCCATGGCACACGCGCACACCAGTGGAACGCGCACCCGGCGCAGCGAAATTCGACGCATGAATGAAAGCCCCCCGACCATGGCGACAGCTGCCGCGCCGGTATCTTACGGTTTTGCGGGGGCCATCGGCAGATCGTCTGCACGCGACCGGCCAGCGTCGATGACGCGAAATGACGCCCCGATCTGCTAATTTGCCAGTCCAGAACCAGCCAGTTGCACGGAACCATCATGTCGCCACGCCCGCTTTCCCTGTTCCCGCCCGCCTTGTTCCTGCTTGCCGCCGCACTGCTGACCGGTTGCGTCCAGTTCACCAAGGTGCCCGACGGCGCACGCGCCAGCGTGGCGATCCTGGAAACCACCGACATCCATTCCAATGTGCTGAGCTATGACTACTACAAGCTCAAGCCGGACGACACGCTGGGCTACGAACGCACCGCCACCCTGATCCGCCGCGCCCGCGCCGAATTTCCCAACACCTTCCTGTTCGACGACGGCGACACCATCCAGGGCAGCGTGCTGGCCGACTATCAGGCGCTGGTGAAGCCGGTGAGCTGCGATCAGGAGCTGGCGGTGTACAAGGCGATGGATGCGCTCGGCTATGACGGCGGCACTGCCGGCAACCATGAATTCAACTACGGCCTGGGCTTCCTCTCGCAGGTCACCGGCACGCCGATGAACGTCGACGGTGGCCGCACCACGCGCTGCGCCGGCCCGCACTATCCGCTGGTGCTGTCCAACGTCGAAAGCGCGCGCGACGGCAAACCGATCTTCAAGCCATGGACCGTGGTGAGCAGGAACATCACCGCCTATACCCAGGATGGGAGCAAACTGGTGGTGCCACTGCGCATCGGCATCATCGGCTTCACCCCGCCGCCGATCATGCAGTGGGACAAGCAGAAGCTGGCCGGCAAGGTCACCGTCATGGGTGTGGTCGAAGCCGCACGCAAATACGTGCCCGAACTGCAGGCGCAGCATCCCGACCTGATCGTGGCCATCCTGCACGGAGGCCTCGACACCCGCCCTTACACCAGCGACATGGAGAACGCCGGCTGGTATCTCGCCGACGTGCCCGGTATCGATGTGCTGCTGCTCGGCCACTCGCACACCGAATTCCCCGGCCCGCACTATGCCGGCATGAAAAACGTCGATGCCAAGCGCGGCTTCGTGCGCACCAAACCGGCCGTGATGGGCGGGTTCTTCGGCAAGGATCTCGGCGTGATCCAGCTGGTGCTCGACCGCAAGGACGGCCACTGGGCGATCGACTACACCGAAACCCACAGCGAAGTACGCCCGATCTGCAGCAAGCCGGACAACGCGAACAAATCAGGCTCGCGGGCGATCCAGTGCGTGCCGGCCGATCCCGGGATCGCGCCGCTGGTACGGCAGGCCCACGAGGCCGCGATCGCCTACGTCAACACGCCCATCGGCAACAGCAGCGTGCACATGAGCAGCTACTTCGCCGACGAAGGCAACATGACCGCGCTGGCGCCGGTCAATGCCGCCCAGATCGACTACGTGCGGCGCGAGTTGCCGCGCATGCATCCCGAACTGGCCGACGTACCCGTCGTCGCTGCCGCCGCTGCCTTCCGCACCGGCTTCGGCGGCCCGGACGACTACACCGACGTGGCCGTCGGCCCGCTCACCCTGCGCAGTGCCGCCGACCTCTATTTCTATCCCAACACCCTCGCCGCAGTGAAAACCGATGGCGCCGGTCTCAAGGCGTGGCTGGAAAAATCCGCCCAGCGCTTCAACCGCATCGACCCGGACAAGACCACCGCGCAGCAGCTGATCAACAGCCATTACGTCGGCTACAACTTCGATCAGATCCAGGGCGGCATCCACTACCTCATCGACATCTCCAGGCCGGTCGGGGAGCGCATCACCAAGCTCACCTTCAAGGGCAAGCCGGTGCAACCGGGCGATCCCTTCATCATCGTCACCAACAACTACCGCGCCAACGGCGGCGGCCACTTTCCCGGCCTCGACGGCAGCAACATCGTGCTGGCCGCGCCCGACGGCACGCGGGAGATCCTGGCCAAGTGGATCGAACGGAAAAAGCAGATCGACGTCGGCGATCTCGAGCCTGCGTCATGGTCGTTCGCGCCCCTGGCTACGCGCGGGCCGGTCGTATTCAGCGCCGCCGCCGACAAGCTTGGGGTGGCCAAGGCTGCGGGGCTGACCCATATCCGCCAGGTGAAGGACAACGGGAATGGGACGGCCACTTACGCGATTGATTTGTCGCATTGAGGGCAGCCGGGAATTGCCGCCCGTGCACTCAAGCGAGAGGTTCTGAGCGCAAGAGCGTTCGCGCGCCCGGCGAAGCGGATCGGGCCCATGCCGAACCAGCCCGCAGCGCCATCCGCGTTACTCGACATGCATGCCCACCAGCCGCAGCGCAGAGTGGCAATACCCCCGGCTTCGCACAGGGCCCGCCCGAGTGACGTGCGCGGCGAATCGCGTCATAATCCCGCGCTACTGAACTGTCCGGTAGCGAATTCAAGATGATGACCTGGTTGGTGCGCGGCACGGGCGCGATGCTGCTGGCGCTCATGGTCGGCGCATGCAGCCACCCGGCTCCGCCGGCTCCGCTGACACCCCAGGTCGAGGTGTTGACGGCCCGCGCGACCGACATCCCGGTCACCCGCAACTATCCTGGTCGTCTCGCCGCCACGCTTGCGGCGCAAGTACGTGCACGCGTCACCGGCATCGTGCTGAAGCGCGCGTACAAGGAGGGCAGCGACGTCAAGGCAGGCGAAGTCCTGTTCCGGATTGATCCGGCCCCGCTCGAAGCCACCCTGCGCGCCGCGCAAGGACAACTCGCGCAAGCCGAGGCGACGGCGCACAACGCCAAGCGCAAGGCTGCCCGCAGCAGGCAGATCGGCGCCAAGGGCCTGCTGGCCAAACAGGATGTGGATGACGCGGTCGCGGCCGCAGCGCAGGCCGCCGCCGCCGTCGAGTCGGCCCGGGCCAACGTCGCGAACGCCAGAATCAGCCTCGGTTATGCCACCGTCACTGCACCGATCAGCGGCCGCGCGGGGGTCGCCAACGTGACCCAGGGTGCGCTGGTTTCGCCCACTGACACCAACCCGCTGACGACCGTGCAGGTGATCGATCCGATCTACGCCAACTTCAGCGAACCGATGGCGGAAATGGAACGGCTGCGCAAGGCGGAAAAATCCGGCGACCTGAAACTGACCGCGCCGGACCAGGCGCACGTGCGGATCGTGTTGCCCGACGGCAGCGTGTACGCGCAGCCCGGCTCGCTCGACTTCACCGCCCTCGCGGTGGATCCGGCCACCGGTGCGGTCGATCTGCGCGGGCTGGTCCCGAACCCGGATCACACCCTGCTGCCCGGCATGTTCGTGACGATCCGGCTCACGCTCGCGACGCTGCACAACGCGTTCCTGCTGCCGCAGAGCGCGATCCAGCGCGGCGACCGGGGTGCTTACGTGTACGTGGTTGGCAACGACAACAAACTGATCCAGAACCCGGTCGATCTCGGCGACCAGCACGGTGACGACTGGATCGTGCAGGGTGGCCTCGCCGCAGGCGCCAGGGTCGTGGTCTCCGGCGTCCAGAAAGCCCAGCCCGGAGAAACCGTGGAACCGATACCGTACGCCGCCCCAGCCAACGCCGCGTCGACCAGCTCGAGCGCTCGCTGAGCGGACGCAGATGCCTGATTTCTTCATCGACCGCCCGGTTTTCGCCTGGATCCTCGCGATCCTGATCACGCTGGGTGGCACCATCGCGATCCTCAGCCTTTCGGTGGAGGCCTACCCGGAAATCGCGCCTCCCAGCGTGCAGGTGCGCGCCACCTACCCCGGCGCGAATGCGCAGGTCGTGCAGAGCACCGTCACCCAGGTCATCGAGCAGAATCTGTCCGGCATCGACAACCTGCAGTATTTCACTTCGTCATCGAACTCGACCGGCTCGGCCAACGTCACGCTGTACTTCAAGGCCGGCACCAACCTCGACACCGCCGCCGTGCAGACCCAGAACGCGGTGTCCGCCGCCGAGCCGAACCTGCCGGCGGAAGTGATCGCGCTCGGCGTGAGGGTACGCAAGTCCAACTCCGGTTCGCTGATGGGCATTTCGCTGCAGGACAAGACCGGACGTCTCGACCCCGCGGCGCTCAGCAACCTGATCGCGGCGCAGTTGATCGATCCGATCTCGCGGCTCAACGGGGTCGGCAGCACCAATCAGTTCGGCGCCCCGTATGCCATGCGGATCTGGCTGAATCCGCTGAAGCTGCAGGGCTACGGACTCACCGCCACGGAGGTTCTGCAAGCAGTGCAAGCGCAGAACGTGATGTTCGCGGCAGGCTCGGTGGGGGCGAAGCCGACGCTTCCCGGCCAGGGCATTACCGCGACGGTGTCGGCCGAATCGAGCTTTTCGACGCCACAGCAGTTTCGGGACATCATCCTGCGCACCAATCCAAACGGCACGACGGTGACCCTGGGCGATGTCGCGCGGGTCGAACTCGGCTCCGACAATTACAACACGTTCTCGCGCCTGAACGGCCAGCCGGTAGCCTCGTTCAGCATCTCGCTGGTTCCCGGCGCAAACGCGCTGGCGGTCGCCAACGAAGTTCAGGCGAGGATGAAGGAACTGGCGAGGAACCTGCCGCCCGGCGTCACCTGGAGCATACCGTTCGAAAGCTACACCTTCGTCAAGGTGTCGATCGACGAGGTGGTGAAAACGCTGGCCGAGGCAGTGGTGCTGGTCTTTCTCGTGATGCTGCTGTTCCTGCAGAACCTGCGCGCCACCATGATCCCGATGCTGGTGGTACCGGTTGCGCTGACCGGCACCTTTCTCGGCCTGTACGTGTTCGGTTTTTCGATCAACGTGCTCACCTTGTTCGGGCTGGTGCTGGCGATCGGCATCGTGGTCGACGACGCGATCGTGGTGGTCGAGAACGTCGAGCGCATCATGCGCGAGGAAGGTTTGCCCGCCAAGGAAGCCACCCGCAAGGGCATGATCCAGATCACCGGCGCCATCATCGCGGTCACCACCGTGCTGGCCTCGGTCTTCGTGCCGGCCGCGCTGATGCCAGGCAGCGTCGGCGCGATCTATCGGCAATTCTCGGTGACCATCGCGCTTTCGATGCTGCTGTCGGCACTGATGGCACTGACCTTCACGCCCGCCCTGTGCGCCAGCATCCTGCGCCCGGAACACGAGCACGCCAACCGTTTCCTGCGCGCCTTCAACAACGGCTACGAAAGCGTGGCAGGCCACTATCTCGCGCGGCTGCGCAAGGCGGTGCGCCATACACCGCGCTGGATGATCGGCTACGGCCTCGCGGTGCTGGTGGCCGGCCTGCTGCTGGCGCATTTGCCATCGAGCTTCGTGCCGGAGGAAGACCAGGGTGAAGTGTTCACCACGATCCAGCTTCCGCCGGGCGCCACCGCTGATCGCACGCTGGCGGTGATGAAGCAGGTCGAGCGCATCGTGGGAAAGAATCCTGCGGTTCGAAACGTTTTCGACATGGGCGGTTTCAGTTTCGTCGGCAACGGTGAAAACGTCGCCATGGTTTTCATCCACCTGACCGATTGGAGCAAACGCTCGCAGAGTGCCAGCCAGCTCATCGACGAGTTCAACCGGCAATTCGCGCGGATCCGTGATGCGCGGGTCATTGCGCTGAACCGGCCGGTGATCCGCGGGCTGGGGCAGTTCTCCGGCTTCGATTTCGAACTGGAGGATCGTGGCGGCCTCGGGCACCAGGCGCTGATCGACGCCAAGGACAAGTTGATCGCCGCCGCGCGCCACGACAAGCGCCTGGCGAACGTGCACATCAACGGCATTGAAGATGCGCCCACGGTGAACATGCAAGTGAACCGTGTCGAGGCCCAGTCGATGGGGCTGTCGGTCTCCGACGTGTACAGCGCCATCAAGTTGATGCTCGCGCCGGTGTTCGTCAACGACTTCTACTCCGACGGCCGCGTGCTGCGGGTCGAGATGCAGGCCGATGCACAGTTCCGGCTGAACCCCGCCGCCATCGGCGATTTCTATTCGAAGTCCTCGACCGGCGCGATGGTGCCGCTGTCCAGCGTGGTCAGCACCCGGTGGGCGCTGGCACCGCCGGGACTGGATCGATACAACGGTGCCGGCTCGGTTGCGATCACCGGCACCCCCGCGCCCGGCTACAGCTCGGGCGACGCGATCGTCGCGATGCAGGAGCTGGTCGCCAAGTACCTGCCGACGAGTTTCGGCTACGAATGGTCGGGCCAGTCACTGCAGGAAATCATGTCCGGCGCACAGGCGCCGATGCTGTTCGGCCTCTCGCTGCTCGTGGTGTTCCTGTGCCTGTGCGCACTTTACGAAAGCTGGACGATCCCGGTGGCGGTGATGCTGGTGATTCCGCTCGGCGTGCTGGGTTCGGTCGTGCTGACCAGCATCCGTGGCCTCGAGGACGACGTGTATTTCAAGATCGGAATGATCGCCATCATCGGCTTGTCGGTGAAGAACGCGATCCTGATCGTGCAATTCGCCGTGGATCTGCAAAAGGAAGGCGAAGGGTTGATCGCGGCCACGCTGGAAGCCTGCCGCATCCGCCTGCGTCCGATCCTGATGACCTCGATCGCCTTCATCCTCGGCGTGCTGCCGCTCGCGATTTCGACGGGCGCGGGCGCCAACAGCCGCCGCGCGATCGGCACCGGCGTGGTTGGCGGCATGCTCGGCGCGACCATACTGGGCGTGATGCTGGTGCCGCTGTTCTATGTCGTAGTAAAGCGTCTGCTGGGAGACAGGAGCGACGGCACGGAATTTCCGCCATCGCCACTTGAGCCGCCCGCGCGCGGCACGCCGGGCAGCGACACACGCCGCTGATGCGGCAACCGGCTGGCCGCAGCCGCGGTCAACGACAGCTTTCGGGCATCGCGCTGGAAGCTCCGACAGCACTGAAGTCTTCCAGGCAGACGTACTTGTTCGCATCGTTGGACGTTACGACCAGTTCCACGAGTATCTGAGCACCGTTGTCTGTTGATACGAAGCACTCAACGAGCGCGAACAACCCGGTGCTGTTTGGCTGGAAGTATTTGACCGCTGATGATGCGAACGGCTGCTCTGGGGCCAATGACTCGGCCCGAAGCTCTGCGAGACAAATGGCAAGGTCTTCTTGAATTGCCGTCGATGCCGCCCTACTGAATGCACGGGCATATCCGAACCGGTTGGCCACGTCAGGAATGGCGCCAGCTGCAAGCATGGCTACCAGCTCTGAGCCGAACTGAGCGAGGGAAGCTACGTCTGTTTGACTGTCCTGAATTTGCACTGTGGTCTAACGCTGGAATTGAGCGGCGGCGCAGCCGTCCGCCTCGAATGCCGTCCGCCTCGAATGAGTAAAAAGAGACTTCCCCTCCTTTCGGCCTCGAGGGCCATGATGTTGTTGCTGGACAACCGTCACTACGAAGAGGAAGTCTCCATGAGCACTATAACCATTGGCGTGGACTTGGCGAAGGCCCTGTTTTCGGCATGTGAGGTGGATGGCGCCGGTCATGTGCTGCGACGGCAGGATTTGCGGCGTGAACCGTTTGGCTTGTGGCTGGCCCAGCAGCCGGCCGGGACGGTGGTGGCGATGGAGGCGTGCAGTGGTGCGCATCATTGGGCGCGTCGTTGCCAAGAGTATGGCCTTGAGCCGCGAATCATTGCGGCGCAGTTCGTCAAGCCGTTCCGCAAGGGACGCAAAACCAAGAACGACCGGGCCGACGCTGAGGCCATTGCCACCGCAGCCCGTCAGGGCAACATGCGTTTTGTGCCGGTGAAGTCGGTGGACCAGCAGGTGCGGCTGTCGTGGCATCGAGTGCGCGAGGGCTACAAGGTCGAGTCGCTGGCGATCGGCAACCGGATCCGCGGCCTGTTGGCTGAGTTCGGGGTCATCGTGGCGAAGAGTGATCTTGCACTACGTCGCCTGCTAGCGGACCTGGATGGGCAGGTCGGATTACCGGTCGAGTTCAAGGAACTCCTGCGTGATCTGGCCGATCACTGGGCGCAGTTGCGCACGCACTTCGACGCGTGCGATGCACGCATCGAAGCGCACGCGCGAGATGACGAGCGATGCGTACGGCTACGCGCCATCGTCGGTATCGGGCCGATCACCGCCGATGCCGTCGTGGCCACGGTCGGCAACGCCCGCGAGTTCAAGCAGGGGCGACAGATGGCCGCGTGGCTGGGCCTGGTGCCTGCCCAACACTCCAGTGGTGGGCACGCGCGATTGGGCGAGATCACCTGTCGCGGCGATGCGTACCTGCGCACGCTATTGGTCCAGGGCGCGCGCAGTAGCTTGCAACGAGCCCAGGCGGTGGCCATCGAAAAGGCGACGCCCGAGCAATTGTGGATACGCTCACTCGATGGACGGATGCTGTTCGGCAAAGTCATCGTGGCCATCGCCAACAAACACGCCCGACAGATCTGGGCGATGCTGGCACATGACGTCGACTACGACCCGTGCGCCTGCCTGAACCATCCCATGCATCGGCAAACCCGTACGGAGCAGGCCACCTAGCAACCCGATTTGATTCATCGTCAGCGCCACGTGGTAGACAACGGTTCAGGCCGACCCAGAGAGAACCTGACTAACCAGATGGACGTCCAGACGATGCGCCGGTCGATCACCGGGCATCGGACAGTCCGACGAATGAAAGAGGTCTTTGGGTGCGGTTTATACACAGGTCCGAGTCGGCGACATTGACTCAACAAGACCGTTTACGGAAAAGCAGCCTGACACTCGTCTTACGCGCTTGGCACTGACACGCACTACGCCACACCGGATACCAACACTACTGGCAGTCGCCTGAAAGCCCAGGGCAAAAGCATCATGCGCCCGGGGTTGACGGGAAGTCTCTTACGGAAATGTTAGCCGCCAACCTCACGTGGCAAGGTCAACGGCACCCGAAACTTGATCTTGCTGCTGCCCGATTGCTCGTTGCTGGACTGACCGCTGCTGCCGAGAGTGAATGGCACGACGAAGACCCCGACCCCGCCCTTGGTGCCCGACGTGTCTTTTGTGGTGACAGATACTTCAAACTCAACGAATTGCACGGCGTCGCCGCCGGCGAGCGTGAGGCCGTGCTTTGCAAGCTGGTCGGCCATTGGATCTAGGAATGGATTGACGCGAGCAATTGCATTGAGGGCATCAACTTTGGCGCGGGCATCCACGACGCCACCGACAATTTGAGCCAGAGTCTCTGAGATGAACTCCTTCAGTTCCATGAGTGCTCCATTGACGGCT
>DATMTH010000134.1:0-5352 GCA_035564915.1 Rhodanobacter sp.
CTCGAGATGATGCAGGAAGAGTTGAAGACCCATGGCGAAATCATCGTCGTGCGCTTCAATCCTTGGCACTTTCAAACTGAAGACTTACTCCTTCGAGGGTTCTTCGCCACTCTAGCGGATGCGATGGGAAGGTCACTTCCCAACATGAAAGAGAAGGCCGGAAGTCTGCTTCAGAAGTATGGCAGCGCGCTTTCTCTGGCATCACTCTCGTTTGGGGGTGTCGTTCAACTCAGCCCGGGAGAAGTTGCAAAAGGGCTGGGTGACACGATGTCAAATGTGGGCCTCGATGAACTTCGGTCCCGCATTGAGGGCATGCTTGATGAGGCGAAGAAACGCCTCGTCATTCTGATCGATGATATCGACAGGTTGGATCGTGATGAAACACACGCCATCTTTAAGCTGGTCAAGTTGTCTGCCAGCTTCCGGCATACCTCATACGTTCTAGCGTTCGACGATGCAGTCGTCTCAGCAGCCCTAGGTGAACGATATGGCGCAGGAGGCGCCTCCGCTGGACGAGCCTTCCTAGAGAAGATCATCCAAGTGCCACTTCACTTGCCTCCAGTTGATGAAAACAGCCTCCGTCATCTTGCGTTAGAAGGGGTAGACAACGCTGTAAATCACGCTGGCATCACGCTCACCCAGCCTCAAGTTGATGCATTCGTAAGGCATTTCGATGACGCGCTCTTGCCTCACATTGAAACTCCGCGTCGGGCCAAGCTCTTATCCAACGCTCTTCTCTTTGCGCTGCCAATACTTCGAGGCGAAGTTAACCCGTCCGAACTGATGCTGATTGAGGGGATTCGCGTCATCTATCCCGAACTCTATGCAGCCATACGAGACAACCCAGTCCTTTTTCTCCAAGGCGAGCGTGAGGCATGGCGCAATCAACGGCAGGATGCCGTTAACCGCATCGACACTCTCATCTGGCAAGCGACGCCCACGCTCTCGGATGACGAGCGCGCAGTCGTCAGGTCCCGACTACTCGAGCCACTGTTTCCGCGCATCGGAAACATGGTGTACGGGGGCGAGTGGGACTCAATCTGGGCAGGAGAGCAAAAGGTTTGCTCAACTCAATATTTCAAACGCTACTTCACCTACAGCGTACCGGTCGGTGATGTGCCTGATTCTCATGTGGCGGCGCTTTGCGAGGGCGTGGCACAGGCGTCACCAGCGGAAAGGCGAGTTCTTCTCGAAGCGTTTGCGGTCCGCCAGGGGCTTCCGCGATTGGTTGCGCGACTACGCCAGCGTGAGGCCACCATAACGGCCGAACAAGCGACTGCACTCATAGCAACCTTTGCTGCGAATGGCGATTTGCTTCCCCGTGAACGGGGAATGATGGTTCTAGCTGACACGCGTGCTAAGGCGGGAATGCTGATCGCAGGTCTTCTGCGTCAGATCGCATCGCCAGAAGACAGGCAAGCCGAGGCAGAGCGGGCTATCCGCATAGCGATGCCAGTTGGGTTTGCGATGGAATGCATACGTTGGATTCGGAACTACGAAGACACGCCGCCTGAGAGGAGAGTCCTTGCCGATGAAGGAGAGGCGCCACTCAGGGCAATTCTCACAGCGCGCATCGAACAAGCCAATGCAGGGGCATCCTTGTACACCTCGCATCCAAAGGACGCCCAATCTCTCTATTGGGCTTGGGCGCATGGAACCTCGCAAGGACATGTGCGCGAGCAGCTCGTTGCAACGTTCGACGAACATCCTGAAGAACTTGACTCATTCCTAGCCTGCTATGTGGGGGAGGCTTGGGGAATGGAAAGCGGCCTTCCCAGGCCAGCAGATTTCCGACGAGAACAGTACAACTCCGTGACAAACATTCTGCCCGGTGAGTACGTCGCAGCGAATTTGCGACAACGCTACGGGCCTGAGCTTGATACGCCGCAAGAGTATCCACCCGAGACTATGACGCAGTCGCGCCGTGTCGCGCATCAGTTCATGGGGATTCATCTCTACGTGTTGCAGCTTCCTCCAGAAGCAGATGCAGCTTCCGCCGACGGAGATTGATCTGCGTATGAAATTTGTAGCCGATCCCGCCTCAACCGCGGGTAATGCATAGTTACGCTGGTCAGCTGCTGGTTGGGAGGACGTTGGCCGCCAAACCAGAGCCGGTGGCGCGTCCGTCTCGAGCAAGGTCTCAAGTGACGCTGCCGCATCCATGATCGCCATCGCAAGCGGTCGATCAGCAATTGGCTCTGCAACTCTCGCCCTTGTGAAGGAACATGACAGTCCGTGCTCGGTGCTGTGTCTTTGCTCCGGCTTTTTCTGAAAGTGCGGGCCACGATGGCCTGCTGCTCTACCCGGGGCCCCTGTGCGCCAAGCGGGGTGCTCTTTCTCTTTGGTTATCTTTCTCTTTGAGCACGCAAAGAGAAAGTAACTCGCCCTCCGCAGGAGGACGAAAGCTCTTGCTCTGGATGCCCCACGCAACGCAAGAACATCGCGCACAGACCGCGCATCCTGCCGATGCGGGTCACCCGTCACTGCAGCGGATGACGCCGCACATCGACGCGAAAGCCGCGATACCCGCGCACGAGTGCCGCGGCAGCCACCAGTCCCCATACCAGCAGGCTGATGTACACGCCGATGGCCGGGATATGCCGCAGGAAATCCAGTTGCAGCGCTTGCGCCAGTTCGTAGGTGCCGACGGTGTACATGCCCAGCGGAAACACGATGTCCCAGTCGTCCGATTCGTAATGCAGCGGCGTGTGCCGCCAGGCGTAGCGCCAGAATTCCAGCAAAACCAGCAGGGGAATCCACCATGTGGCGGTGGCCCAGAAAAACAGCGTGAAACCTTTCACGAACGGAATCAGGTCGGCCAGCGGGCCTGGCGCCGGCGTGTACAGCACGATCAGGCTGCCGGCCAGGGTGGTGATGGCCAGTGCGCCCATGTCGATCCAGTATGGCGGGGTGAATTCGCGGGCGCGCAACGGGAAGAACACCAGCCGGTACACCACCAGGGTGATGATCAGCAGGTACAGCGCATCGCCCAGCAGGTACAGGCAGATGGCGCCGAACAGCCATGCCGGATTCAGCACGGGCTGATCGGCCACCAGCAGCACGATCAGTACGGCCAGTGCCTGGGTGGCGACCACCGCGACCAGCCAGCCACCGTTGATGCTGCGGGTAAAGCCGGGTTTGATCCGGGCGGTGATGGTGGCGGCGAAGAACAGGTAGATCAGCGCCGCCCAGAACAGTGCGCCAAGCAGGGCCAGCGCGCGGGCGAGCGTGGGCAGATGCACCACCATCAGGCACTGGCTGCCCAGTACGCACGTCGCCGCGGCCAGGGTAAGGAAGCCCGCGCCGCGACCGGGGTCGACGAAGTCCGCGAGCATTTCGCGCCGGAAGCACTTGAGCCGCAGGCCGGTCAGCGCCAGCAACAGCAGCCACGCCAGCAGGTTCAGGCCGAACAGCCAGCGTGCCAGCAGCGGCATGCCGTGCTGGCTGACGTCGATCGAGACGATGCCGGTGGCCATCACCAGGGCAAAACAACCCGGACTCAGGTGGCGTGCGCGCAGCAGGATGACCTCGGCTACCTTCATCGCAATATCCATGGCTAAGGTGCGGATGCGATCCATTGTGGACCTGCGGCATGCCAAGCCACTGTGATTTTTTTCCCGGCTGTGCGAATCATGGAGTGAACCGAGGGGAAAACCGCTACCGATGACCGCCAAGCCACGCCAGCAACGCTTTGAAACCCTGCTGCACGAACATCGCAAGATCGTGTTCAAGGTTGCCGGCCTGTACAGCCGCAGTGCGGCGGATCGCGACGACCTGATCCAGGAGATCAGCACGCAGCTGTGGCGTTCGTTCGGCCGTTATGACGAGGCGCGGGCGAAGTTCTCGACCTGGCTGTACCGGATCGCGCTGAACGTGGCGATCTCGCAGGCGCGGCGCGAGCACTGGTCGGAGTCGGACCGCTTCGAGCCGCTGCAAGCGCATCACCTGGAGACGGTCGGTGGCGGCGAGACGATAGCCGAGCCGGACGAGCGATTGACCGCGCTGTACGCCTTCATCGGCCAGCTCGATCCGCTCAATCGCGCGCTGATCCTGCTGTACCTGGAGGACCGCAGTTACGTCGAGATGGCCGACATCCTCGGCATCAGCGAGACCAATGTGGCGACCAAGATCAGTCGCATCAAGCAGAAACTGCGCGGGCAGATGACCGCCGCGCAAACCACTGGAGCATGAGCATGGAACTGAACGAGATGAAACTGGCCTGGCAGCAACTGGATCAACGGCTGGCCGAGCAGGCGTCGCTGCAGCGGCTCATCCACCGCGGGCAAGGCATGGACCGGCTGCGCCGCGGCTTGCGGCCGCTGGCATGGGGGCAGTCGCTGCAGATCGCGTTCGGCGTTGCCACGATGCTGTGGGGCATCTCGTTCTGGACCACGCATGCAGGCGTGCTGCACCAAGTGGTCTGCGGCATCGCAGTGCAGCTGTTCGGCATCCTGATGGTCGTGTTCGCCGGGCGGCTGCTGTGGCAGTTGCAGTCCATCGACTATGCCGCACCAGTACTGGAGATCCAGCGCCGCCTGGCCCGCTTGCGCGCGTGGCGGGTGCGCGTGGAAGCGCCGCTGTTCGCGGTGCTGGGCAGCATCGTGTGGGTACCGGCGATGCTGATGCTGATCCAGTACGACTTCGACCAGATGGGCGATGACTACTGGAATCACGCGCCCGAGCTGGTCGGGCATCTCGTCATCAGCGGCATCGTTTCGCTGCTGCTGGTGGTGCTGGCGTACTGGCTGATCCGCGCTGCCGGGCATCGTCGCTGGCTGGAGAACAATTTCGCCGGGAGTGCCGTACGCAAGGGCGAAACGATGCTGCAGGAGATTGCACGTTTCGAGCAGGAGTGACGGGCGGATTGCCGGTCAGCGCGCTTTCGGTTTCAGCCGCACGTAGATCTGCTTGCGCACGCGGGCGATCACCTTGCCGTCGGCGGTGACCACGTCGGTCTCGAACCAGCGCAGCACTTTCTCGCCACCGGCGGCGGCCGCGCGCAGTTCGTCGACCACACCGGGCTCCAGCTTGAAGTGGGCGTACACGTCCTCGTAGCCGGGCGCCACGAAGTCGATCGTGCCGGCCTTGTCCCATACGTAGTAATCCTTGCCCAGCTGGTGCATCGCCAAGAGCATCCAGAACGGGTCGACCATCGCGAACAGGTTGCCGCCGAACTGGCTCTTCACGTAGTTGCGGTTCCACGGACGCAGCCGCAGCACCACCTTCGCCTCGGTGTAGTCGTTGTTGAGTGACTGCAGGCGGATCGCGTTGAACAGGAACGGCGGCCACAGGTTGAGCAGGCGGCGGAAGGTGGAGGCGCGCATGGCGGGATGGACTCGTCGAAATGGGGGG
>DATMTH010000135.1:0-4171 GCA_035564915.1 Rhodanobacter sp.
CATTGGCGTCGCCGAGGTTGCCAGGGATCGACAACCAGACGCGTGACCCGATGGTCCATGCCGCCGTTGCGCCGGAGGCGGTGGTGGCGGGCTGGTCGGTGGTGAGTCCGGTATCGAAGCCGGCGATGTTCCAGTTGCTGAACGCGTTGTCGCTGTTGCCAACAATGCTGCGGTTGACGGTAAATGCATGACCGCCAAGCAGGTAGGTGACATCGGCCACGCTGTTCTGGCCGAAGTTCTTCTGCGCCGTGTTGACGATCACACGCGCATCGACTTCCGCCGTGCGGCCTTGCAGATCCCACGCGGTGAGGCGCAGCTGGTACACGCCGTTGCCGAACGCCGCCGGATCGAGCGAAGCGAGGTCCACCACCTGGTTGAGGTTGGCGGCATCGTCGCTTTGCTGGCCCAGCGTCTGCCACTGGCTGCTGCCGATCGGGGCGATCTGCAGGCGATAGCCCATCAGCTGCAGCTCCTGCAGGTTCGCTTGCAGTGCCGTCAGCGCATCGATCTCGACCGGCTTGCTGTCGAGCGTGGCGCCGGCCAGCGCGCCGCTCCATGTCACGACGGGTGCGAGCGCGGCCGGATCCTTGATCAGCAGGGGGCTGTCCTGCGTGGCGCTGAAGCCGTCGGCATCGGTGGCGATGACGCGTACGTCGATCGTGCCTGGCTGCGTGGCTTGCAGATGGAAGCGTCCGCTGCTGTCCAGCGTCACGGTCTGCCACTGGTCCGTACCCAGGCCGGTGCCGCGTACCTGCACGGCCACGCTGGCGATGGGGCTGAAGCTGGTCGCGCGCACGGTCACCATGATGTCCTGGCCGGGCAGGGCGGGCGTGCTCGGCACGCTGTCGATCAGTACCTGCGGCGCATTCGCGGATGCATCTGCCACGACGCGCACGGTGAAGCTGTGCTGCACGACATTGCCGTGGCCATCGTCGACATTCGCCATGATCACGAAGTCGCCCACTTGGCCCGGGCCGGGGGTCCAGTTGAGGCGCTGATGCGCGGCGTCGTAGGTCGCGCCTGTCGGCAGGTTGGTAAAGCTCACCGTAAGCATCTGGGTCAGCGCATTGCCGTCCGGATCGCTGGCGTAGATGCCTTGATGCGTGTCGGTACCGCCCAACTGAATCGGCAGGCTCAAGGACTGACCCACCACCACGGCATGGCTGCTCGCATCGAGCGTCGGCGCGCGATACACGCCGATCACACGCACTTGCACCGTTTGCGTGCTGGTGAGCGTGCCGTCCGTGGCCTGGAAGTGGAAGGTGAAATCGCTGCTGCTCGATTGCGCCTTGTTCACCGTGTCGTAACCCGGTGTCCATTCGAACGTGCCGGTGACGGGATCGAAGGCCACGCCCGATGGCGTATTGGCATCGTAGACCAGGCTGAGTTGCACCGGCTTGCCGTCGACATCGACGCTGTGCAGCCCGAACGACAGCGTGTTGCCCTCGTCCACCAGCTGCATGGGCAGCGGCACGATCTGCGGTGCCTGCGCCACGTTGGCCACGTGCACTTCGAACGTGCGCATCAAGCTCATCGCGCCGTCGCTGCCTGTGACGGTAAACGTGTAGACACCGTTGTTATTGGCGCCGCCGGTGGCGGCAAACAGGTTCGGCGTCCAGTTCAGCGTGGCCTGGTTGCCGTTGCCGGCAGCCGGTACGTTGAGCGTCATGCCTTGTGGCAGGCCGGTGGCCGTCCAATTGATCAGGTGGCTGGCCGGATCGGTGGCATAGAGGTTCAACGCCAGCGGGTTGCCCTCGTTGGTGTTGAGCACCACTGGAGTGGTGGCGTTGCCGGTGTCGTTGACCGTGCTGCCGTTGACTTGCAGGCCCAGCAGTTGCGGCGGCGTATCGCTCGTCACCACCACCACGTGGATGGTGTGCGTCACCACGTTGGGCACCGGGTTGGCCGGGTTGACGTAACCCTGGTTCTGCGGCGGCAAGCCGCTGTCAGTGACGGTGATGGTGATGTCGTGCGGGCCGATGTCGGCGGCAGTCGGGGTCCATGTCAGCAATGCCTGGCCGTACTGCGTGCCCAGCGTGAGCTTGGCGTTGGCCGGCAAGCCGTTGCTGCTCAGGTGCAGGCCATCCTGATCCATGTCCGCGATGGTGAACGGCAGGCTCAGCGGCTGGCCGATCACCGCCACCACCTGTTGCGGCAGGTTGAATACCGGCGGCTCGGTCAGGCTGGTGGCCGTGACCACAAAACGTTGCGCGGCCGCCATTCCGGTGACGGTGTTTTGCGCCACCACGGTCAGCGTGTAATCGCCGCGATCGTTGTCGCCCGGCGCCAGGTGAATGGTGCCGGTGATGTGGCCATCCGCCGTTGGCGCGTTTTGCGTAAAGGTGGCAAAGCGCGGCAGACCGTCGATGGTCACCTTGATGGTGTCGCCTGCACCCGCCGCAATGGTCACCGGGATGTCCAGCGTGCTTCCCTTGGCAAGGGTGGCGTCGGCTATCGGGGTAACGGTGGGCGGCAGGTTGACCTGCACCACGGTGATCGGGACCGTCACCGTACTCGTCATCGGTGTGCCATCTGCCGCCTTGCTGGCGACCACGGTCACCTTGTACGCGCCGGCCTGGTTGTAGCCGGGCGTCCAGTTGATCTGCAAGGTATCCGGATCGAAGGTCGCACCTTGCGGCAGGCCGCTCACCGTATAGGTGACCGTGGGTGCGACAGCGCCGCCGTTTTCGTCAACGGGCGCGGCACCGGGCGCCAGACGGACCTCGGGTGCAAACAGCGGGTTGTTCGGGTCGAAGGCGAACACGCTGATGCTCAGCGGCTGGCCTTCCAATGTGGTCCACGGCTGGCCCAGGTTGCTGTCGAACTGCAAGGCGCCGTTCGCATGCAGCACGTTGAACGCAACCGTCTGCTGCACGCTGGTTTGCTGCGTGCTGCCATCGGGGTTGGTGTAGGTGGCGGTGAGCGTGATTGGCACGTTGACCGTGCCCTGGATGTCGTAGCTCGGCGTCCAGCTCAACCAGCCGGTGTCGCTGTTGAATGTCATGCCGGCTGGCAGGTAGGGCGCGCTGTAGCTCAGCTTTGCCGCAGTGCCGTCGGCATGCTTCAAGCCGCCCGGCACGCTGCCGGAAAGCTGCAGGCCGATCGTGTCGCCTTCGCGCACGGTCTGCGCCAGCACCGGTGCAAGCACCGGCTGCGCCCACGCGGTATTCACCACGACGTCGAAGCTTTCGCTGGTGGTTACCTTGCCGTCGCTGACGCTGATGGTGACGTTCTTGTACGTGCCGGCCTGATCGTAGGTCGGCGTCCAGTTGAGCATGCCGGTACGCGCATCAAACGATGCACCGGACGGCAGGTTGCTCATGTTGACGGTGAGCGGATCGCCATCGGCATCGGAGGCGACGATCGGCAGTGACCAGGTTTGGCCTTCGTTGATCGCAACCGTGTCTTGCGGCGCGATCACGGGCGCTTGGTTGCCATTGGTCACCGGTATATGCAGCGTGCGCAGGGAAACGCTGCCGCGGCCATCTTGCACGCGCAACACGATTGTCGTGTCGGCGTCGGCGGATGCATCCGGTGTCCAGTTCAATGTGGCGGTGGAGTGGTAATAGCCGTTGCCATCGGTGGCGTAGCCGGCTACCGGCGTTAATGTCATCCCCTTGGGGGCCTGCACCAGCTGCCAATAGAGCGCTGTGCTACTTTGATCCATCGCATCCAGTTGCGCCGTCCAGGCTTGGCCCACGGTGGTGGGCGTGATGAACGTATCGCTGGTGTAATCGATGGCTGCATCCGAGCCATCGGCTGCCGCTGGATCACTGCTGCTGCCGTCGGCAGATACGGGCGGGACCATGCCTATGCTCGGCGGTACCGACGGCATCGGCACGGCGTAAATGCCATGACCGAGGTTGAACTTCGCCAGATCCACCAAGCCACCCACGCCAAATTGGCTGGCGGGTACGACAGTAATGGTCTGGTTCGCAAGCGTTGCACCCGCAGCGAGTTTGCCGTTAGCCAGCGAGCCGGTGAGATCGAGCACCCACAGGTCCGACTGATCGCCGGTGCCTTGCGTGGTGCCGGTGATGGTGTCGCCAAAGTAGGTACCCGGGTCGAGCAACAGCATCAGCGGACCGTGCAGGTCTTCGTTGCTGGTATTGGTCAAGCTGACGTCGTAGCTCACCGCGCCCGTGCTGTCGTCGGCGCGGGTGTTGGTGAA
>DATMTH010000136.1:0-20920 GCA_035564915.1 Rhodanobacter sp.
ATTGGACCCTATTTGCGCTCGTCAGCCGTGGCGTCGCGGGCCGCGCGGAATTCGGAGTCCTTGCTCCAGTCCGGCCATTGATCCGAATTGGCCAGCTGGTTGCCGACCGTGTAAAGCAACTGCAGATCGCGAGCCATGCCTTTGAACGACCAGCTGGCCTGCCATTCGTCGGACGGCTGGTGATAGTGCTTCGCGGTGTACTCCTTTTCCGCCGCCTTGCCTGCGGCGAGGCCACCATCGACCAGATCATTGCCCGAGCCGAACGAAATCGCCGGGACGCCGCGCTTGGCAAAGGAGAAATGATCGGAGCGGAAGAAGTAGCCGGCTTCCGGATTGGAATCGGGCGTATAGGTCATGTTGAACTGCTTGGCATCGGCGATCATGTCGTCGAGCAGGCCGAGCCTGGCACTGCCTGAGATGGTGAAGTTGCGCGCCAGGCCATGCGGATCCAGCGCATCCATGTTGATCACGCCAGCCGTGGTGGCCAGCGGATACAGCGGCTTGGATGCGTAGTATTCGGAACCGAGCAGGCCTTTTTCCTCGGCGGTGACGTTGAGGAAGACGACCGAGCGCTCGGGTCGGGGTGCATGCGCAAAGGCACGGCCCAGTTCGATCAGTGCCGCCGTGCCGGTGGCATTGTCGACCGCGCCGTTGTAGATGCGGTCGCCGGTGGCATCCGGCTGGCCCACGCCGAGGTGGTCCCAGTGCGCGCTGTAGATCACGGTCTGATCGGGGTGCTTGCTGCCTTCGATGCGGCCGACGATGTTGTGCGAGGTGATCACGCTCTTGTCGACCTTGAAGCTGGCTGACAGAGTTTCGCCTTTCAGGAGCACGGGCTTGAAGGCGCGTGTTTGCGCCTGCTTCTTCAACGTGTCGAAGTCCAGACCGGCATGCTTGAACATCTGCACCGCCAGGTCACGCTGGATCCATCCCTCCAGTTGCGGATGCACGCTGGAGGGGTGATCGCGCACGACGTCGAACATCGTGTTGGTGTTGGAATTCTTCACCGTGGCCCAGCCGTACGATGCCGGTGCGGTTTCATGGATCACCAGCAGGCCCAGCGCGCCCTGACGCGCGGCTTCCTCGTACTTGTAGGTCCAGCGGCCGTAATAGGTCATGGCCTTGCCGCCGAAATCGCCCTTGCCGGTTTCGAAGTCGGGATCATTGACGAACACCACGGCGATCTTGCCGTGCAGGTCGACACCCTTGAAATCGTCCCAGTTTCGTTCCGGTGCCTTGACCCCGTAGCCGACGAAAACCAGCGGCGCATTCGCGATGTCCACCGAGGTGGAGCCGTCCATCGGCGAGCGCACGGCGATCTGCCGGCCCTGGGTCAACGGCTCGGTCTTGTCACCCAGTTTCAGGCTCAAGCTGGGCTTGCCGATGATCTCGCTGCGCAACAGCGGCACCGCCTGGGTCCACGATCGCTTGCCATCCTTGAGGTCGCCACCGGGCTGCAGACCGGCTGCCTTCATCTGTGCCACGACGTAGTCGATGGTCTTGACTTCGGCGGGCGTGGCTGGGCCACGTCCCTCGAATGCATCGGATGAAAGCGTCTTGACCTCGCTGGACAAGCGTTGGGTACTGAAGGTCGGTGCATCGGCTGCCTGCGCACCGGCGCAGGCAGTGATGATGAGGGCGGACAGCAGCAATCGCTTCATGGACAGTCACCAGTGGGGTGGGGAGCGCCCGATACTAGTGAACATCCACACGAGGGTCTATGCGCGGTGCGGTACGGGTGTTCGGATGGTGCCGGTCAATCGATGCCGATCACTTTGCCGGTGCTCGCGTCGACCTTGAGCTTGACCTTGTTGCCGGCGGAATTCTCCGCCTTGGCCTTCCACAGGCCGTCGTCGAAATCGACATCATGCACATCGGTATAGCCCTGGGTCTCCAGTGCGGCTTTGACATCCTGTCTGCTCAACCGGGAGACCTGATCATCCGGATATACCTTGCCGGTGCCGGCGTCGATGCGGACGTCTACATGGTTGCCATTGGCGCTCTTCGCCTCGGCATGCCACATGCCGTCCTTGAATTTCAGGTCGTGCACCTTGGTATAGCCCTGCGCGGTGAGTTTGCTCTGCACCTGCGGCTCGGTCAGTGCCTGCTGCGCCATGGCGATGCCGCACGCGCCCAACGAGAACGCGCCCATGCCCAGCGCAAAAGCCAGCGTGGCGATTCGTTTGTTCATGCCGAGTACCTCGTGCTCTGTGGAAGGCCCGAGTCTTGAATCGTCAGCGCAAAGAGGGGGTGAACGAAGTGTTGCGGGCAGGGCTTTCGTTCATGAAGCGTCTTGCGACTTCACAGCCGCGGGATTGTTTGCGGCAAGACATCGTGGAGCGAAGCGTGGGTACGCAGGCTCATCGGCATCGGCGTGTAGACGGGGATTTCCCGGCCACTTGCCGGAACGCCTGCCCGGGCGGATTCACCGGGCAGGCGTCGGCGCGCCGTATCAGACGGCGGCGTCTTTCAACTTCTTCAGCGGGCGCACCTTGACCTTGACGGTGGCCGGCTTGGCCGCAAACACCTGCTCGACGCCGGTGAACGGGTTCTTGCCCTTGCGCTTCGGTTTCGCCGGCACCTTGACCGCGTTGATCTTGAACAGGCCGGGCAGGGTGAACTGGCCCACGCCTTTCTTGTGCACCGATGCGAGCACCGCAGCCTCGAGGCCGGCAAGAACGGCCTTGACCGCTTTCGCCTCGACATTGGCCTGGGCGGCAATGTGCGCGATCAACCCGGACTTGCTCAGGGTTTCGTTCAACGGCTTGACCGGTGCGGCGGCCTTGGCGGCCTTGGCGGGAGCCTTCTTGGCAGGGGCTTTCTTGGCAGTGGTTTTGGTAGCCATGGATTTCATCTCGATAGTGGGAAACTCCGGCTTTGAAGGGCTCGGAGGCCTCGCGGCCTGCACAATGTAGCGAAATTTTGCGGCTTTGGTGCAATCCATCTGAAATAAAGTGCTTTGCGTGTGGCTCGTCGAGCGCGCCGGGTCGGTTGCGGCGACAGTTCAGGGCTTGCCGGATTGTGCGGAATCTTCCCCTCGGGCATGGATCGGATAGCTGTGCGTCGGCCCGCGCAGCGGTTGCCACAGCATGCGATCCAGGCGTAGTTCACGCGGGTCGCGAAACTGGTTGATGCCGATCGTCATGCCGCCGTGGCCGTCGCGCGGCTGCGCACGATAGGTGCCGAGCAGGCGATCCCAGCACGACAGGTTGAAGCCGAAGTTGGCGTTGGTTTCATCCGGATGCCATGAGTGATGCACGCGATGCATGTCCGGCGTGACCAGCAGCCAGCGCACGATGCGATCCAGTGGACCTGGCAGGCCGACATTGCCGTGGTTGAACATCGAGGTCACGTTCAACACCACCTCGAACGCCAGCACCGCGACCGCAGGGGCACCCAGCGCAACAATGGCGCCGAGCTTGATCACCAGCGACAACAGGATCTCCAGCGGATGGAAGCGTGCACCGGTGGTCAGGTCGAATTCGAGATCGGTGTGATGCATGCGGTGCAGCCGCCACAGCAGCGGCACCGCATGCAGCATCACGTGCTGCAGATAGATGGTCAGGTCCAGCAACAGCATCGATGCCACGATGGCGAACCAGTCCGGCACGCCCAGCACATGAAACAGGCCCCAGCCGTGAGCCTGAGCATGCAGCGCGGTACCGACGGCCGCGGTCGGAACCAGCAGCCGCACCAGCAAGCTGTCCAGTACCACGATACCGAGGTTGGCCGGCCAGCGTCGCCATCGGCCGATGGCTTGCCGGCGTCTCGGCGCCAGCACTTCCCACAGCGCCATGACCGCGAAGATGCCGGCAAACGCGCCGAGGCGGATCGCCGGTTCATGGGTGAGCAGGAAGGAGGTCGCCACGGCGGGTCCTGGCGGTGCAAAGGGCTATCGTAGCAATCGCAGCCTGGCTGCAGCTGCGGTCGGCAAAGCGGTGCAGGTCCGGGGGGCGAAAGTTCATGCTCGGCCGCGACCTGATGACATGCCATCATGCGATCCGCTCCAACGAGCCTCTTGCTTGATCAGCGGGCCGACAGCTTGCCGTTGGCCGAGCGGCGGCAAATCCCGGAGGGTGCATGGCCAGTCACGCTTCACCAGAAGACGGCTTCCGGCCGTGACGCGCCATCTTCACGCCAGAACCTTCAGACTGATGGGGCTGGCGCAAGCCGGGAGTCTGGCATCGGATCATGCTGTCGATGGATTTTCGGGTAACCAGCGTCGCTGTCATGGCGAACCACCAAAGATGGCAACATCCAGCAGGTCATTCATGCGCAACAAGTGCACTGTGCCTTCGTCTGCGCACAATGCTGCTCCACGCGAAAATCCATCGCGGGCTGGTTTTGCCGGTTCGCGATTCCTTGATGGTTTCCCGGATAGCTCCAGCAATGAAACGTAAAAACACGCTGATTCGCTGGTTGATCGTCATCGTGTTGCTTGGCGCGGTGGTGGCGTTCTTTGCCTTGGGGTGGCAGCACCAGCTCAGCCTCGATGCCTTGAAGGCGCGTCGGCACGGTCTGGACGTCTGGCGCCAGGCCCACCCGTTGTGGCTTGCCGGCGGATTCTTTCTGCTCTACGTGACGGTCACGGCGCTGTCGCTGCCGGTGGCGACCTTGCTGACGCTGGTCGGCGGGGCGGTGTTCGGCTTGTTCGAAGGCCTCTTGCTGGTGTCGTTTGCCTCCGCCACGGGGGCGACCCTGGCCATGCTGGCCAGTCGCTTCGTGCTGCGCGACGCCGTGCAGACACGTTTTGGCAAGCGCCTGACCGCCATCAACGAGGGCATGCGGCGCGACGGTGCGTTCTATCTGTTCACGCTGCGACTGGTGCCGGTGATTCCGTTCTTCGTGGTCAACCTGCTGATGGGCCTGACCGAACTGCCGGCGCGCACGTTCTACTGGGTCAGCCAGCTTGGCATGCTCGCTGCCACCGTGGTGTTCGTGAATGCAGGCACGCAGCTGGCCAGCCTGGATTCGTTGTCTGGCATTTTGTCGCCGCGAATCATCGCCTCGTTCGTGTTGCTGGGTGTGTTTCCGTTGCTGGCGCACTGGATCGTGGCACGGGTCAAGGCGCGGCGCGTCCATGCCCGGTGGCCGAAGCCGGCGAAGTTCGATCGCAATCTGGTGGTGATCGGTGCCGGGTCGGCTGGCCTTGTCAGTGCCTACATCGCTGCCACCGTGCGCGCCAAAGTCACCCTGGTCGAGAAGCACATGATGGGCGGCGATTGTCTGAATACCGGCTGCGTGCCCTCGAAAACCCTGATTCACGCCGCAAGGCTGGTGGCTCAGGCGCGTGGCGCCGGCGCGGTCGGCGTGAAAACGGGTGCGGTGACGGTGGATTTCCGTGCGGTGATGGAGCGTGTGGCGCAGGCGATCACCACGGTGGCACCGCACGATTCGGTCGAACGCTATCGCGAGCTCGGGGTGGATGTGCAGCGCGGTCAGGCGCGCATCGTCTCGCCCTGGGTCGTGGAAGTGGACGGCAAGCCGATCAGCACTCGCGCCATCGTGATCGCCTCCGGTGCCGAACCGTTCGTGCCACCGATCAGCGGTATCGCGGACAGCGGCTACCTCACCTCCGAGACATTGTGGCAGTTGCGCGAGCTGCCGCCGCGGTTGCTGGTGATGGGCGGCGGGCCGATCGGCTGCGAGCTGGCCCAGGCCTTCGCACGGCTCGGTTCGCAGGTGACCCTGATCGAGACGATGGAGCGGCTGTTGCTGCGTGAGGACGATGAGGTGTCGGCGTTTGTGCGGGCACGGCTCGCCGCCGACGGCGTGGATGTTCGTGTCGGCCACAAGGCCGTGGCGGTGGAGTCGCACGATGGCGGGCAGGTGCTGGTCTGCGAAGCTGCTGGCGAAAAAGTGTGCCTGCCGTACGACCAGTTGCTGGTGGCCGTCGGGCGCAAGCCGCGTACTGCCGGTTTCGGCCTGGAAGAGCTGGGCATCCCCGCCGCGAACACGGTGGAGACCGATGCGTGGCTTGCCACGCTGTATCCGAATATCTACGCGTGCGGCGACGTCGCCGGTCCGTATCAGTTCACCCACACGGCCGCGCATCAGGCATGGTACGCCACGGTCAATGCGCTGTTCGGCCAGTTCAGGCGTTTCCGCGTCGATTACTCGGTGATTCCGGCGGTCACCTTCGTCGACCCCGAGGTGGCACGCGTCGGCCTCAACGAACGCGAGGCGAAGGAGCAGGATATTGACCATGAAATCACCCGCTACGATCTTGACGACCTCGACCGCGCGATCACCGAGAATCACCCGCATGGCTTCATCAAGGTGCTGACCGTGCCCGGCAGCGATCGCATTCTCGGCGCCACCGTCGTCGGTCAGCACGCTGGCGAGACACTGGCCGAATTCGTGCTGGCGATGCGTCACGGGCTCGGCCTGAACAAGATTCTCGGCACCATTCACGCCTATCCGACCTGGGCCGAGGCGAACAAGTACGCCGCGGGCAACTGGAAGAAGGCGCACGCGCCGGAGCGGGTGCTCGGCTGGCTGGCGCGCTATCACGCATGGAGGCGCGGATGAAGACAACGACGAAACTCGCCTGCGCGGCGTGGCTGCTGGTGGTGTCGGTGACGGCGTCTGCGGCTGCCATGACGCTGCGTTTTTCGGACGCGGCACCAGGTCAGAAGCTGCCATCGGGCTGGAAGGTCTATGCGATGTCGCGACATCATGCCTCGGCGCGGATGGCGATCGTTCGCGACGGCAGCGACGATGTGTTCAGCATCGTCGCCAACCATGCCTCGGGCGCCATCGCCCACGTCCTGGACGTCCCCGCGGCCACGACCATCCGTTGGCGCTGGAAGGTCGATCGCAGCGTGGCGAAGGCCAACCTGTCGAAGAAATCCGGTGACGATTTCGCGGCGCGCGTCTACGTGTTCTTCGATGTGCCACGCTCGCGGTTGTCCTGGCTGCAACGCGTGAAGCTGAGTGTTGCCAGCAGGAGCCTGGGTCACCCGCTACCCACCGCCGCCCTGTGTTACGTGTGGGACAACACCCACGCGGTCGGCACCATCGCACCCAGTGCCTTTACCGGTCTGGTACGCACCATCGTCCTGCAGAGCGGCGATGCGCACGCCGGCACCTGGCAATTGCAGCAGCGCGATCTGGCGGCGGACTTTCGCGCCGCTTTCGGTCGTGCCGCGCCACCGGTAAGCGGCATTGCACTGGCATCGGACACGGACAACACGGGTGGCCACGTCACGGCATGGTTCGGCGACGTGACGCTGGCGCCGGCAGCAGCATCGTCCGCCACGCCAGGGGCCACGCCATGACCACCGCCAGCACCATCTGAAACAGGAGCGAGCTCTGTTGAACGCTGCCCTTTCCACCCGCCTGCCGGCGTTTTCCCGCACGTTGCGCGGCCATGGCCTGAGCCTGCCGCGCACACCGCTCCAGATTCTGCAGATCAACGTCGGCAAGCTGTGCGATCTGGCGTGCCAGCACTGCCATGTCGAGGCCGGGCCCCGGCGCACCGAGATCATGCAGTCGGCCACGGTCGATCGCCTGCTCGAATTGCTGGCCGCAGCGCCGGCCATTCACACCGTGGACCTGACTGGCGGTGCGCCCGAGTTGAATCCGCACTTCCGCACCCTGGCAAGCGAGTCGCGCCGCATGGGCAAGACCGTGATCGATCGCTGCAATCTGACCGTGCTGTTCCGGCCGGGGCAGGAGGACACCGCCGGGTTTCTCGCTGCGCAGGGCGTCAAGGTGGTCGCCTCGCTGCCGTGCTACAGCAAGGCCAATGTGGAGAAGCAGCGCGGCCAGCATGTCTTCGATCCCAGTTTGCGCGCACTGCATCTGCTCAATGAGCTCGGCTATGGCCGACCGGGCAGCGACCTGGAACTGGATCTGGTCTACAACCCGATCGGTGCCAGCCTGCCGCCGTCGCAGGCGTCGCTGGAGGCGACTTACCGGCATGAGCTGGCCGAGCATTTCGGCATCGTCTTCAACCGCCTGTTCACCATCACCAACATGCCGATCAAGCGCTTCCTGCATCTGCTGGAACGCGAGGGGCGCCACGACAGCTACATGCACACCTTGCTCGATGCGTTCAATCCACAGGCGGCAATGGGCGTGATGTGCCGCAACCTGTTGTCGGTGGATTGGCGCGGACAGCTCTACGACTGCGACTTCAACCAGGCACTGGAGCTGCCGCAGGGCGGGCGCAGGCGCAGCATCTGGGATATCGAGTCCGTCATGGATGTCGAGCGCGACCCGATCGCGTTCGGCGATCATTGTTATGGCTGCACCGCGGGCGCGGGCAGCTCCTGTGGAGGTGCACTGACATGAACGTGGAACACGACACCGGCGACAACAGCCGCGCCGAGGCGCAACAGACCGCCGTGCGCAGCTATTACGGCGAGACACTGCAGTCGAGCAGCGACCTGCGCACGACTGCCTGCTGCAGCATCGGTGCCATGCCCGAGCCGCTGCGCACGATCCTGTCGCGCTTGCATCCGGAAGTGCGTGACCGCTTCTACGGTTGCGGCTCACCGCTGCCACCCGCGCTCGATGGCATGACCGTGCTCGATCTCGGCTGCGGCAGTGGGCGCGATGCCTACCTGCTGTCCAGCCTGGTTGGCGAGCATGGTCGCGTGATCGGCGTCGACATGACCGCGCAGCAACTGGAGGTGGCCGAGCGTCATCGCGCGTTCCATGCCAAGGCGTTCGGGCATGCCCGCTCCAACGTGGAATTTCATCTGGGTGATCTGGCCGACCTGGCGGCGCTGGGCATCGCCGACAACTCGGTCGACGTGGTGGTCTCCAATTGCGTGTTGAACCTGGTGCCGGACAAGCGCCGCGCCTTCGCCGAAACCTTCCGCGTGCTCAAGCCCGGTGGCGAGCTGCATTTCTCCGACGTGTTCAGCGACCGGCGCTTGCCGCGCGAGCTGCTGTCCGATCCGGTGCTGCTGGGCGAATGTCTGGCTGGCGCTCTTTACGTGGAGGATTTCCGCCGTCTGCTCGGCGAGCTGGGTGTGGCCGATGCGCGCGTCTGCGCACGCAGCCCGATTGCACTGACCGACGCCGCGATCGAGCAACGCATCGGCTTCGCCAGCTTCGAGTCGATCACCTGGCGCGCGTTCAAGCTGCCGCTGGAGGATCGCTGCGAGGATTACGGCCAGGTTGCCACGTATCGCGGCAGTCTTGCGGGGCACCGGCATCACTTCGAGCTGGATGATCACCATCGCTTCGAGCGCGATCGGCCGATGCTGGTTTGCGGCAATACGGCGGACATGCTCGCAGGCAGCCGCTACGCGGAGCACTTCCGCATCGATGGCGACAAGCAGCGGCATTTCGGGTTGTTCGAGTGCGCGCCGATGGGCGCGGTGGCCAGCGCCGCACCCGGCTGCTGCTGAGCCGACCGGTGTCCGACGTGGTTCATCGCATGGGGACGTCACTGTCGGTGATCGTGCCGCTGGCACCGGGCGAGGACGAATGGCAGCCATTGCTTGGGCAACTTGCTGCCTTGCCGCCCGGCAGCGAAGTCATCGTGGTGTGTGGTGATGACGCGTTGCATCTGCCACCGTCGGCGTGGCCGGCATCGTTGCCCTATCGTGCGTGCCGCAGCGAACCCGGCCGTGCACGCCAACAGAACATGGGCGCGCGCCTGGCCAGCGGCGACTGGCTGTGGTTCGTGCACGCCGACTCGCGCCTGCGTGGCAATACCTTGCACGCGCTGCAGCGCTTCATCGCCCAGGGCGAGGCGGCTATGGGCTGGTTCACGCTGGCGTTTCGAGACGACGGACCACGCGGGACAGCCCTGAATGCGCTCGGTGCCAACTGGCGTGCGCGCTGGCTGGGATTGCCGTTCGGCGACCAGGGGCTGTTGCTGCCGCGTTCGTGTTTCGAGGCGCTGCAGGGTTTCGATGAACAGGCCGCCTGTGGCGAGGATCATCTGCTGGTCTGGGCAGTACGGCGCGCCGGCTTGCCGCTGCGGCACATCCCCGCGGTACTTGAAACCAGCGCGCGCAAATACGCGCAGCATGGCTGGCTGCGCACCACCTTGCGGCACTGGCGGCTTACGGCGGCGCAGGCATGGCCGGCTTGGCGCCGCATGCGCAGGAGCGGCGCATGACCGCGGCGCTGGCCATCTTCGTCAAGACACCGGGCTTGTCGCCGCTGAAGACACGACTGGCGGCCGGCATCGGTGAGCAGGCGGCGCTGCGTTTCCATCAGCTGGCCGCCGCGGCTACCGCCGAAGT
Source organism: Rhodanobacter sp. (assembly GCA_035564915.1). GTDB lineage: Bacteria > Pseudomonadota > Gammaproteobacteria > Xanthomonadales > Rhodanobacteraceae > Rhodanobacter. The sequence goes on from DATMTH010000136.1 coordinate 10,212, forward strand.
CGCACGCGCTTGCATGCCATGGTTGGCGCCGTACTGGGCGGTTGCCGAATCCGGCGCGACCGCCGCGGCTGCGTGGCCGGGATTCGCGCTTCTTCATCAGGGCGAAGGCGATCTGGGCGAGCGCCTGCACGCCGTGTACTCAAGACTGCTGGCTCGGCATGATCGCGTGTTGCTGATTGGCGCCGATGCTCCGCAGCTGACCCTCGGCTCGCTGCAGGCCGCGCTTGCCCTGCTGGACGATGCGCAGATGCCGTTCGTGATCGGCGATGCCGGCGATGGCGGCTTCTGGTTGTTTGGCGGCAGGGCGGCGGTTCCGCGTGAAGTCTGGACCCGCGTGCGCTATTCGCAGGCTCAGACCGCATCCGATTTGCGCCGGTATCTGTCACCCTGCGGGGCGATCGGTGCCGTGGGATGCCTGACCGATATCGACCGTGCCGAGGATCTGCCGGCGCTGCGTGACGCTCTGGATGCGCTGGAAACCCCGCTGCCGGCGCAGCAGGCTCTTCGGCATTGGCTCGCTACGCTCGTTGCAGCAGATCCTGTCCCGGCAGGCGAATCCTGAGCATGGCCTCGCGGATCGGCAGCGCGGCTGGCGGCAGCCACGACCTGGCATGGCCAGGGACACTCATCAGGCGCTCATGCGTTGTGCCGGGAAGCGATTGCGGCTGGGGGCCGGGATGTGACGTGCCGCGGCATAGGCCCGCGAAAAACGGGCAGCAAAGCTGTCCTCGGAAACGGTCTCGGTGACGCCCGCGCCTTGCGCAACCACGGCAGCGACCCATTTGGGAGCGGTTGTCGCACGCCGTGCCCGGTTGTCTGTATCGAGCTGGTGCACGGTAGCCGCGGCACGCGGCTGGTCGCCGGTCTCGGTGGTCAGTGTCATGCGGCGCTCCGCATGGCGCAGCAGGAAATGGATGGCCAACTCATGCGGGGAACTGTTGCCGCAGGTACGTTCGATGACTTCTTCCATGGTGGCTTCTCGATATGTAGAGTTGAGGAGGTTCGAGAAGTATCAAGCAGAATCCGTGCCAGCCATGGTTGCCGGTGCAAACCCGGCATTCGATGGCCGAGCGGGGCGCATTGCGGACGGAATGCCTCATGCAGAGGCGCGGATCGTCGTCACCTGCCGAAAAGTGACACACGTGACGGGATGGCGGGTCGCGCGGGCCCGGATTCGGTACGGGCCATGCGCATGGCCGATGCGGAATGCTCGCCTGCAGCACCCGACCCGGTCACAACAGGCGCAGCAATTCCTTCATCAAGGGCAACCGGCGTACGCGAACGGCGCTGGCACGGAACACCGCGTTGGCCAGTGCCGGCGCGGCGGTGGGCATGGCCAGGAAGCTGGCGCCGCCGGGCGCGCGATCATCGGCTACGGTGATCACTTCGACGTCGTTCGGCAGCTGGGCTATGCTGGCCAGCGGATAATCCTTGTAACCGTGTTGCTGGATATGGCCATTCCGGAAGCTGATGGCGGGATTCAACGCGTTGGACAGCGCGTCGAGGGTTGCCCCGGCGACCTGTCCCTGCAGGCCCAGCGGATTGATCACGCGACCGACATCGACCGCGCAGACGACGCGCTGGATGATCAGTTGCTCGCCCTGCATGGCGGCCTCGATGGCGTGTGCCACGTAAGCCCCGTCGATATGCCAGCAGGCGATGCCGAGGCCGTTCACGGTACGCAGCCAGTTTTTCCACTCGATCCGGTCGGCGACCAGTTGCAGCACGTTGCGCAGGCGGCCGATGTCCAGCGTGCCACCGCCGCTGAGCGGCAGCTGGCGTGGCTCGCCGAGCACGCGCAGGCGGGTTTTCAGCGGATCTTCGCGCAACAGATGCGCCACTTCGTCGATGAAGCTTTCCGCCGCGAACGCGTTGACGACATGCGGCATGCCCCGATGCGGGCCGCGCGGGATGGCCGAGGATTGTGCGTACCAGTCACTGCGGTAGTTCGGGATCAGCCCGGCGGGCAATTGATCGGCCAGTAGTTCGGACGACCACAGGCGATCGCTGGCGACGCCACGCATGGCAAGTGCCGACGCGCTGGCCATGCGCTGATGCCAGCCGGTGAGCTGGCGCTTGCGATCGATGATCACCTTGAGCTGGTGCACGCAGCCGGATCGGTAATAGTCATGGCTGAATTCCTGTTCGCGTGTCCACAGCAGGCGTACGGGCTTTTTCGCCAGCTGGGCCAGCATCACCGCTTCGGCCACGAAATCGTGATCGAGCCGGCGCCCGTAACCGCCGCCGACGCGCGGCACGCGGATCTCGATCTGCGCGGGCCCGAGGCCGGTCAGGCGCTGCACCACGGCCCAGGCCTTCTGCGGTGCCTGGGTGGGTACCACCAGGCTGGCCTGATCCTTGGTCAGTCGCACCAGGCAGTTCATCGGCTCGCTGGTGACATGCGCCTGCCACGGCTGGAAATAGGTGGCGTTGAAGCGCCGTGCGGCTTTCTTGTCGGCGGCATCGACATCGCCATCGTCGCGCACCCGCGTGCTTGGCTCGGCGCCACTGCCGAGCAGGGCGACCGCCTGCTGCTCCATCGCATGGCTGCTTTCCTTGCCGCTGGCGCCGGGCTCCCATTCCAGCTTGAGTCTGGCGCGGGCCTGCAATGCCGCCCATGTGTTCTCGGCCAGCACGGCCACCGCGGGGGCAATCACCGTGCTGCCCCATGGCTGGCCCGGTTCGGGTTTGAGTTGAACGACCTTGACCACGCCCTTGACCGCCAGTGCGGCGGTGGTGTCGACCCGGCTCAGCTTGCCGTCCGGCCACGGGCAGTGCACCAGTACCGCGACCAGCGCGTCGACTTCGTCGTGATCGATCGCATAGCGGGCCTGGCCGGTGACGATGTCATGCGCATCGACGTCGCCACAGGGTTGGCCGATCAGTTTGTAGCCGGAAGCCGGTTTGGGTGGCGGCAGGTTTTTGGGCAGGGCGATCTGGCTGGCATCCGCGACCAGGCTGCCGTAGCCGGCGCGACGGCCGTCCGGCGCGATGACCATGCCGGCGTCGCAGCGCAGCTTGTTGGCGGAGACGCCGAGTCGCCGGGCGGCTGCCTGCAGCAGCAGCCAGCGCGCCACGGCTCCGGCCTGGCGCAGATCGCGCCAGGCGGCAGGGATCGAACTGCCGGTACCACCCACCTGGTGGCCGTAGGTCCATTCGGGTGTGCCGTTCTTGCTGTCGTCGACCCCCAGGCCCAGCTGCATCACCCTGACCCGGTTCCAGTCGGCGTCCAGTTCGTCGGCGATGATCCGCGGCAGCGCCGTGGCGACACCTGTGCCGGTATCCGGGTCGCGCGCGCCGATCAACACATCGCCGTCGGTGTCGATACGCACATATGCACCCAGGTCGTGGAAGTGGTCTCCGAGCAGCGCGGGTGGCAATGTCGCGTCGGCGGCGTCGGCCATGCGGATGCCGACCATCAGGGCGCCGCCGGTGGTAGCCAGTACCTGCAGGAAACGTCGACGCGAGAGCCGGATTGCGTGGTCGGGTTGGCGTGTGCTCACGGCAGGCCCGCCTTGCCGGCAGCGACGCGTTTGATCGCGCGGCGCACGCGCGTCTGGCAGCCGCAGCGGCACAGGTTGGGCAGCAGGTCGATGTCGCCATCGGCCGGCTTGGGGTTGTGCCTGAGCAACGCGGTTGCGGCAATCAGCCAGCCGGGCGTGCAGTAACCGCAGCCGATCGCATCCTCGTCGATGAAGGCTTGCTGCAACGGGCTCAGGCTGCCGTCAGCGGTGGCCAGCCCTTCCACCGTGACTACGCGCTTGCCGGTTGCCATCGTGACCGTCTGGGTGATCGCGGACACCGCCTTGTCGTTGACCAGCACCAGATCGGCACCGTTTTCGCCGTGCTCGCCGGCGTACTTGGTGCCGGTCAGGCGCAGGATGTCGCGCAGATACCACAGCAATGGCATTTGCGGATCGCCGGTATGACGGTAGTGCTCGCCGTTGATCTGCAGATCGATGCCGTCGCGGATCGGTGTCGGCACGATGTCGCTTTCCTGGCTGGTCGGCAGGGCCTGGGCTTGCACGGGCGACATTCAAGATCTCCTCGGGGCTGTCCGCCTATTGTGGCATTGCCGTTGCAGGATTAGTGCTGCGTGCGACTGAACAGGCGGCGCCAGAAAAAATACACCGGCACGCCTGCCAGCATGATCAGCACGCCGATGCCGGCATCGTGCGGGTTGTCGCGCATCACTGCAAACACGACCCAGCTGACGATGCCGATGAAGATCAACGGCAACCACGGATAGGCCGGCATGCGGAAACCAGGCGTGTCGTTGTCGTGGCGGCGATACCAGAACAGCGTGGCCACGCCGGCCGCGCAGGCCAGCCAGTCGCCGAAGGTGGCGTAGTCCAGCAATTGACCATAGCTGCCCGACAGTGCCAGCACGACGGCCCAGCCCGACAACAGCAGCAGTGCGACGTTCGGGGTGCGCCAGCGCGGATGCAGGCGGGCCACCGCGCCGAAGAACAGGCCGTCCTCACCCATCACCTGCAGCACGCGTGCGCCGGCAACCAGGGTGATATTGCAGAAACCGAGGGTGGAGATCGCCACCCCCAGCGCGATCAGTCTGGCACCGACGGGTCCGGCCACTTGCTGCATCACGTCGGCTGCCGGGGCGGAGCTGACGGCAAGACCGGCATGGCCGAGCACGGCGAGGTAGGCAACGTTGACCAATACGTAAGCCACGATCACCAACCCCATGCCCATGGCCAGCGCACGCGGCAACGTGCGTTGTGGCTCGCGTACCTCGCCAGCGAGGTTGTTGAGATAGGTGAAGCCCGAATACGCGAACAGCACCGGCAGCGCCGCGCCGATGAAACCCACGCCCTGGTGCGCCGGATCGGCCGCCAGCACCTGGCCGTGGCCGGCGCCGGCGAAGAACAGTCCGCACGCGACCAGCACGGCCACCGCCAGCAGCTTGAGCAGGGCGAACAGATTCTGGATCTGCGCCCCCAGGCGGATGCCGAACAGGTTGATGCCGGTGACGAAGACCAGCCCGCCCACCGTCAGTGGCAGTGCCCACGCCGGCGACAAGCCGAACAGGGCCGAAGCGTAGTTGGCGAAGATCGTCGCCACGGCGGCGGACGAGCCGGAGTAGATCACCAGCAGCATGGTCCAGCCGAACAGGAAGCCGGCCAGCGGGCCGAACGCTTCGCGCAGGTAGACATAGGTACCGCCGGCATGGGGCCGGCGCGCACCCAGTTCGGCGTAGCAGAGTGCACCGATCAAGGTGAGTACGCCGGCAGCCACCCACATCAGCAGCAGCGACAGGCCCGATTCGGTGCGCTGCGCCACGATGCCCGGGTTGAGGAAGATGCCGCCACCGATGATGCCGCCGACCACGATCAGCGCGGCATCCCAGGGACGCAGGCTGCGCACGTAGCTGCCGGGAGGATGAGTTTCGGACATCGGTTGGTCACATGGATGACGGTGCGACAGCATGGCGGCGCGCCATGCGTTCGGCAAGCAGGTGGGCTCAGTCATTCATGGCAAGCTTGAGCTCGCCAAGTACACCGATGATGCAGGCGCCGCCGATGGTGATCGCGCCAGTGGTTGCGTCACGTGCGACTTCGACCATGCCATCCCGGCCCACCTCGAGACCCTGACTGGCGCGATAGCTGAGGCCGTAGCCATCGCGATCGCCACGGGCGGCCAGCCAGGCCATGATCGCGGCATTGGCACTGCCGGTGACCGGATCTTCCGGGACGCCGTCGGCCGGGCAGAATGCGCGCACGGCCATCGCCGCTTCACCGGCATGCTCGCGCCCGAACACGCTGATGCCCACGGCATCGTGCCGCCTGCACCAGCTGGCGACGGCGCCCATGTCCGGTTCGAGCGTGCGCACCACCGAGGCTTCGTGCAGGTTGCACAGCACCCAGTGCGGGCCATTGTTGACGTGCATGAGCTGATCCGCGGCCAGTCCGGTTCGCAGCGCCGCAGCGAGCAACACGCGCTCGGTCTCGGCAAGGTCGTGCAGTCGGGCGGGAGGCGCCTGCACATGGATGATCCGAGACGCTCCATGCCCGGCCACGCGCACCGGCAACAGCCCCGCCGTGCATTGCTGGATCAGGCTGGTCTTGCCCGGTTCGATCAGGCCAATTTCGATCGCCGCATACGCGCTGCCAACGCTCGGGTGGCCGGCGAACGGCAGCTCCTGGTGCGGGGTGAAGATGCGCACGCGGTAGTCCGCCTGCGGTTCCGTCGGCGGCAGCAGGAAGGTGGTTTCGGAGAGATTGGTCCAGCGCGCGATACGCTGCATGGCCTCGCCATCAAGACCTTCGGCATCCACCACTACAGCCAGCGGGTTGCCGTTGAACAGTCGGTTTGCAAAGACATCCAGTTGCAGGAAGCGGCGGGAGCGGGTCATGCACAATCCAGCGGGGCGATTTGCCGAAGATCGCACTGTAGGTGTCCGCTGGCAAGCCGGCGAACCGGCCCGCGCGTTGCACGCGGGCCGGTGGTCGATCAGAAACCGGCGCGCATGAACAAGTCGAGGTTGGCGACGTTCAAGGTACCGATGCCCGCACCCGGGTTGTAGTGGCCGTTGCCGGCATAGAACCAGTTGTTGCCGGTGCTTACCCGGTTGAAGGCAGACCACTTGCCGTAGCCGAAGATGTTCTGCAACAGGTAGATATGCGGGTTCCACAGGCCGATGCGATGGCCGGTGCTCTGACGCAGCAGCGCGCTGATGCCGTTGAGCTGAGGCGATACGAAGCTGGTGCCGCCCGAGCTGTACAGGCTGCCCTGGAACGCGAACAGATAGCCGGTTTCCGGGTCGGCATTGAGTGCGATATCCGGCACGTTGCGTCCGGCGAAGTGGCTCGGCAGTTTCAGGTAGGTGACCGGGCCGTCGGTGGGATCGTTGTAGACCAGCGCCTGATTCTTTTCGCTGCGGCGCGTGCCGGAGGTGAAGAACTGGTACAGCGGCTGGCGCCAGTACACGCTGACGCCGCCGCCGCCACCGGTCGCGAAGACGCTGTCCTTGCTGGGCACGAACGGGAGCAGGTAATCCCAGCCCCAGACGCTTTCCTTGTCGATCGACAGCACCACGTCGCCGGCGGCATTGGTGAACTTCACCGGTACCGTGGTGCCGCCTGCGGCGGTGATGTAGGGGTCCGATGCCGGCGAATCGACGGTCAGTGGTGCGCTGAACTGGCCGGGGCCGTCGCCAGCGCCCAGGCCGCGTACGGTGTCATAGGCGCCGGAGTCGCCGCTGGCGGCAAACACCGACTGTCCCTGCACCGCGGCTTCCAGGAAGATCTGGTGATAGGCGCGCAGATCGCCCACGTCCGTGGTGTCGCTGGCGCTGGCGCCATCGACGTTCAACGCGGCAAAGTTGTAGATCTCGGGAGACCCCCAGCTGGTGGAGATGCTGTCTGCCTTGTTGTCCGAGACGGCGCGAGCGAATGCGTCGACAAAACCCGAGCCGGCGTTGGGTGCGTCGTAGACGATGATGTTGGCCTGCGGAGCCAGGCCCCCGGCCTGCTGCACGTCGAGCGAGGTTTCATCGGCCCCGTCAGTGCCGCCACCGCCATCGACATGCACCTGGGTGATGCGGTCGGGTTTGGTCTGCAGCCCGATGGCCGCCCAGTAATCCTCGGCGTCGGCCGGATCGAACGTGGCCAGGGTGACGATCGCCACCGTCGAACCCTGGCCGGTGATGCCGCGCTGGTACAGCGGGTTGATGTTGTAGAAGCCGGCAACGTCACCGACGGTGTACTGGCCGGGAATCCCGGTGGAAACGACGTTGGCCGCCGTTGTCGAGCGTGCCTGGGCGGCAAGCATCGTCGGCGGGTTCTTCACCTGCAGGTTTGCCATGCGCACCTTTGCAGTGTGGTGCGGGATGTACTGCTGCTCGTTGCTCAGGCCGCTGGCCACCAGCACGCTGGTGCCGAGCCCCACCGGCATCACCAAGGGCCTGGACGGGCGATGGAAACGACGACCGTTCTTGTGCGAAACGTAGTTGTGCACGGGGGCGTTGAACAGCTTGCTGAACTGGCCCATCGTGCCACTGACGCTGACCACCATGTGATTGTCCATGACCTGGCCATGCAGGCCGTTCTTGGTCAGATAGTCCTGCACCCGCGCAATCTGTGCATCGGTGGCGCCATAACGGTCGGCGAACTGGGCCGTGGTGAGGAATTTCTGAAAATTCGCACTGCCGGGTGTTGCCGTTTGCCGGGCATAGTTCTCGAGTTCGGCTTCGTGACGCAGGCGCAGTACCAGGCTCACTGTCACAGGTTGATCGGTGGCAGCCAGGCCCTGGTCGACATCCGTTTGCACGCCAGTCGCGGCGGCCGAGGTGGCGACGCCGGCCAGCATGGCCGCCAAGGTGACGGCAAGAGCCTTTCGGTGCAATTTCAAGTGCATGCGTGTTACTCCCTGAAGTAGGCAGGGCTGGATCGGACATCGAGCGGTTTGCGACAGGTGCAAAACGGCAACGACGCTTTCGAGCTCAGCCCAAGCGAATCATGAAATCATGTGCATATTCCCCAGCGGCGCCACCAATCACCCCCCGACGATCGGCGCGGTGCCGCTTTCCCGACATTAACGTGAATGGACGGCATTGGAAAGTCGGTTCGGTCCGGATCTCGCGCCATGCACAGGCGACTGGTGCGGGCCTGCAGCCGTGCCGACAAGGTTTGGTTGCCTGTCCCGGGTGCGGCACAATAAGCGACTTTGCCGATCCCGGCGTGATCACGCCGGGCAGCCCCTGTCCATCAAAGCCGCCGCCATGACCACCATCAAGCAAGCAGACCTGATCCAGTCCGTCGCCGATGCGCTGCAATACATCAGCTATTACCACCCGGTCGACTACATCAAGAGTCTGGCTGCTGCGTACGAGCGCGAGGAAAGTCCCGCCGCGAAGGATGCGATGGCGCAGATCCTGATCAACTCGCGGATGGCCGCCGAAGGCCATCGCCCGCTGTGCCAGGACACCGGCATCGTCACCGTGTTCCTGAAGGTGGGCATGAACGTGCGCTGGGACGATGCCACCATGTCGCTGGAGGACATGGCCAACGAAGGCGTGCGCCGCGCGTACATGGACCCGGACAACAAGCTGCGCGCCAGCGTGCTGGCCGATCCGGCGGGCAAGCGCATCAATACGAAGGACAACACGCCGTCGGTGGTCAACATGTCGATCGTGCCGGGCGACACCGTCGAGGTGATCGTGGCAGCGAAGGGCGGCGGCTCCGAGGCGAAGTCGAAATTTGCCATGCTCAATCCGTCCGATTCGATCGTCGACTGGGTGCTGAAGACCGTGCCCACGATGGGCGCCGGCTGGTGCCCGCCGGGCATGCTCGGCATCGGCATCGGTGGCACCGCCGAGAAGGCGATGCTGATGGCGAAGGAATCGCTGATGGAGGCCATCGACATCCAGGAGCTGATCGCGCGCGGCCCGGCCAATCGCGCCGAGGAACTGCGCATCGAGCTGTACGACAAGGTCAACGCGCTCGGCATCGGTGCCCAGGGACTGGGCGGCCTGACCACCGTGCTTGACGTCAAGGTGAAGGATTTCCCCACCCACGCGGCGAACCTGCCGGTGGCGATGATCCCGAACTGCGCCGCCACCCGCCACGCGCATTTCGTGCTGGACGGTTCCGGTCCGGTGATGCTCGATCCGCCGTCGCTGGAAGACTGGCCCAAGCTCACCTATGACGCCTCCAAGGGCCGCCGGGTGAACCTCGACACGGTGACCCGCGAGGACGTCGCCAGCTGGAAACCCGGCGAAACCCTGCTGCTCAACGGCAAGCTGCTCACCGGCCGCGATGCCGCGCACAAGCGCATGGTCGAGATGTTGAACAAGGGCGAGCCGCTGCCGGTCGACTTCAAGGGGCGCTTCATTTATTACGTCGGCCCCGTCGATCCGGTGCGCGAGGAAGTGGTCGGCCCCGCCGGCCCCACCACCGCCACCCGCATGGACAAGTTCACCGAACAGGTGCTGGCGCAAACCGGCTTGCTCGGCATGGTCGGCAAGGCCGAGCGCGGCCCGGCGGCGATCGAGGCGATCAAGAAGCACCAGTCGGTGTATCTGATGGCCGTTGGCGGGGCAGCGTATCTGGTATCGAAAGCGATCAAGGCCTCGCGTGTGGTGGGTTTTGCCGATCTGGGCATGGAGGCGATCTACGAGTTCACTGTGGAGGATATGCCGGTGACAGTGGCGGTGGATTCGGCGGGCACTTCGGTACACCAGACGGGGCCGCGGGAGTGGCAGGCGCGGATTGGGAAGATTCCAGTGATGGTGGTTTGACCGCTTCGCCTGAGCGAATTTCAAGATCAAAAGCGTTTCGTCCTCCTGCGGAGGGCGAGTTACTCTCTCTCGCTTGCCCGAGAGAGAGTAACCAGAGAGAGGGGCACCCTCCTCGGCGCTTGCCGGGCTGCGCCCGACAAGTCCGTGAGCCGCGGCCGGGCTTTTCGACAGCACGTCCCTGTGCTGGCGAAAAGGAGTCGACCTCCTGTCGACTCCCCTGCGGGCCTGTCGTCCACGACTCACCGCCTCACAAGGGAGTGAAGATCAAGTTCAACGGCAACGGCAACGGCAACGGCTAAGCGCGCTCCACCGAAATGCTACGATGCTAGACCTGAAAACTCATGTCGCCGCCTCCCGCGCTTGGCGGTACGTTGGAACTACCACAGTTCAACGTCGCCCAGCGACAGGAGGCAGCCATGTCACTTTACGCAGCGATCGATCTGCATTCCACCAA
>DATMTH010000137.1:0-16779 GCA_035564915.1 Rhodanobacter sp.
GCATCTTCGTAATCTTTTCAAGCGTATTTTTTACAACTATTTTCTGCGTGATATGAGCATTGCTTCGATAGAGCTTGTCGCCGGGCTGCTGATGATCGCATTCGGCCTCATCTATGGCGGCTATCATTGGGTAGATTCAGAGGTTAGGTCGGTCTCCACCCCGACCGGCATCATCATGCTGGCGATGCTTCCAATCATCATCGGGTTTCAGCTACTGCTGGCGTTCCTGGCTTTCGATATCGCCAATGCTCCGCGCAGATCGATCAGCGCCGACCTGCCGAATCCTTTAGCTTACTAGTCTAGGCACGCGACCGAGAGGTAATGCAATGAATCACAATCCGCCCCCCAAACGCTTGACGCTTATCGAGCTGAATGAATTTTCCGTTGTCCTTCTCACCCGCGGCGCCCATGAGCTGGGTCTAGATCACATATCGCGCCTATTATCGATGAGCTCCGCCGTCACAACGACAGACGACATGGTGGAGCATCGCGGGCTTGATCCCTGGGTGCAGTGGGTTTCCGTGCATACTGGGGTGCCGTCTTCCGTGCATGGGATTATTCACCTTGGCGATACGCCTTCAGCGCTATCGGCTCGACAACTCTGGGAGGATCTGGACGATGCCGGTGTCAGCTCCGGTATCTGGGGCGCGATGAATGCCACCCGTGAAGGCGCGCAGCGCTGCCAGTTCTTTTTGCCGGATCCGTGGACTTTTTCCGAGCAGGCATACCCGGACGATCTCAATGGCCTGTTAGCGCTGCCGCGCTACTACTCAAAGAACTACTTGGACGTATCGAAAAAGGCTTTCCTCAAGCATACGTTTCAGCTAGTTAAATTCCTGCTTGGCTCCGGCGCGATGACCAAATTGTTCAAGCAAATACCGCTAGTCTTCAGCGGTTTGTTACGAAACGGCGTGAACAACGCGCTGTTGTTTTCGCTCTTTGACTTGTTCTCGACTGTGCTCTTCGTCAAGTACAAGAAGCGCTATCAGCCCCAGTTCTCGATCATCTTCCTCAATAGCATCGCTCACCTGCAGCATCACCGCTGGGGGAAGGACCAACTGTCAAAGGACGCCGTCTTCGGCCTACGGGTGATCGATCGGGTGCTGGGCATGCTGTTCGCATCGCTGTGCGACGGCGAGGCGGTGATAGTTATGAATGCACTGACCCAACGGAACATCGTGGGAGAGAAGCCACGAATTTGTTATCGGCAGATCAATCCGGAGCGGTTCCTCGGGGCCATCCGGATACGCTTCCGCAGTGTCGAGCAGCTCATGACCAATGACGCGCAAGTGTTCTTCGAGTCCGAGGGCGATCGGGAACATGCGGCGCGAGAACTCGAGGCGACCACCATTTGCGGCAAGCCGTTGTTCCAGGTCGAACGCAACGAGCTGGATCCTCTCAAACTGTTTTACCAAGTCGATTTCTGGGATGAACTGGAGGGCGATGTGCAGATCCAGGTCAACGGTGTGAACGTAAACTATATGGATCATTTCGAAGCGATCGTCGCCCGAACAGGAGCACATCTCCGCGAAGGGAATGTGTACTATTCGGGGGTTGAACTCCCTGCGCACCTCTACAATCACGATATCGCCGAGAAGGTCTCGAACTATTTTGGTGTCGACCATCATTCTTCGCTGTCCAAACAGCCGACACTGGCCGGTGCGGCGTAAGATGAGTTTGGATGATCAGCAGTGCGCTATTTTGGGATAGGTATGGATATTATGCGATTGGTTCAAGTCCTACTGTCTGTGCTGGGCATATCTTCCGGCCAGCTGCTTCTCAAGATGGCGGCTATGAATCTAAAGAACCCCGACGCGGTCGGAATCTGGGTGGCAGGGTACTGCATTAACGTGTACCTGATCGCGGGTGTATGCCTGCTCGGGATATCCACTTTGCTGTGGATATGGGTCCTCCGCGCCGTCCCACTGAGCTTGGCTTATCCGTTTATGGCAATGGCCTTCATCATCGTTCCGGTGCTGGGCCATTTCATACTCCATGAGCCGCTCGGGGTGCGCAATCTACTGGGCGGTGTGCTGATCGCTCTGGGCGTGGTGGTGGTCTCTATCTAACGGAGACCCGTCCTGTGATCCAGGATCGCAACTACTTCACGAGGTAGAAGGTATCCCGCCATCCTTCTGCGTAGTCGACCATCGAGGAGGCTCTTTCCGGGTGTTGCTCAAGATGGGAACGCCAATCGTGCAGCTCACTCGAGTAGCCGTAGTGGTGGGCCATGAATTCGACAGCTGCTCTGGATGGACGCCCGACCAAGGTATGGCCATCTCTCGTCATCGAATCGGTGGCGGCCATTTGTTGGTTGTCTACCGGGTCACGAAGAAGCTGGATCAAGTAGGGGTTGCCGTAAACGATCCGCGGGTCGTTGGTATTGGTGGTGGATGACGAGTCCTGCCAGGGCGTCACTTCGGTATCGATGATTACCAGCTGCGCACCGGTGCGCTCGATTTTGTCTAAAAGCTCGGCGTGCCGGATGGTGTGATAGTAAAAGCCTAGGCAAAGCACGATATCGACTTTGATATCGTCGATCCTGTCGAAAACGTCGCCGCAGCGAAATTCATGGTAGGCTGGATCAATCCCGTAGTACTCGAAAGTTTGATTCGCGTTGTCAATCAATTCGGCGCGAGGCTCAATCCCAATGACATGAGATGCACCTGCCTGCAATGCAGCGAAGGACCATCTTCCGTCATGGCTGGCAATATCGAGGACCCGTTTCCCAATCAGTTGGTCTGCATTTCTTGTGATGATGGCCTCATGCCTTCCGTTCAGCCGGTGCGGCAGCGGGCTGGTCTGGCTCGTCGCGTAGAAGCGAGGGTATTGGTCGAAGAAACCCATATGTGCATCCTGGTGGAGGGCGCCAGACAAACCTGCATTTAGCGTCGCCTTCGCGCAGTGAATGTCTTGATGGATAGCTGTTGGATCGACAGCTGCTCATGCAAATTGAAGATATGCATGATGCAGACTGCTGGTCGCGTACGAGGTACGTCGGCTCGATTCCCAGGAGAATCTGACGTCCCACGAATGCCATAAACGAACTACAAGCAACTCTACTTTTGAAGTGTGTCTGATTAGAGAAACTTACGACCCCAGTGCGTGTTCCAGCTCAGGAACCAGCTTGAACAAGTCGCCAACAAGGCCAATATCCGCCACCTCGAAGATCGGCGCCTCCCCATCCTTGTTGATTGCCACAATCGTGCCGGCATCCTTGATACCAGTGAGATGCTGGATGGCGCCGGAGATGCCGATGGCCATGTACAGTTCGGGCGCGATGATCTTGCCGGTCTGGCCGACTTGCATCTCGTTGGGGCAGTAGCCGGCATCGACGGCGGCGCGGGAGGCGCCCACGGCAGCACCGATCTTGTCCGCGAATTTGTAGATGATGTCGAAATTTTCCTTCGAGCCCACGCCACGGCCACCGGAGACCACCTTGCTGGCGCTCTGCAGGTCGGGGCGGTCGCTGCTGCCTTGCTGCAGTTCGACAAAGCGGGTGTGCGTTGGCAGGGCTGCATCTGTCGTGATGGCTTCCACCGGCGCGCTGTTCGAGCAGCTGGCGGCAGCCGACCAGGAGGCGGTGCGAATGGTGGCGACGACGGTGTGCGTGGCATCTGCCTCGACGGTGATGATCGCGTTGCCGGCGTAGATCGGTCGCTTGAAGGTGTGGGCTGCCTCGATGCTCATCACGTCGCTGACCTGGGCGACGCCGAGCAGGGCGGCGACGCGCGGGGCGAGGTCCTTGCCGAAGGTGGTCGACGGGACGAAGACGTGGCTGTAGCCGGTGGCGACCTTGGCGATCTGCGGTGCAAGTACGGCGGCCAGCGGATGCGCATTTTCGGCGCGGGCGATGGTAAGCACGCGGCTGACGCCTACAATGGTTGCCGCTTCGGCGGCGATCGCCTCGACGCTGTCGGCGAGTACCAATACGTCGATCGCTTCGCCCTTGACGGCAGCAGCGGCGCTGACCGCGCGCGCGGTGGAGGAGTTGAGTTTGCCGCCCAGATGTTCGGCGATGACCAGGATCTTGCTCATGACGGATGGTTCCTTGGCAGCTTTCTGTTGGAGCGGCTTGTAGGAGCGGCGTCAGCCGCGATTCCTTTTTGCCATGAAGGTGAAAGTAAAAAGCTTCGCGGCTGAAGCCGCTCCAACAGGTGTACGGAGGAGGTGGGTTATATCAGGCCTTTCTGCTTTAGCGCGGCGATCAGCTCGGCGGCGTCCTTGACCATCACGCCCTTGCTGCGCTTGGGTGGCGGCGCGTAGTGGGTGACTTTCAGGTGATCGTGCGATTCGACGCCGAGCGAGCCGAACTCGATCACGTCGATCGGCTTGGATTTCGCCTTCATGATGTCCGGCAGCTTGATGAAGCGTGGCTCGTTCAGGCGCAGGTCGGTGGTGATCACGGCCGGCAGTTCGGCTTCGATCACTTCCAGGCCAGCGTCGACCTCGCGGGTGACCGTGGCCTTGCCGTCGGCGATCTCGACCTTGCCGGCGAAGGTGGCCTGCGGGCGATCCCACAGCGCGGCAAGCATCTGGCCGGTCTGGTTGGAGTCGTCATCGATCGCCTGTTTGCCCAGGATCACGAGGCCCGGCTGCTCCTTTTCGATCAGCTTGAGGAAAACCCGCGCGGCGGTCAGCGGCTGTACCGCCTCGGCGGTGGTGATGTGAATGGCGCGATTGGCACCCATCGCCAGGCCATTGCGCAGGTGCGCGGTGAGATCGGCGGGGCCGATGCCGACCACGACCACTTCGTCCGCGACGCCCTTCTCGCGCAGGCGCAACGCTTCTTCCAGCGCGATGTCGTCGAACGGATTGGCGGACAGCTTGACGCCATCGGTGACCACGCCGCTACCGTCGGGTTTGACCTGGATGCGTACGTTGTAATCCACGACGCGCTTGTAGCCAACCAGAATTTTCATCAACGATTCCTTCCAACAAGGTGTCCCGAAGGACGCAGTGGCATACTAGACAGCGGCCTATTCTAACCGAGTCGACGCGCCAGTCGGCCAAATCACTGGTTGGATATTCGAGTAGTGCGTTTCTGTCATGCGCGGTCTCGTTAAGATGCGCTAACGACCCGTCAGGCGCGGTTTGTGCCATGTTGGGTGAGACTGGTGACGCCGGCGTGGGCGTTTCGGTGTTTCAAAGTACGTTCGCGGGCCTGCCGTGCTCGAGGCCTTGCCATCCCTGGTTATTGAGTGACGATGCCCCGACCCCGCGTTTCCATCGTGATTTGCACCTACAACGGCGCGGCCTACCTGCAGCCGCAACTGGACAGTCTGCTGGCGCAGACGCTGCTGCCGGATGAGATCGTGATCGGTGATGACGACTCGACCGATGCGACGATGGACATGTTGCGACAATTTGCCTTGCGCGCCGGTGAACGCGGGATCGCGGTGCAGCTAGGTCGTCACCCGAGCAACCTCGGTTACGTCGAGAATTTCTCGCAGGGCTTGCGTCGGGCGCAAGGAGAGCTGCTGTTCCTGTGCGATCAGGATGATGTGTGGCATGACGACAAGCTGGCGCGGATGGCGGCGGCGTTCGAGGCTGATCCGTCGTTGCTGCTCCTGCACAGCGATGCGCGACTGGTGGACGCGGCGGGCCGTTCGTTGCACTGCTCGATGTTCGAAGCCCTGCAGCTGGCCGCGCGGGAAAAGCAAGCCATTCATGCCGGTGACGCGTTCGACGTGGTGTTGCGTCGCAGTTTCGTGACGGGCGCGACGGCGGCGTTTCGGCGCGAACTGATCGAGATCGCCTTGCCGGTGGCAGCGGGCTGGATTCACGATGAATGGCTCGCTGCCGTGGCGTCGGCAGTGGGGCGTGTCGACTTCATTGAGGACACCTTGATCGACTATCGCCAGCACGGCGCCAACCAGATCGGCGCAAGCAGGCGCACCTTGGTCACGAAGTGGCGCGAGCTATGGCTGCCGCGAGGGCAGCTGCTGGCGGAGGAGGCGCAGCGATTGCGGCAACTGGAGAAATTCCTTGGGCAGGCGCGATTTGCGGGCGCCGCTGAACGTGCGCGACAGATCGAACACAAGCGGGTGCATTTCGAGCGGCGTGTAGCCATCGGCCGATTGGCGCGCTGGCGACGCGTGCCGGCGATTCTGCGCGAGGCAGGCCAGGGAAGTTACCGGCGCTACGGTACCGGCGGTCATTCGATGTTGAGGGACCTGCTGCGCCATGACTGAGCAACCCTGTCCGGACATCTGTGCCGTGATCGTCAGCTACCGCCCTGATCCTCGCGTCATCGCGAACCTTGTCGAGGCAATGACGACCCAAGCTGCTGCGGTGGTGCTGGTGGACAACGCCAGCGATGGCGACTGGCAGCCGGCCCTGACTTCGAAGCTGCTCGCCGTCGGTGGCGCGCTGCTCAGGCAGCCGCACAATGCTGGTCTGGCGGCGGCACAGAATCTGGGTATCGATTGGGCGCGTGAACGCGGTTACCGATATGTCTTGCTGCTCGACCAGGACAGTGAGCCGGGTGAGGGCATGGTGGGTTCCTTGCGCACTGCATTGGTGGCGTTGTCGGCGGCGGGCCAGGTGGCGGCGGTGGGTCCGCATTTCCACGACCTGCGCGAGCACCGCGATGCGCCGTTCGTGCGTGTGCGCTTTCCGCTCAGCCGCAAGTTGTGGTGCGAATTTCCCGCGCAGACGATCGCCTGCGACTTCCTGATCAGCTCCGGCATGCTGATTCCGCTGGCTGTGCTGCAACGGGTCGGTTCCATGAATGCCGGGCTGTTCATCGACAATGTCGATCTGGAGTGGGGCTTCCGTGCACAGGCGCTGGGCTACACCCTGCATGGCGTGTGTGCGGCGACGATGCACCACCGTCTGGGTGATGCCCGCCGCACGCTGCCATTCGGGTTGGGGCAGGTGGTGGTGCACGGGCCGCTGCGGCTGTATTACATGATGCGCAATCGGGTGCTGTTGTACCGCCTGCCGCACACGCCGCGTGCCTGGATCGCGCAGGACGTGCCGCGCGTGCTGGTCAAACTGCTGCTGTTCGGCGTGCTGATCGGGCCGCGCTGGCGAAATCTGCGCTGCATGCTGCGCGGATTGCTCGACGGGATGCGCGGGCGTCAGGGCGAGGCGCCGAACGATCTTCCGGCCTGATCAATGGTCCGCGCCCTTTCAGGATGCGGAGCCCCTGAATGGTCAAGTCGAAGGTGCTTCACGATGGCGAAGCTGGTCATCGAGTGACCCGGTAAATCGTTGCGTGATTGGTGTCGAAGTCAGGCCGCCGCCACTCGAAGCTTGGCCACCCGCTTCAGGTCGACGTGTTGCCGCGCAACCCAAAGATCATGGTTGTCCTGCAGCAGAAGCCAGCTTTCGGGAGTACGGCCAATTGCCTTGGAGAGACGTAGTGCCATCTCGGGGGTGACACGGCTCGTACCCTTCAAGATGCGACTCAGGGTGGAAGCGGCTACGTCAAGTTTGGCCGCCAGTTCACGGCCACTGATACCATGGGGCTCAAGGTAGATGTCCGTGATGAACTCACCGGGATGGGGAGGGTTGTACATGGTCATTAGTGATAGTCCTCATAGTTCAGGACGTAGGTGTTCCCATCCTGGAACTCGAACGTCAGTCGCCAGCTGCCATTGACCGAGATAGCCCAGCGACCGCGCATCTCGCCTTTGAGTGGATGAAGCGCGAAGCCTGGCATGTCCATATCGTCAATGGCCTGCGCAGTATCCTGCGCAGCCAGTTGCATTCGTAGCCTCTTGGCGTGGCTTGCCTGGATGCCAACCGTGCTACCAATCTCGAAGAGCTTGCGTAAGCCCTTGTGTCGAAACGACTTGATCATGTTTCGATGATAGCTTGTTGCGCATCACGCAACAAGTGATTGACCTTTGAGCCAAATGACTGCCGTAGCGCAACGCGACTTCACATGCTCTGGTGGTCCACCCGGTGCGGACCGATCTTGCAACGCCTGCTATCAATAGGTCTCCCGATATCCTGGTTGCTACCGTCTTGCGTTTCGCTACGCAACTGCGCACTGACGCACCGGGCACGATGCTTCTCGCACCCCACCGAAAGCATCGCGGCTGAAGCCGCTCCAACAAGAACCGACGCGTTGTTGGAGCGACTTCAGTCGCGAACGCTCTCCAGCGCACCTATGCAAGAGCATCGCAAACAGGGTGCGCTCCTGCAGGTTCGGCGCGACACATGCGATTCACAGGTTCTGATAATTCGGCCCCGAGCCACCTTCCGGCGTGACCCAGGTGATGATCTCGTAGGGATCCTTGATGTCGCAGGTCTTGCAGTGCACGCAGTTGGCCGAGTTGATCTGCAGGCGCTTGCCATGCGGCATGGTTGTGTCCGCGACCATTTCATAGACGCTGGCAGGGCAGAAGCGGGTGCATGGGTTGTCGTATTCCTCGACGCACTGCGTGGCGCAGATGTCGGTATCGGCCACATGCAGATGGATCGGCTGGTCCTCGTCGTGCTCGGTCGCGGCGAAGTAGACGCCGGCCAGACGGTCGCGTGGCGGCAGGGTCCGTTGCACGTAATCGCGCTTCGGCTCTTCGCATTCGCCGAGTTTGTGCAGGCTGGACCAGTCGGCCTTGTTCTTCAGCGTCCACGGCGACAAGCCGGCGGTGACGGTTTCCCAGGCTGCGTTGAACAGGCCGAACCACAACCCCTTCTTGAACGCCGGCTTGATGTTGCGCACTTTCTTCAACTCGGCCAGCACGTCCGAAGCACGAAGTTTCGCGTCGAAGCCTTTGGCAACCAAACCACTGGCGGCAAGATGCTCGGCGGCGAGCATGCCGCTCTTGATCGCCTGATGGGTGCCTTTCACCTTGGGCACGTTGAGCAGGCCGGCGGTGTCGCCGATCAGCAGCGCGCCGGGCATGTCGCATTTCGGCAGCGACTGGTAGCCACCGGTGACGATGGCACGCGCACCGGCGGAGAGGATCGTTCCGCCTTCCAGCTGAGGCTTGACCATCGGGTGGTTCTTCCATTGCTGGAACGCTTCCCATGGCTTGTATTCGGGGTCGCTGTAATCGAGCCCGCTGATGTAGCCGAGTGCGATGCGATCGCCATCGAGGTGATACATGAAGCTGCCGCCATAGGTGTGCGTGTCGGCCGGCCAGCCGAAGCTGTGCACGATCTTGCCCGGCGTGACGCGGCCCGGCGGCAGTTGCCACAGCTCCTTGATGCCGATCGAGTAACCCTGCGGATCACTGTCGGCGTCGAGCTTGAAACGCTTGATCAGCTGCTTGGTCAGGCTGCCACGTGCGCCTTCGGCGAGCACGGTGACCCTGGCCTTGATGTCGATGCCTTCGGTATAGCCCGGCTTGTGCGTGCCGTCTTTCGCCACACCCATGTCGCCGATGCGCACACCGGCGACCGAGCCATCCTCGTTGTGGATGGTGTCGGCGGCGGCGAAGCCCGGGAAAACATCCACGCCCAGCGCCTCGGCCTGCGGCGCCAGCCACGCGCACATCGCGCCCAGCGAAACGATGAAATTGCCATGGTTCTGCATCCCCGGCGGTACCGGCAGCTTGCGTCCGCCGTTCTTGCTCAGCAGCCAGAACTCATCATCGCCGGCCGGCACGCAGATCGGTGGCGGGTTGTCGCGCCAGCCGGGCAGCAAGGCGTCCAGTGGCTGCGGTTCGATCACTGCACCGGACAGGATCTGTGCACCGATGGTCGACGCTTTCTCGATCACGCAGACGCTGGTGTCGGGCTTGAGTTGCTTGAGCCGGATGGCGAACGACAGCCCGGCCGGACCGCCGCCGATCACGACGACGTCGTATTCCATGGTTTCGCGTTCGCTCATGGCGGACTCCAGCTGGCTACGTTGGGCACGACCAGTTGTCGTGCGTCTGGGAGCCTGTCGGACTTTGGCTGGCCGGCCTGCGACTCCGCCTGCGCGGCCCATATTTCCGCCGATTCCGGTTCATGGAGCCGCCAGGGATCCGCAAACCGGCAGAAATCTGTTCTCGTACAGCCGAATTCTCGGCTCGACCACCAAAGCCAGACAGACTCATTAGTATGGTCATCGCATGCATTCTGGCGTTTTTGCCGCATTGCGGCAATGCGTGTTGCGACACCGCTTGCAATCATGACGTGGGAGGCGGTGATAATCGGGGTCAGTCTGAAGGGAGTGTTCATGAATTCGATGCCACCCATCGCCGATCTCGACCTGCGTCGCGTGTCGTTGTGCCAGTTGCTGCATTGGCTGGCTTCCGGGCGGGTGCAGCCGGAGGCCTTGTCGGAGGTTTATCAACAGGCGATCGAACGGATCAACCCCCAGATCAATGCCTATGTCGACCAGCGCTCCGGTCTGATGCAGGAACAGGCGCACATGGCCGATCGCCGTCGCCGCGATGGTGTCATCGGGCGACTGGACGGCATTCCGCTGGCCTTGAAAGACAACTTCGACATGGCCGGTTGGCCGACTCGGGCGGGCTTGCCGGGGCGTGGCCGGCCGGCACAGGCCGATGCCCATGTGGTGGCGCGTCTGCGCGCGTCTGGTGCGGTGCTGGTGGGCAAGACCAATATGGATGAGGGTGCGCTGGGTACGGCAACCGACAACCCGCATTTTGGTGCCACCCACAATCCGCATCGGCACGGCTACAGCGCGGGTGGTTCTTCCGGCGGCGCGGCAGCCGCCGTCGCGGCGGGGCTGGCTGTTGCCGCCGTGGGTTCGGACAGCCTTGGTTCGATACGCATACCGGCCAGCTATTGCGGCGTGTATGCATTGAAGCCGACCCATGGCGAGATTTCCGCACGCGGACTGGTGCCTGCGGCGCGGCGACTGGATGCCGTTGGCCTGCTGGCGCGCAGTGCCGACGATCTCACCGTGATGCTGCAGGTGCTGGCCGGCTATGACGCGGACGATGCGCGCTCGCGTCGCCGAAGGGTGGCGTTCGCGTTGCCGGATTGGGAGCCCGGCAACCTGCGGGCTGGATTGCTGCCGGATCTGGCCGCTATCGGTGTGCAGCCGCAGGTGGTCGAGGTGTTCGAGGCGGCCATGGCAAAGCTGACGCATGCGCTGGGTGATCGCCGCACGGTCGATTTTGACGACTGGAATTTTGCGCATACCCGGCGCGCCGGCCTGCTGCTGATGGAGGCGGAGATGCTGTCCACCTATGCCACGGATATGACCAATGACGCGCATCCGGTGTCGGCGCGCTTCCGCCAGATGCTGGAATTCGCCGCCGGCAAGAGTGCCGCGGACTACGCGATGGCCGATCGCGTGCTCGATGCGGCCACGCTGAAGATGCGCCGCCTGTTTGCCCAGGTCGATGTGCTGGTGTTGCCGACCACGCCGCAGGGCGCATTTCCCCTGGCTGGACCCGTGCCGGACTCGGTGGCCGACCTGACCAGCTTCGCCAGCCTGTCCGGTTGCCCGGCGGTGAGTCTGCCGATGGGTAACCTGCCCGACGGGATGCCGGTCGGGCTGCAGCTGGTGGGCGCGCGCGGTTCGGACCTGCGCCTGCTGGAGCTTGCCGCGGTATGTTCGGCGACGCTGGATGCGGAGCCGAACTATCCGGTCATTGCGTGAGATCTGCGTTTCTGCTGGAGCGGCTTCAGCCGCGATGCTCTTCGCTGTTGCGGGACCAGAACAGGAGCATCGCGACTGAAGTCGCTCCAACAGTCGTTCGTCCAGTCGCTCCAGCAATCATGCTGCCGGTATGGCGCCGAGCTATGTCCATATGAGAAGTCATTTGGACGTCCATTCGATATGGCCGCCCCGTTGCGCTCTATAATCACGATTTCCGGATGTGATCGGACGACTTGTCGATACCGATGCCACTCTGCCAGTAACCGATACCGAGTCTTGATGTCATGACGGCCACCGCACTGAAGCTGCAATCCCACCTGGATGACCTCGAAGCCGAGAGCATCCACATTTTCCGCGAGGTGCAGGCGGCCTTTCAGCATCCGGTGATGCTGTATTCGATCGGCAAGGATTCATCGGTGCTGCTGCATCTGCTGCGCAAGGCGTTTTATCCGGCAAAGCCGTTGATGCCGGTGTTGCATGTCGACACCACCTGGAAGTTCCGCGAGATGATCGCGTTCCGCGATCGGATCGCTGCGGCTGGTGATGTCGAGGTAATGGTGCACATCAACCAGGAGGGCGTGCGACAGGGCATGTCACCACTGACCCACGGCGCCACCGTGCATACCGATGTGATGAAAACCCAGGCGCTGAAGCAGGCGCTGGACAAGCACGGCTTCGATGCGGCGATTGGCGGAGCGCGTCGCGACGAGGAGAAATCGCGTGCGAAGGAGCGGGTTTTCTCGTTTCGCAACGCTCAGCATCGCTGGGACCCGCGGAGTCAGCGCCCCGAGCTGTGGCACACCTACAACACGCATATCCGCAAGGGTGAAAGCGTGCGCGTCTTTCCGCTCTCCAACTGGACCGAAATGGATGTGTGGTTGTACATCCAGCGCGAGAACATTCCGGTGGTGCCGCTGTATTTCGCCAAGCCGCGACCGATCGTCGAGCGTGACGGTGCGTTGATCATGGTCGATGACGACCGCTTCGTCTTGCGCGAGGGTGAACAGGTGCAGATGCGCGAGGTTCGCTTCCGCACGCTGGGCTGTTATCCACTGACTGGTGCGGTGGAGTCATCGGCCGACACCTTGCAGAAGGTCATCGACGAAATGGCCGCCTCGCGCAGTTCCGAGCGGCAGGGCCGGGTCATCGATCAGGATCCCACCGCCTCGATGGAACGGAAGAAGCAGGAGGGCTACTTCTGATGGATGCGCAGACAGAAGCCAACATCGCCGCGCCCGCCAAGGGGCTGCTGCGCTTCATCACCTGCGGCAGCGTGGACGACGGCAAGAGCACCTTGCTGGGTCGCCTGCTGTACGACGCCGGCATGCTGCCCGATGACCAGTTGGCGGCGCTGGCACGCGAGAGCCGCCGCCAACATGCCGATGCGGACGAGGGCGTGCTCGACTTCGCCCTGCTGACCGATGGCCTGGACGCGGAACGCGAACAGGGCATCACGATCGATGTGGCCTATCGTTATTTCCACACCACGCGGCGCAGTTTCATCGTGGCCGATTGCCCGGGACACGAACAGTACACGCGCAACATGGCCACCGGCGCTTCGAATGCCGAATTGGCGGTGGTGCTGGTCGATGCGCGCAGGGGATTGTTGCCGCAAACTCGCCGGCATACCTACATATGCGGCCTGCTCGGCATCCGTCACGTGGTACTGGCCGTCAACAAGATGGATCTGGTTGGCTACGATCAGGCTGTCTACGACACCATCACCGCGCAGTACAAGAAGCTGGCAGCCGACCTAGGCATCAGCGAGGTGCATTGCCTGCCGGTGTCCGCGCTCGCCGGCGACAACGTCGGTGGACGTTCGTCGCGGATGGGTTGGTACGCAGGTGGCAGCCTGCTCGACGTACTGGAGACCGTGGATGTAACACGGTTCCGCGCCAGCGAATTCCGGATGCCGGTGCAATGGGTGAATCGCCCGGATCAGTCGTTCCGCGGTTATGCCGGAACGATCAGTGGCGGCAGCGTGGCACGCGGCGACGAGATCGTGGTGCAGCCAGGCGTGCAGCGCGCGCGCATCGATCGCATCGTCACTTTTGACGGCGATCTGGAAAGCGCGGTGGAAGGGCAGGCGGTGACGCTGTGCCTGGATCGCGAACTCGATGCCAGCCGTGGCGACGTGATTGCCGATGCACTGCGGCCGGCCCCGGTGGCCGACCAGTTCACCTGTCACCTGCTGTGGATGGGTGACAACGCCTTGCTGCCGAATCGTACCTACCGCTTGAAGATAGGAGCGCGCACGGTCAATGCGCGGGTCATGGCGATCAAGCACAAGGTCGACGTCAACAGCCAGGCGAAACTGGCGGCTCGTCATCTCGAACTGAACGAAGTCGGTTATTGCACCGTGGGGCTGGACGATGCGATCGCCTTCGAGGCCTATGCGAGCGATCGCACGCTCGGCGGCTTCATCCTGATCGATCGTCAGAGCAACGCGACGGTCGCGTGCGGCATGCTCGACTTCGCGTTGGGGCGCTCCAGCAATGTGCACTGGCAGCATGTCGACATCGACAAGTCCGTGCGCGGCGCCAGCAAGGGCCAGCAACCGTTGTGCCTGTGGTTCACCGGCCTGTCCGGGGCCGGCAAGTCGACCATCGCGAACCTGGTCGAACGCAAGCTGCATGCGCTCGGATACCACACCTATCTGCTGGATGGCGACAACGTGCGTCACGGCATCAACCGGGATCTCGGTTTCACGCCGGAGGATCGCGTCGAGAACATCCGGCGGATTGCGGAAGTGGCGCATCTGATGGTGGACGCCGGGCTGGTCGTGCTGGTCAGCGCCATTTCGCCGTATCGAAGCGAGCGGCGTTCCGCGCGCGAGCTGTTCGGCGCCGGCGAGTTCCTGGAGGTGTTCGTCGACACGCCGCTGGCGGAGTGCGAACAGCGCGATCCCAAGGGGCTGTACCGCAAGGCCCGCGCCGGCGAGATCAGGAATTTCACCGGCATCGACGCACCGTATGAGCGACCGGAGGCGCCGGACATCCATCTGCTCGGTGCCGGGCAGCGAGCCGAGCAGCTGGCCGAGCAGCTGACCACGCAACTGCTGGCCAGCATCGAGCCTGGCGACGCCGACGGCTGAGCCGCTTGTCACGGCGCATGGCTTGGAATGCGCCCAGCCTGCGACGATAATGCACGACTTCCCCTGCAAGGCGTCGTCGTGATGACCGAGAAGACCGTACTCAATGCCACCCACCGCGCGCTGGGCGCCCGCATGGTCGACTTCGGTGGCTGGGACATGCCGATCAACTACGGCTCGCAGATCGAGGAACACCATGCCGTGCGTCGCGACGCCGGCATGTTCGACGTCTCGCACATGACCGTGGTCGACCTGCACGGTGCACGTGCGCGCGACTTTCTGCGCCATCTGCTGGCCAACAGCATCGACAAGCTCAAGGCGCACGGCAAGGCGTTGTATACCTGCATGCTGAACGAGCACGGTGGGGTGATCGACGACCTGATCGTTTACCTGCTGGGCGAGGATCATTTTCGAATGGTGGTCAACGCCGCTACCCGAGCCAAGGATCTGGCCTGGATCGAAAAGCAGGCTGGCGCGTTTGAAGTGCAGGTGAAGGAACGGCCCGAGTTCGCGATGATCGCGGTGCAGGGCCCGCATGCGCGGGCCAGGGTCTTCGAGCTGCTGCATGAAGTGGATCGCCAGCGCATCGAGAAGCTGGGCAAGTTTTCCGCAGCCGCGGCACAGGGCCCGCACGGGATGCCGCTGTTCATCGCGCGCACCGGTTATACCGGTGAAGACGGTTTCGAAATCATCGTGCCCGAAGAGCATGCTGTCGCGTTGTGGGATGCGTTGCGTGCTGCCGGCGTGGTTCCGGCCGGGCTCGGTGCCCGCGACACGCTGCGACTGGAGGCCGGCATGAATCTGTACGGCCAGGACATGGACGAAAGCGTCAGTCCATGGGAGGCAAACCTCGGCTGGACGATTGCGCTGGACGAGGGGCGCGATTTCATCGGTCGCGCTGCGCTGGAACAGCAGAAGGTTGCGGGCGTGCCGCGCGTGATGATCGGTCTGGTGCTGGACGAAAAAGGCGTGCTGCGCCACGGTCAGAAAGTACTCACCGCGAACGGCGAAGGCGAGATCCTGTCCGGCAGTTTCGCTCCCACGCTCGACAAGGCCGTCGCGTTTGCGCGGATTCCCGCCGGTGCAGCGGGCGACATCCGTGTCGACATCCGTGGCCGTGAAGTGCCGGTGCGCCAGGTGAAGTACCCGTTCGTGCGTGACGGCAAGGCCTGCGACGGGATCTGAGCCGGCGTCTTGCATTTTCCCCCATGGCGGATGCAGCTAGAATCTCCGCCTGTCATCCCGACCTACCCAAACGACTGGACCTGACCATGAGCGAGATTCCCGGTGATCTGAAATTCCTCAAATCCCACGAGTGGGCCCGCGCCGAAGACGATGGCCTGGTCCGCGTGGGCATCTCCGACCATGCGCAGGGCCAGCTCGGCGACCTGGTCTACGTAGAGTTGCCGGAAGTCGGATCGGCCGTGCAGGCAGGTACCGGCGCGGCCGTGGTGGAGTCGGTCAAGGCTGCTTCGGACATCTATGCGCCGGTTTCCGGTGAGGTGGTCGAGGTCAACGAGCTGCTCAACGACAAGCCGGAAACGATCAACGAGGATGCATTCGGCGACGGCTGGATTTTTCTGATTCGTCCGAGCGACCGTGCCGAACTGGACGAGCTCCTCGACGCGAACGACTACGAGTCGCTGATCGAGAACGACGATCACTAGTCCGTGGATGTCATGTGATGCTGCCGGCCGCCAAGTGCGGCCGGCGGTTTTTTGACGCCGTGGTCTGCGTGCGGTCGATGTCGATTTTGTCACGACAGTGCCGTGCATCCATCGATGCATGTGTGTCGAAGCAGGGTTGAAGTCAGCCTGGAAATTGCAGTGCCGGACTGTCGGGCGACTCGCTCCGCCGATGGGTTGCCGGAGACGTTGGTGGGCTCCGGCGGATGCGCTGGCCATGCTTCGGCGGATTCGGCAGGCAAAAAAAGTGTGACGCGAGCTCAGGCGCGAGGACGGCCGGTTTCGGTTCATTCATCTGCATGGATACCGTCTTCCCGGCGCGCAAAATCACGTTTTTTTTTGAGTGGCTGAATTGTCCCATGCCGACACCGCGCGGCTCGCCTTGCATGAAAGTCTTTTGTTTATAGGGGTGTCGAAGGCGCCCGTGATTTTCAGGTATTTTTTGATTGGACGTATAGACGTCCGATGATGGAATGCCTGGT
>DATMTH010000138.1:0-3619 GCA_035564915.1 Rhodanobacter sp.
AAAGGCTAATGTACGCTTGAATGCCGGCGCCGAGACGATTAAACTGCCGCGCCCCGCCCTCCGGTTCGCAAGCACCGAACCCACCCGCGGCGGGCACCCCATGGCTATGTAGCTCAGCCGGTTAGAGCACAGCACTCATAAGGTTGGGGTCATACGCGGTACAATTTTGAATTCTGGCTATGTAGCTCAGCCGGTTAGAGCACGGCACTCATAATGCCGGGGTCGGTGGTTCGAGTCCACCCATAGCCACCAGAATTCATCGTAAAAACAGCAAGTTATGCAATGAAAGCCCGCCGGCGTCGCGGGCTTTTTCGTGCCCAAACGACCCTGATGCACTTCGTGCTGGGGTCACACCCCTTGCGACCCCTTCGTTCGTCGAAAAATCAGCCGTGCCCGGTCCGTGCCCGGTTCCGTGCTCAAAACAGGCGACGCGGCGCGACCGGAAAGTGCCGAAATGACCCCAGCACGCCCCGGCATCGAAGCTGCCGATGTGCGCCTCGCTACGCGAGTTGCGGTTCCTGGCGGAAGAGGCGTCTCGGAGCAAGCGTGGGGGTGGCCCACGTGGGCCACTCGCGGTTCCTGCCGAAAGAGGCGTCTCGCCATCTGCGACCACTACGCGTTATGGATGACCACCCATCCGATTCGCTGGTCATCGGGATGCAGGTCTTGCCACGGCAAAACATGGCTTTGCCTGCTGCCGTTCCCTATCATCCAGAATCCCGCCACCGCCCGCGAAAGGTCGGGCAATGTTGCGATGACAACGCAGCGCAACGCTCGATCAGTACCGGTTAACTGCTTGGAAAGAGAATCGTTGCTATGCACGTCACGTTGTATCGCCGATAGCTACAAACGTTCGGAAGTCCGCACAGGTGATCTAGTCATGGCCATTCGAGCAACCGTAGGTAAGGTGTTGCCAGTTCCGTGTGATTTGGATGGCGCAAACCTAACGCAAGGAACGGCCCGAATTGCACTCAGTGTCCGCACCAATCCATCATTCCTTCTGTGGGCCATTCGTCACCACCGGGCCCAGAAATCAATCCTCGCTGAGATCAAGGGGACGACGTTCGCCGAGATTGCGTTGGCCGATCTTCGGCAAGTGCCGCTCGCTGCTCCGATTGAATTTGAAGAGCAGCGTTTAATCGGTCAGAGGGTCCAGGCTTGTGACGACGCTATTCAGTGCGAGCAACATCAACTCGTGAAGCTTCGCGCACAGAAATTTGGCCTCATGGACGACCTACTCACCGGCCGCGTCCGCGTTACTCTGCTGCTGGAGGCTGCCACGGCGTGACCGAGCTCAAGCTCAATGCCGAAAAGGCCCTGGTCTTCCGGATCACCCACCGGGACAACCTGCCCTGGGTGCTCGATCATGGGCTGCATTGCGCGCGTTCGGCGGTACAGGATCCGGGCTTTGTCGGCATCGGCAACACCGACCTGATCGGCCGGCGGCGCGAGCATGCGCTGGCGCCACCTTGCCACGGCACCTTGGGCGATTACGTGCCGTTCTACTTCACGCCGTACTCGCCGATGCTCAACAACATCCGCACGGGTTGGGGCGGCGTGACACGTCGCGAGCGCGACGAGATCGTGTTTCTGGTCACTTCGCTGCCGCGGCTGGCCGAGCTGGGCATCGATTACGTGTTCAGTGACCGCCATGCGTATTTGGCGACGGCCCGGTTCAGCAATGCGCTGGCCGATCTGGCAGACTGGATCCCGTGGCAGCAGCTGCAGGCGCGGGATTTCAAGAAGGATCCCAACGACCCGGGCAAGTTCGAGCGTTACCAAGCCGAGGCGCTGGTGTTTCAGCAGGTGCCAGTACAGGCGGTTCTTGGTATTGTCTGCCATGGGGAAGCAGGCGCGGCAGCGATTCGTGGCTTGCTTGCCGATCGCGGCATCGACCTTCAGGTGCACGTCCGACCGAACTGGTATTTCTGATGATCCGCTACACCGCAGGCAACTTGCTGGAAGCCGAGGCCGAAGCGCTGGTCAACACCGTCAACACGGTGGGGATTATGGGCAAGGGCATCGCCTTGATGTTCCGCGACGCGTTCGGCGAGAACTTCCGTGCGTACTCGGCTGCCTGCAAGCAAGGCGAGGTACGCACCGGTCAGATGTTCGTGACGGAGCGCAGTGCCGTGCTCGGACCGCGCTGGATCATCAACTTCCCGACCAAGCAGGACTGGCGTACCAAGACCAGGCTTTTGTGGGTGGTGGATGGGTTGGCCGATTTGCGCCGGGTGATCGTCGATAACAATATTCGATCCATTGCGCTGCCGCCCTTGGGCTGCGGCAATGGTGGCCTGAACTGGGCCGAGGTTCGGCCGAAGATTGAGGAAGCCCTAGGTAACCTCGACGGCGTGGATATCCAGGTTTACGAGCCCACGCGCGAATACCAGAACGTGGCCAAGCGCCATGGCGTGGAGAAGCTCACGCCCGCGCGCGCGTTGATCGCCGAGTTGGTACGGCGCTATTGGGTATTGGGTATCGAATGCTCGCTGCTGGAGATCCAGAAGCTGGCGTGGTTGCTGCAGCGCCGGGTACACGCGCTCGGTCTCGATGATCCGTTGCGTTTGAAGTTCAAGGCCCACAAGTACGGCCCTTACGCGCAGGATCTGCAGCATCTGCTCAACAGTCTGGATGGCAGCTACCTGCATTGCGAAAAGCGCCTGGCCGATGCTGGCCCGACCGACGTGATCTGGTTCGAGGAGGATCGCCGCCCGCGCATGGAGGCGTATCTGCGCAGCGGTGAAGCGCAGCCCTATCACGAGGCACTGGAACAGACCGGCGCGTTGATCGACGGTTTTCAGTCCCCACTGGGCATGGAGTTGCTGGCCACGGTCGACTGGCTGCTCAGCGAGGGCGGCGTGGACGCGACCGTGCCTGCAGTGAGGATGGGGCTGGCTGAGTGGCCGGCCGGCAAACCCGCCGGTCAGCGCAAGCTGGCACTTTTTGACGATCGCATGATCGAGCTGGCACTGGATCGACTGGCGGTGCATGCCCACGCTTGAGGGGCGTTATCGCCGCGCGACCAATTAGGGGGATGTGTGGGCTGGGAATTGGATGCCGTCGAACAGCCCTTTGTGGAGCAATAAGTCGGCCTAGGCTGGCGCTATGTCGAGGGCAACCTCGATGCGTCCGAGCGCACTGGTCGCGACAACTTCAAGCAGGTCTTGCAGGAGACCACGCTACGCCGCCAGATCAGCGCGCTGAACCTGCGTGATGGCCAGCCCTGGCTTGACGACGCGCGCATTGCGCAAGCATCGGCCGCACTGACCCGCATCGCCGCGCCGCGGCTGATGGAAGCGAACCAGGTTGCCACCGAGCTGCTGTTCAAGGGCTTCACTGTCGACGGCCTTCCCGGCTGGAACGGTGCCAACACTCAATGAGCAGCAGCGAGCCGGTGGGACAGGAAGTCGGGGACCTTGTTGGCGCTCTTGCGGGTGACAGCCTCGAGCAGGCTGGGCGCGATGGATGAGCATGAGTAGGTGCGGCACAGGTGCTCGCCGATGTGGCTGAGCAGATGGACCGTCACTTCCGCATCGGCTTCGGCACGGTGGGCCGCACCGTTGAAGCGAATGTTCAGCGACCGGGCCAGTTCGCCCAGCTTGTAGCTGGGGCGGCC
>DATMTH010000139.1:0-1923 GCA_035564915.1 Rhodanobacter sp.
GTTCGGCACGGTGTGGGGCATCATGGGCGCGTTCCAGGGCCTGGGCGACATGAAGGACGTCACCATCGCCGTGGTCGCGCCGCACATCTCCGAGGCGCTGATCGCCACCGCGATGGGCCTGTTCGCGGCGATCCCCGCGCAATGGGCCTACAACCGCTATGCCACCAAGGTGGAGCGCATCGCCTCGCGCTACGACGTGTTCCAGGAGGAGTTCTCCTCCGTGCTGCAGCGGCAGATCCAGGCTGACGACGCGGCCTGAGCGGAGCAGCCCCCATGCAGACCTCGCGGCGCCAACGGCGCTACAAACTGAAATCCGAGATCAACGTCGTGCCTTACATCGACGTGATGCTGGTGTTGTTGATCATCTTCATGGTCACCACGCCGATGCTGAACTCGAACGTCGACGTGAACCTGCCGCAGGCCGACGCCAAGGCGCTGCAAGCCAAGAAGGACAACCTGATCGTGCAGGTGGCGAAGGACGGCACGCTCGCCCTCGTGGTGGGCAGCGGCAAGCCCGAGCCGGTGGACGAAGCGGGACTCCAGGCCAGGGTCAAGGCGTTCAGGGATGCCAACCCGCAGCTGAGCGTGCTGGTGGCCGGCGATACCGCCGGCAACTACGGCGGCGTCTACAAGGTGCTGGCGACCCTGCAGCAGGCGGGCGTCGACAAGGTCGGCCTGATGAGCACGCCAGGCGAAGGCCCGGGCCAGGGTCAGGGGTCCCATGGACGACCGTAAGGCGACCCCGCGGGCAGTGGTGCTGTCCGCCCTGCTGCACCTCGGCATCGTGGCGTTCCTGTTCCTCGCGGTGCTGCCGTGCGCCAGCTACGAGGCGTTCTTCAACGCCTTGCACCTGCCGGCGTGGCTGAACCCCATCACCTGCTCGCGCCCGCTGGAGCTCAAGGGGCCGGTGATCGAGGCCACCCTGATCGGCCCCACCGGCAGCCCGCCGCCGAAGGCGGTGAAGACCAAGCCGATTCCGGATACCGTGCCGCCCCCGCTGGCCGTGCCGCCGCCGGTGCCGCCGCCGGTGGTGCAGCCCAAGGTCGCGCCGCTGCCGCCGCCGCCCGAGCATCCCGACCTCAAGGACCAGGAGCGCGTGGTCGAGCAGGGCCTGCAGGAGGCCGAGGAGAAGAAGCTGCAGGAAGAAAAGCAGCGCCAGCTCCAGGCCGAGCTGGACGCGCAGGCTGCGCAGAAGAAAAAGGAAGAGCTGAAGAAGATCGACGACCTGTTCGCGAAGATGGACGCCGCCTCGGCGCAGACCAAGAAGGCGGACAGCAAGGCCAGGCAGGCCAAGCAGCAGCTGGCCGACCTCAAGAATGCCCAGGACAACGGCCAGGCCGACCTGCCCAACGCCGCCCAGCGGCAGACCGGCGACAACGCCCAGAACAGCAATCTCTCCGACGAATACGCGGCAGCCATTCAGAATGCGGTCACGCCGAATTGGTTAAGGCCGGATAACATGCCGAAAGTTGCGTGCAAGGTTCACATCGTGCAGCTTCCGGGCGGCGACGTGATGAGCGCCACGGTCGATTCCAGTTGCCCATACGACGAAGCGGGGCGGCGTTCGGTCGAGAACGCCATCCTGCGCACCAAGACCTTGCCGTACAAGGGTTTCGAAAGCGTGTTCCAGCGCAACCTCACCTTCACTTTCATGCCGCAATGATGAGCCTCATGCGCAAACCGATTTCGCTGTACGCCCTTGTCCTGCTGCTCGCGACGGCGCTGTTCGCCGGCCCGGCGGCCGCCCAGCAGTCCGGGCTCGACATCCAGATCGTCGGTGGTGTGAAGACCGCCACCCCGATCGCGGTGGTGCCGTTCGCCCAGCCCGGCGTGGCGCCGCTGCCCACCGACGTGGCCGACGTGATCCGCAACGATCTCAACCGCAGCGGCAAGTTCCGCTCGCTGGCCAAGAGCGACATCGTG
>DATMTH010000140.1:0-16815 GCA_035564915.1 Rhodanobacter sp.
GTCATCATCCGGATGCGGCGGCCTTGGGCCGCCGCATTCGTCTCAAAGTTCGGGGAGTCGTGCATGGTACAAAATGCCCGCTTGCGCAATGCGCTGACGTTGTACACCACGGTGGATGGCGTGCAGTGCCACCGCGCGCGACTGGTGCTGGCCGCCAAGGGGGTCAGTTACGAACGCGTTCTGGTAGATCCGGACAAGCCGCCGGAAGACCTGATCGAGCTTAATCCGTATGCCAGCACGCCCACCCTGGTCGATCGCGACCTGACCCTGTTCGACTGCACGGTGGTATGCGAATACATCGATGAGCGCTATCCGCACCCACCGTTGATGCCGATTGATCCGCAGTCGCGTGCAGGCTTGCGGGTGGCGGCTGTACGTATCGAGAAGGACTGGTTGCCCGAGGTCGATGCAATACGTGCCGGTGGACGGCCGGCCGATGCGGCACGCAAGCGTCTGCGTGAGCAATTATTGTCCGCCGTGCCATTGTTCAAGGCCTCCAGGTTCTTTCTCAATTCGGAAATGAGCCTGCTCGATTGCCTGGTGGCTCCGGTGATCTGGCGCCTGCCCTGGCTGGGGGTCGATCTGGGGCATCAAGGCAAATCGATCGTCGATTATGGCGAGCGTTTGTTCCATAGTCAGGGTTTTGCGCGCAGCATGACCGAACAGGAAAAGGCAATGCGACCCATCCATGAGCAAGCATGAGAGCGTTTCGATGACTTCCAATCGCCCGTACCTTCTGCGGGCGATCTACGACTGGATCAGTGACAACGATCTGACTCCCTACATCCTGGTCGATGCAGGCTTCGACGGCGTGCGGGTGCCGCCACAGGTGGTCAAGAATGGTCAGGTCGTGCTCAACCTGGCGATGCGCGCGGTGGCAAATCTCGACCTGGGCAACGACTGGATCAGTTTCCAGGCACGCTTTTCCGGGGTCAGCCAGGCGATCCAGATTCCGGTGCAGGCGGTGCTGGCGCTGTACGCACAGGAAAACGGACAGGGCATGATGTTTCCGGCTGACGAGGAGGGCGGTGACACGCCACCGTCCCCGCCGTCGGACGATACTCCGCCGGATCCCGACAAGGGCAGCAAGCCGAAGCGTGCGACCCCGCATCTGCGAGTGGTCAAGTAGCACAGTCGAACACGGCGGACCCGGGCCCCCGTCATCCGCCCCCAATCAATGCAGCCGTCGCTGCGTTGTCGGTCGTAACGGCACAACGTTGTCATGGACTGCCGGCAGCCCCGCTTCAGCGGGTGCGGCCGGTGGCAACAGGTCGATGGTGGGCAGGCTCAGGCTGCTGAGTGCATCGTCGATCATCCACAGTCGCCCTGATTCGCGGTCATGCCCATCAATACTCACGTCGAATCCGTAGCAGCGCTCGACCCGGCGCAGCCCGTTGAGCCGGCGCAGGCGAAAACCACGCAGACCGACGGTTTCATCAAGCAGTTGCAAGCCATGTAGCAGGCATTGCCGGCGAGCCTCCTGCACCGCCCGCTCGCGTGCCACGCTGAGTTTCAGCCACAACCCGACGAAGGCTATCAGCAGCAGCAACAGCAACAGATTGGAAAGGTCGCTCATGCTTGCAGTGTGTGGGCGCGACCGGGTTCACGCAAGCCGCCAGAACTTGCGAAGAAAACCACTTCCCGTGGTTTTCTTCAGTGGCCGCCCCGGCGCTCGCCTTGGCCGGGCTTCGCGTTTGAGAGAATCACTGGTTCCCGGCCAATTGCAGGCGCAACGACAGGTCGATGGCGCGCACATGCTTGGTAAGGGCGCCGATGGAAATGAAATCCACGCCGGTGCGGGCAAATTCGCCGATGCTGTGCAGGTCGATGTTGCCAGACGCCTCCAGTGGCACGCGCCCGGCGGTGTGCTGAACCGCCTCGATCAGCTGCGCCGGCTCGAAGTTGTCCAGCATGATCCGGTCGGGGCCGGCCTGCAGCGCCTGTTCAAGCTCATCCATGCTCTCGACCTCGACCTCGAGCGGCAGATGCGGGTGCAGCTGTCGCGCGGATGCAATGGCGGCACCGATGCTGCCGGCGGCGGCGATGTGGTTTTCCTTGATCAGGATGGCGTCATGCAGGCCCATGCGCTGATTGTGGCCGCCACCGCAACGCACGGCGTATTTCTGCGCCAGGCGCAGGCCCGGGAGGGTCTTGCGGGTGTCCAGTACACGCGTCGTCGTGCCGCTGACGGCGGCAACGTAGTCGGCGGTTATCGTGGCGGTGGCGGACAGCAATTGCAGGAAGTTCAGTGCCGTACGCTCCGCGCTGACCAGCGAACGGGCATGCCCGGAAAGTTGGCAGATCACACTGTCCGGAGCGACGCGGTCGCCATCATGCACCTGCCAGTCGATTCGCACAGCGGGGTCGAGTCGGCGGAAGCAGGCGTCGAACCACGCGCTGCCGGCGATCACCGCCGACTCGCGACAGGTCAGCCTGGCATGTGCATGTGCCTCGGCAGGCAGCAGGCTCGCGGTGGCGTCGCCAGTGCCGAGGTCTTCGGCCAGCGCGCGTTCGACGTCGAGCGTGATTTCGGCGCCATCCGGCAGCCCGAGCGATGGCGCTCGGCTCATTCGGCAGCCTTTGTCGGGGTGCCAGCGGCTTCGGACTCCGGCTGACTGAGCTTGCCGACGATGGCGCTCATCGCGCGGTCGAACAGTGCATTGGCAGCCAGCACCCGTGCCTGTCCGTTAGCGAACAGCAGGGCCAGTTCCTGTGGCGAGTAATCGGCCACTTTCAGGCCACGCCGGTTGACGAACAGGTAGCGGCCACTCATCGGGCTGATCCACGACAGCTTGGCTCGTGCCGGTGCCTCGTCGGCAAGGCTGAACTCCAGCCAGTTGCCTGGTTGCAGTGCCTGCACCTGATGCCACTCCGGACTGTCCGGCGGGACGACGACAAATTCCTCGTCCTCGTCTTCGTATGCATCGGCCTTTGCGGCTTTTTCCTCGATGACTGGCTGGATGCTGTCAGGGAGTGCCAGCATCGCAGTGTCTTCCTCCTCAGCAACAACCTCGTTGTCATCCAGTTTCTCGCCCAACTGTTGCCGGTAATAGGCATGCAGCTGGCCAAGCAGGCGTTCGATATCCTGTTCCTGGAAGGCCACGTTGGCGAGACCCAGTCGCAGCGAGCGCTCGATCCGCGGCAACATCTGCCGCAGGGTCTGCGCACTGGCCGCGTCGCTGACCGGCTTTGTGCTGGCAATGAACTCGTCGATGAAGCGCAATGCACTCTTGAATTCCGGCGCGTCCTCGCCTTGACGCAACAAGGTCAACACCAGATGGTTGGCCCATGCACGCGCCAGAACGCCGTGCAGCAGCGGCGGCAGTTTCTGCGTGCCGATGCGGTCGAGGATCTCGCTGGCGGCACGCCGACGGGCCTGTTCGAGTTTCTCGCGACCCCGAGTGGATTCGGCCACACGTTGCTCGGCTACTTCGGAGCGGCGCTTGTTGATGTCCTGGAACTGCTGCAGATCAGCCAGCAGACGGTCGAAGATGCCCATGTCATCGTCGAATTCGTGCAGCAACTGGTCGACGATCGACTTCACCTTGTCGTGCAGGCGATGGTCGCGGTCGGATTCCTCCGACCAGCTCTTGGCCTGGTCGGCGAGGCAGTCGAGCAGCCGCCGTGCGGGATGCTGGCGATGGGCGAACAGCTTGCGGTCGAGAATGGCTGCCTTGAGGTAGGGGATCTGCAATCGCGACAGCATCACCTGCATGATGGTCGGCAGGTTGCGGTCTTCCAGAATGAACTCGAACAACATGCCGACCAGGTCGATGGTGTCCTCGTCCATGTTGGCGACATGGCTGGGACGCTCGCCGCGCAGTGCGCCGATCTGGGTCAGCAGGTGCTCCTTCAGTTGCGCTACTTCCTGGCCAAGCTCCAGCGCATCAGCACCATGGCCGTTCGGCAGCGGGCCGGCGCTGGCCATCTGGCTCTGCAGCACACTCAGTGCGCCGAGCAATTCATTGGCTGATGGCAGCGGGCCAGTCATCGAGCGCATGCCAACACTGCCAGTGGCAGGGGCGCGCCGCGCACTGAACAGTGCATGCAGGGTTTGCAGCAGGTCGTTCGGAATCTCGCCGACTTCTTCGGTACTGCCGGCAGCATCGGCGACTTGACTGGAGCCGGCCCGTGCACCGCCGGCTTGCGATGCATTGCCGCTGCGAACCACACCGTGTCGCAACTGCGGCAACACGCCGGCGCGCACCAGTTCGATGTTGATCTCCTGGTAGAGTTCTTCCAGTTGCGACAGCACGTAACGATCGAACAGCTTGTAGATGATCAGCTTGACCCGCATGTCGGCGACGAGCTCCTGCAGTGCCTGGCGAAATGCCTGGGCCAGGATCGACGGTGCGACCGGATTGCTGCTCTCGTCGATCTTGTGACCGCCGCAGATCACCGACAGCCGCTGGTTGACCGCAAACAGGTCACGTGCCAGCCGTGACTCGTGCTTGCCGATCATGCTGGTGATCGCCAGCGACTCT
Organism: Rhodanobacter sp.; assembly: GCA_035564915.1. Lineage (GTDB taxonomy): Bacteria > Pseudomonadota > Gammaproteobacteria > Xanthomonadales > Rhodanobacteraceae > Rhodanobacter. The sequence goes on from DATMTH010000140.1 coordinate 4,485, forward strand.
TCCAGTTCGTTGTCGGCCACCAGACTCAATTCGACCGAGCCAGGTGATGCAGGTGTTGCAGTCGCCGCTGCAGGCAACTGTCCAGGATGGGCCAGATCGCCCAGCTTGCGGGCAATGGCACCGAGGTAATGGCGTTCGACCGAAGGACGACTCTTGCGCACTTCACGCATGCCATCGAAATAATGCATTTGCGCGGCGTTGCTTTCGGCTTTCTCGGCCAGGTCGAACAGCGCGTCGTCGACCTGCTCGAAGGCATTGCCGACCCATTGCTGCAAACGCCTGCTGGCGATGTTGCGCACGGCACTCAGCAGTTCGCCAACCCGCTCGCTGGACGGATCCATGCGCTGGCTCAAGTTGACGACTCTGGATGACTCACTGGCTTCGTTCATCGCCGTATTCCTGCAGCATCTGCCACGCACGCCCATACCCCGCATGGCCGCGCAGATACTGACAATAAGCCAAAATGAGCCCGCGTGTCATGCCCGAATCGCGGGTTATGGGCGCTGTGTCACTCAGGCAGGGGGGAAATCGGCCAATTGGAGGCTGCCGATACCCTCTTCGGGCAGCATCACCGGGATGCCGTCTTCAATCCGGTAGATCAGCTTGCGATCGGTGGTGATCAGGGCTTCGACCACCCGCTGACTTACCGCTACGCCGGCAACGGTATCGACCTTGCCGACAGCAATCGCGGCGTTCAGCGACTCAAGTTCGTGTTTGCTCAGCGGCCGCAGCGGTGTCTTGTTGACCGGGCAACACAGGATGTCGAGTAGGCGCTTGTCCATAGGGGTGGGAGCTCGACTGTGCCGTGCAGGGGAAAGCCCGTACAATAGCGGTTTTTGGATAATCCCGCCATGACAGCAAGCACCGGGGCACCATGCGTGGGTGTGGTGATGGGTTCGCGTTCGGACTGGGAAACCATGCAGCACGCGGCCGAAGTTCTGGCCGAGCTGGGCATTGCGCACGAGGTGCAGGTGGTTTCCGCGCATCGCACGCCGGATCTGTTGTTCAACTATGCCGAACAGGCAAGCGGCCGCGGGTTGCAGGTGATCATTGCCGGCGCCGGCGGCGCGGCGCACCTGCCGGGCATGCTGGCGGCCAAGACCCGCCTGCCGGTGTTGGGTGTGCCGGTGCAATCGAAGGCGCTGAACGGGATGGACTCGCTGCTGTCCATCGCGCAGATGCCGGCGGGGATTCCGGTCGGTACGCTGGCGATTGGCCGGGCCGGAGCGGTCAATGCCGGCTTGCTGGCCGCAGCGGTGCTGGCCTTGCACGACCCGCAACTGGCGGCGGCGCTGGACCACTGGCGGCAGCGGCAGACGCAGGCGATTCTCGACCAACCGGATCCTCGCACATGACATCACGGCGGCAACCCGTACTGGGCATTCTTGGTGGCGGCCAGTTGGCCCGCATGCTGGCACTGGCGGCGGCCCCGCTGGGGGTGAAATCACTGGTGGTCGACAGCTCGGCTGACGCTTGTGGCGGCCAGGTGGCACCTTTGGTCGTAGCCGACTGGACCGATTACGCCGCGCTGGAGGAGTTTGCCTCGCGCGTGGATGTGGTGACCTTCGATTTCGAGAACGTGCCGGCTGAAACGGCGCATTGGCTGGCCCGACGCGTGCAGGTATCGCCGGCACCGCAGGCCCTGGCCGTGGCGCAGGATCGGCTGGCCGAAAAGACCCTGTTCCGTGAGTGCGGCCTGTCGACGCCCGAGTTCATGACCGTCGATACGCGCAACGAGCTGGATCGTGCGCTGGCGACAGTCGGTGCGCCGGCAATCCTCAAGACTCGCCGCCTCGGCTACGACGGCAAGGGCCAGTTTCGGCTCAAGCAGATCGGCGACGCCGATGCGGCGTGGGAGGCGCTTGGCGCCCAGGCCGAGAAGCATGGTCTGATCCTCGAAGCCTTTGTTCCGTTCGAGCGGGAGCTTTCGGTGCTCGCCGTGCGTGGTCGTGACGGCGACTTCCGTACCTGGCCACTGACTCGCAACTGGCATACCGATGGGGTGCTGGCGATGAGCCTTGCGCCCGCACCGGATATCGACGGGTTGCAGCAACGAGCCACCGATCTTGCCCGGACATTGGCCGAACGACTCGAGTACGTGGGCGTGTTCGCGCTCGAGCTGTTCGTCAAGGACGGCGAGTTGCTGGGCAACGAGATGGCACCACGGGTGCACAACTCCGGTCACTGGACGATCGAGGGCGCGCATACCAGCCAGTTCGAGAATCATGTACGCGCCGTGCTTGGCTTGCCGCTGGGCGACACGGGTGTACGCGGCGTCTCGGCGATGTTCAACTGGATCGGCGAGCTGCCGGATGCGGCCAAGGTGCTGGGTGCGGTCGACGCGCACTGGCACGATTACGGCAAGCAGGCGCGACCCGGGCGAAAAGTGGGGCATGCCACGATATGCGCGGTCGATGCGGCCACGCTGGCACAACGCGTGGAAGGCATTGCCAGCTCGCTGGGTCGGCAAACGCAGGCACAACCGGCGCTGGACGTGCTGCGCGGCTGATCCGCGGATCCGGACGCTTCGCACAGCGGACGGATATGACTCATGCGCTTCAATTGGCCCTGATTATTTGCGATAATAGCTGGCTTGCATGCCCCGTTTTGCGCCATGCGCACAGGGGTTTTCAGCCAGTGCAAGCAGCCTCCCTGTTCCGTTTGCCGTGTCGGTGTCACTGCCGTTGACGCCGAGGTCGTGCGACTTCGCGATCACTCCCGGATGCATCCGCCGGCGCCGGTGATTGCCGTTCCACAACAGGGGCTCCCATGTCACTCTCGTTCGCGCAAGCGAAGAACAATGTCTTGTCCGGCCTCACCGTGGCGTTCGCCCTGGTGCCCGAGGCGATCGCCTTTGCCGTGGTTGCGCATGTCAATCCACTGACCGGCCTGTATGCCGCCTTCATGATGTGCCTGATCACCGCCGTGCTCGGTGGACGACCGGGCATGATCTCCGGCGCCACCGGTGCGATCGCGGTGGTGGTCGTGGCGCTGGTGGTGCAGCATGGTGTGCAATACCTGTTTGCCGCCGTGGTGCTGATGGGCTTGCTGCAATGGCTGTTTGGCGCGCTGCGGCTGGGCAAGTTCATCCGCATGGTGCCGCACCCGGTGATGCTGGGTTTCGTCAACGGGTTGGCGATCGTGATCTTTCTGGCCCAGATGCCGCATTTTCAGCATGATGGCCACTGGGTCGCCGGGCATGCGCTGTGGGTCATGCTGGGGCTGGTGGCGTTGGCCATCGCCATCATCTATCTGCTGCCTCGTGTGAGCAGGGCGGTACCGTCTGCGCTGGCGGCGATCCTGATGGTGGCGTTGTTCACCAACCTGGCCGGTATCGACACGCGGACGGTGGGCGACCTGGCGTCGATCAAGGGTGGTCTGCCCAGCTTCCACATTCCGAGCGTGCCGTGGAACCTCGACACCCTGCGCATCGTGTTTCCGTATGCGCTGATCATGGCCACGGTCGGCCTGATCGAATCGCTGCTGACCTTGAATCTGATCGACGAAATGACCGACACCCGCGGCAAGCCGAATCGGGAATGCCTGGCCCAGGGTACGGCGAATATCGTCACCGGCTTCTTCGGCGGCATGGGCGGTTGCGCGATGATCGGTCAGAGCATGATCAATGTCGGTGCCGGCGCCACCCATCGCCTCTCTGGCGTGGTTGCAGGGCTGGGTTTGCTCAGTTTCATCCTGTTCGGCTCCAGCCTGATCGAGCGGATTCCGCTGGCAGCACTGGTGGGCGTGATGTTCGTGGTCTCGGCCAAGACTTTTGCCTGGGGCAGCATGCGCGTGCTTGGCAAGGTGCCGCTGGCCGATGCGCTGGTCGTGGTGGCGGTGACCGTGGTCACGATCTTCACCGACCTGGCGGTAGCAGTGGTGCTCGGCGTGGTGATTTCGGCCTTGGTGTTTGCCTGGCAGCATGCGAGCCAGATCGAGGCGCATGTGCGCTTCGACGCCGACGGCGCCAAGATCTACGAGTTGAAGGGCACGCTGTTCTTCGCCTCGGCCAAGGGTTTCCAGAACCTGTTTGCGCCGAAGGACGATCCAGCGCAGGTCATCGTGGAATTTGGCGCGGCCAAGGTGATGGATCACTCGGCGATCGAGGCCATCGACACGCTGGCCGAGCGCTACCAGAAATTGGGCAAGCGCCTGCACCTGCGCCATCTCAGCACGGATTGCGCCGAGTTGCTGCTGAAGGCCAGTGGCATGGTCGAGTCGAATGCGCTGGAGGATCCGCATTACCATCTGGCGGACGACCGTCTCGGCTGAATCCGGTTGCGGCGATCCGACGTGAAGAAAGCGGAGCTGTTGCCGGCTCCGCTTTCTTCACGGGCAATCAGGCGAGGTTTTTCGCCGCGAAATCCCAGTTGACCAGGTTCCAGAACGCCTCCAGATACTTCGGACGGGCGTTGCGGTAGTCGATGTAGTAGGCGTGCTCCCACACATCGGCCGTGAACAGCGGCTTGTCGCTGCCGGTGATCGGGGTGGCTGCGTTCGAGGTGTTGACGATCGCCAGCGAGCCATCCGGGCGCTGCACCAGCCAGGTCCAGCCGGAGCCGAAATTGCCGGCGGCGGACTTGCTGAACTCTTCCTTGAACTTGGCGACCGAGCCGAAGGCCTTGGTGATGGCATCGGCCAGCTTGCCGTTGGGCTCGCCGCCGCCGTTCGGCTTCATCGAGTTCCAGTAGAAGGTGTGGTTCCATACCTGGGCGGCATTGTTGAACATGCCACCGGAGGACTTCTTGATGATGTCTTCCAGCGCGGCATCGGCAAATTCGGTGCCTTCGATCATCTTGTTGAGGTTGGTCACATAGGCCTGGTGATGCTTGCCGTAGTGATACTCCAGCGTCTCGGCGGAGATGTGCGGCTCCAGTGCGTTCTTTTCGTACGGAAGCGGCGGAAGTTCGATGGCCATGAGCGGCTCCTTGACGGTGGCTGGGGGAGAGGTCGGCGCTGCCGGCGGCAGCCGACGGCTGACTGGTACAATACCGGTCTGCCTGCATTGTAAAGATGAAACGCCGACCATGGATATCAACGAACGAATCAAGACGATGCTGGCCGAGCATCCCATCGTGCTTTTCATGAAGGGGACGCCGGAATTTCCGATGTGTGGTTTCTCCAGTCGCGCGGCCCGCGCACTGACCGAGGCTGGCGCGGTGTTCCACCCCGTGAACGTGCTGGCCGATCCGCAACTTCGCGCCGCGCTGCCGCATTTCGCCAATTGGCCGACCTTTCCTCAGCTGTTCATTCATGGTGAGCTGCTCGGTGGCTGCGATATCGTCGAAGACCTGCATGCCGCCGGCGAATTGGCCAGGATGGCTGCCGACGTCGCCGGAGCGAATGCATGACCACGCTGCCGGTTGTTCGCTTGCCAGCTGAGTGGCAGCCTTCTGCCGACACGCTGGCAGATCGCGTGGTGCTGGTTACCGGCGCCTATGGCGGCCTGGGCGGTGCGGTGGCGCGTGCGGCGTCGCGTGCCGGCGCCACCGTGGTGATCAGTGGCAAGCGCAAACGTCAGCTGGAAAAACTTTACGATGCCATGCGCGAAGAGGGTCTGGCCGAGCCGGTGATTCACCCGCTGGACATGGAAGTGGCCACGCCGCGCGAATACAGTGCGCTGGCCGATGGCCTGGAGCGCGATTTCGGTCGACTCGACGGCATCGTGCATTGTGCCGCCAGCTTTGCCGGCTTGACCCCGCTGGCGATGCACAAGCCGGATGACTGGCTGCGTGCCATGCATGTCAACGTGAATGCACCGTTTGCACTGACCCAGGCATGCATGCCGTTGCTGACCCGGGCTGCCGACAGCTCGGTGGTGTTCGTGCTGGACAATCCCGACCTGGTGCAGCGTGCGCACTGGGGCGGCTACGGCGTATCGAAGGCCGCGCTCGAGCGCCTGGTGGCGATCCTGCATCAGGAGACCGACGAGAGCGCGTTGCGCGTGCACGCGATGTTGCCGGCGCCGATGCGTACTTCACTGCGTCGCCTGGCCTATTTTGGCGAAGACATCATGCAGCGGCCGACCCCCGAGGCGACCGCCCAGGCGGCCATTTACCTGCTCGGCGCGCAGGCGCATGTCGCGCGCGGCTCGGTACTGGATCTGCGCCCGCACTGAACCGATCCAGACTGTCGAATACCTTGTTGGAGCGGCTTCTGCCGCGATGCTTTTGCAAGTTCGGCCAGCTGATCGCGAGCATCACGGCTGACGCTGCTCCAACCCTACCGCGGCGGAAGTCGCGTCAACAACGGAGCCAAAATGGAAACGCAGATGACCACGTTGTCGGCGGGAATCATGTTGTTTCTGATCATGGACCCGCTGGGCAACATCCCGTTCTTCCTCAGTCTGCTGAAAGACGTGCCACCACGGCGTCGTCGTCGGGTGATGGTGCGCGAACTGCTGATTGCGCTGGGTGTGCTGCTGGCGTTCCTGTTTGGTGGTCAGCACATGCTGGAGTTGCTCCAGCTGAAGCCGGACTCGATCAGCATCGCCGGTGGCATCGTGCTGTTCCTGATCGGCATCCGGATGGTGTTCCCGCCGGCGGATGGCGGCGGGATCTTCGGCAAACCGGGACAGGGTGAGCCGTTCATCGTGCCGATGGCGATTCCCGGCGTGGCCGGTCCCTCGGCGATGGCCGCCTTGCTGCTGTTGACCAACACCCAGCCCGGCCGCACCGCGGATTGGGTGATGGCCTTGCTGCTGGCGTGGCTGGCCACGTCGGTGATCCTGCTCAGTGCCACCTACCTGTTCCGCTGGCTCGGCGAGAGCGTGCTGACCGCGCTGGAGCGGGTGATGGGCATGCTGTTGATCGCCTTGTCGGTACAGATGTTCATGTCCGGGGTGGCCTCGTTCCTGCACTCCGTACCTTGAGTGACGGCATGAACCGTCCGCCGGCGAATGGTTGGATGACTGCGTGAGTAGGAAAATTATTCTATCTATCTGATTTTGAATTAATTATCGTAATTTCCGTAGTCACGTGTCATGGTCATTAAAGTGTCATACAATGGCGTTAAGCTTCATTTAACAACTGGTTGGCATTCCGGTAAAATATCGCCAGCCGGGTGCCCTTGGCGCAGTCTCAGGTAACGAGTTGCCGACGGCACCAGCAGGGGTTTCCCAGTGGGATTGCTGCATCGTCTGGCTCGTGCCGGACAGGGTCACGTTCTAATCCGTGGCGTAATTACTTTCGTTGTGAACTCGAGGGTCGATCAAGTTATGAATAGCCGAATTCGCGCAAAACTTCTGCCTCTTGCCATTGCCACGCTAATTGCGGCGGCGCCGGCCATGGCCCAGAACGTGACCTCGTCGGCGGTCGCCGGTCGGGTGCTGGATTCCAGCGGCAACGCCGTTGCCGGGGCCACCGTGCAGATCGTGCATGTGCCCTCGGGCACCACCAAGATCGTGACCACGGATGCCGATGGTCGCTATACCGCGCAAGGCTTGCGCGTCGGTGGCCCGTTTGACATCACGGCCTCCAAGGCTGGCCTGAGTCAGGCAGAGCACGACAATGTCTACCTGCAGCTGGCGCAGGAATCGGCGATCAACCTGACCATGGCGGCAAGCGCCGACTCGAAGAACGCGGTCAACCTGCAAGGTGTGAAGGTTTCGGCCAGCGCACTGGCGCAGACCTTCTCGCCGGACAACAAAGGCATCTCGACCAACGTCTCAAGTCGCGAACTCGAAGCCACGCCGACACCGGATCGCTCGATCCAGAACATCGTGCGGCTCGATCCGCGCATCGTGGTGACTGACCGTGCGGCAGGTTCGTTTTCCGCCATCGGCCAGAACAGCCGCTACAACAATGTCACCATCGACTCGGTCAGCGCAAACGATCCATTCGGCCTGAACGCCAATGGCCTGCCGACCCTGGCCACGCCGATTTCCCAGGACACGATCGAGGAATACAACATCTCGACGGCGAACTACGACGTGGCGAACCGCCGTGGCGTAGGCGCCACTGTCAACGCGGTGACCAAGAGCGGTACCAACGATTTCCACGGTTCGGTCTATTACGTATTCCAGAACCAGAACATGATCGGCAACAACGAGAACGACGCCACCTACAACGGTTTCGATCGCCAGTGGACGGGCGGTGCGACTGTCGGTGGCCCGATCATCAAGGACAAGTTGTTTTTCTTCGTGTCGGCCGAGAAGAGCAAGCAGATTGGCGGCGGCAGTCCTTACGGTCCGGAAGGCTCGGGCGCCAGCGTCACCGTTGACGGTCTCACGCCGGATCAGATCCAGCAGGTGCGTGATATCGCCGCCAGCAAGTACGGCATCAACGATATCGGCACGTATGGTGGTGGCAGCACCGACTTGGTGGACAAGCGCTACCTCGGCAAGATCGACTGGAACATCAGCGACAACCATCGCGCAAGCTTCACCTACAGCAGCACCCACGAAGCCAAGCCGACGATCGGCGGCAGCAGTACCAAGCTGGTGCTGTCCAGCGGCTGGTACAACTCGATCACCAAGAACACCAGCTACGCGCTGCATTTCTACGACGACTGGTCGGATTCGTTCTCGACCGACACCACCCTTTCGTACGCCAAGTTCAGCAAGAACAACAGCCCGGTTGCCGGTGGCGATCTGCCGGATATCACCGTCTACCCGGTGGGCTACGGTAATGCGGCAGTGGAATTCGGCACCAATTATTCCTATCAGGCCAACGTGCTTGACGTGAAGACGCTGAGTGCCGCGTGGGCGGGCACCTACTACGCCGGCGATCACACGATCAAGGGTGGCTTCGACTACGAGAAGGACACCACCTACAACCTGTTCCTGCAGAATTACTTCGGCAGTTACACGTTCGAGGACGGTAACGGCATGACGGGCCTGGAGAATTTTGCCGCCGGCAACTACTACCAGTATCGCTACAGCCGGCCGTCGGACGGTCTAGGCCTCAACGATGTCGCGGCCAATTTCGTGCTCAAGCAATGGGGTGTGTTCCTGCAGGACACCTGGCAGGTGAACAACAATCTGTCGCTGCAATACGGTGTGCGCATCGACAAGCCTTCGATCAGCGACAAGCCCATTTACAACCCGTTGTTTGCCGCTGCGCCAGTGGGTAGCAGCTATGACCCGGTCAGCCAGACGGGGACGCCAGCGTCTGGCGGCTTCGGTCGCACCAACCAGACCACGCCGCACGGGAATGTGGTGCAGCCGCGGGTGTCGTTCAACTACACCTTCGACACCGAACTTCTGACCCAGATACGAGGTGGTGCAGGCCTGTTCATTTCCAACCCGCCGGGTGTGTGGATTGGCAATATCTTCTCCAACTCGGGTGCCACGCAGACCCAGTTCAACTGTGGCCCGACGCAGAAGGCGCCGTGCAACGTCAACCTGCCGGTTTTCAGCCCGGACGCGCACAACCAGAACGATGGCGCAGTTGGCTCCGGTCAGCAGACGGTCAACACCTTGTCGCCGGGCTTCCGGCTGCCCAGCGTGTGGAAGTTCAGCGTCGGCTTCGACAAGCAGTTGCCGTGGTGGGGCCTGATCGCCACCGCTGATTTTGAGTACATCAAGGTCCGCGACTCGATCTTCTACCAGAACCTGAATGTGGGCGCGCCGACCGGTGTCTTGCCGGATGGACGCTTCACCTATTACCAGCTGACGAATGCTGATCCACGCGCAAAGGGACAGCACTCGCGCTATCTCGCCAACGGTGCATTCTCCGACGGCACCATCAACCTGGCTGATAGCGGCAGCGGCAGTGCCGACAGTCTTGCGCTGTCCTTGAAGAAGCCATTCTCCGACACCTGGTCGGGCATGGTCGGTTTCACCTTCAGTCGTGCCACCGAGGTGAACCCCGGCACCAGCAGCGTTGCCCGTTCGAACTACGTCAACAATTACATCGTCAACCCCAATGTCGACAGGGCGAGCCCGTCGAACTACTCGATTCCACGTCGTGTCATCGCCGGGCTGAACTGGCAGCATCGGTTCTTCGGCAACTACACCACCAGCGCCAGCGTGTTCTACGACGGACACAATGCGTCGCCGTACAGCTGGAGCTTCGGCAATGATGCCAATGGCGACGGAGTCGTCAACGACCTGGTCTATATTCCCAAGGAAGGCGATGTCTCGTTCCGCGCGGGTACCGATCCCAAGCTGATCGAACAGTTCTATACCTACATCAAGACCAATGACTACCTGAAGTATCACCAGGGACAGATCGCTGGTCGCAACGGCGATCGTGCCGGTTGGCTCAATCAGATCGACCTGAGTTTCAGTCAGGAGATTCCGGGCATCTTCAAGGGCAACAAGGGCGTCATCAAGCTTGATCTCTACAACTTCACCAACCTGCTGAACAAGCACTGGGGCATCGAGAAGCGCGCCAACTTCCCGGGCTATCGCAACCTGGCTGATTTCTACGGTGTGGATGCGAATGGCAAGTACATCTACGACATCAGTTGCGGTGGGGCGAAGAGTTGCAGCAGCTACATCGACAGCAACGGCAACTACGATCCGCAGCAGGTACCCACCTCCACCTATCCCACCGACCTCGCCCAGCGTTGGGCGGTACAGCTGACGGTGAAGTACAAGTTCTGATCGAGTCATATGCATGACAAAAAAGCCGGTGCCCTCGAGGGTGCCGGTTTTTTTTTCACCTTGACCTGCCCATGTTCGCGCGGGAAGCTAACCGGCCCGCCACGGCACTGCATGAGGCAGCGTCGCCGTCAGCGGCTGGAGATTTACCGTAATGAGTCAATCCCAAGCATCAGATACCCCCAGAACTACCGTCAGCGCGCGCATATCCCCGATTGGCGGCCTGGACATCCTGTCGCGCAACGAAGTGGCCAAGCTGCGTGGCGCCAGCGACTCCGGTCTGCACGTGTTGTTGCGCAGGTGTGCGCTGGCCGTGCTTACCTCGGGCAATATCAGCGACGATCCTCGCGCGATGCTGGAGCAATATCCCGATTTTGATATCCAGGTATTGCAGCAGGATCGAGGCATCAAGATCGAGCTGTCGAATGCACCGGCACAGGCGTTCGTGGACGGGCAGATCATCCGCGGCATCAACGAGTTGCTGGTTGCCGTGGTGCGCGACATCGTCTACGTGTCGACCCAGCTGGAACAGATCGGCGCCGAGCTGGACGGTTCCGCTGCGCTGACCCAGGGCGTGTTCGAGATCCTGCGCAATGCGCGCATCCTGAAGCCGAATATCGATCCCAGCCTGGTGGTCTGCTGGGGCGGTCATTCGATATCGCGTGACGAATACCTCTACACCAAATCGGTCGGTTACCAGCTTGGTTTGCGCGGGCTGGATATCTGCACCGGCTGCGGCCCCGGTGCCATGAAAGGGCCGATGAAGGGCGCCACCATCGCGCATGCCAAGCAGCGGCGCCGGCACAACCGCTACATCGGCATTACCGAGCCAGGCATCATCGCCGCCGAGTCACCCAACCCGATCGTCAATCATCTGGTGATCATGCCGGACATCGAGAAGCGGCTGGAGGCGTTCGTGCGCATGGGGCACGGCATCATCGTTTTCCCCGGTGGCGTCGGCACGGCCGAAGAGATCCTCTACCTGCTTGGCATCCTGTTGCACCCGGACAACGTCGGCATCCCGTTTCCGCTGATCTTCACCGGCCCGCGCGAGTCCGCTGCCTATTTCGAGCAGATCGATCGCTTTCTGCGCCTGAGCCTGGGCGACGAGGTGGCGCAGCATTACCAGATCATCGTGGACGATCCTGCAAAGGTGGCCAAGACCATGGTCAAGGGCCTGGACAAGGTGCGCCAAAACCGGCTCGACACCAAGGATGCGTTCTTCTTCAATTGGGCTTTGCGGATTCCGCTGGAATTCCAGCAGCCGTTCCGACCGACCCACGAAGCGATGGGCGCGTTGCAGATCCATCATGGCCGCCCCCTGCACGAGTTGGCGGCCGACCTGCGGCGCGCGTTCTCCGGCATCGTTGCGGGTAACGTGAAGGAAGAAGGTGTGCGCGCGATCGAGCAGCACGGGCCGTTCGACATCGATGGCGATGCAGACATCATGCGCGCGCTGGACAAGCTGCTGCAGGCGTTCGTCGGGCAGCACCGCATGAAGTTGCCCGGTGGCGCGGCCTATGTACCGTGCTATCGCGTGGTGACTCACTGAAATGTGCGCGAATCCGTCGTCAATGGCTTGACAGCTCGTCACAGCGCCGACAAACTACGCAGCTCACGCCGCCCGAATAGCTCAGCTGGTTAGAGCACTTGACTGTTAATCAGGGGGTCGCTGGTTCGAGTCCAGCTTCGGGCGCCACTTTCAAGTGGTACGTGTAAATCAGCGTGTAAATCAAACAGGGTTAAGCGGCCTTGTCATCGTACCCAAGCGACAGGGATTCACCG
>DATMTH010000141.1:0-68786 GCA_035564915.1 Rhodanobacter sp.
GGCCGGCAAGTCATTGGGCAAGCGGCATTGCCGCAATGGCCGGTCGGCCTCGTCGAGCACGGCCAGCACGCTGTTGGTGGAATGCAGATCGATCGCTGCGTAAAGTGACATGGCTGCCTCCTGTCGCTGGGCGACGTTGAACTGTGGTAGTTCCAACGTACCGCCAAGCGCGGGAGGCGGCGACATGAGTTTTCAGGTCTAGAATCGTAGCATTTAGCAGGTGAACGACAAGGTTTCACTGCGTGATTGCTTGGCGCTGTGCGGCAGCCCGAACGCTGATGGGAACGCAAGCGAGAGAAGCTCAGGAGCACATGTTTTTGCTGCATGCCGTGCTCACGTCGAACAACTCACACCCGCTGAACAGCTTGCACCTTTATGCTTTGTGCAATCTTGCACAAGGCGCCAAAGATGCTCAAGAAAACCTACCCCTACTACTTGGCCAACAAACCGCAACAGCCCAACACCGATCTGGCCGTGCGAGACAAGTACAGCGGCAAGATCGCCACGCGCGTCGCGGTGCCGGACGCAAAAGCCGTCGAGAAGGCGATCGCCGCGGCGGTGAAGGCAACCCGGCCGATGCGCGAATTCAAGCCGTGGGCACGCCAGGCGGTGTTGCAACATTGCGCCAGGCGCTTTGCCGAACGTCGCGGCGAACTGGCCGAGGCCTTGTGCATCGAGGCCGGCAAGCCGATCAAGGATGCCGCCGGCGAAGTGACCCGGTTGATCGAGACCTTCCAGATCGCGGCCGAGGAAGCGGTACGCATCAACGGCGAGACGCTGAATCTGGAACTGGCCTCCCGACTGGACGGCTATCACGGCTACACCAGGCGGGTGCCGCTGGGGCCGGTCTCGTTCATCACGCCATTCAACTTTCCGCTGAACCTGGTGGCGCACAAGGTCGCGCCGGCGATTGCCGCCGGCTGTCCGTTCGTGCTGAAGCCGGCCGAGAAAACGCCGATCGGCGCGCTGATCATCGGCGAGGTACTGGCGGAAACCGACCTGCCGGAGGGCGCGTTCTCGATCCTCACGCTGGATGGCCAACATGCAGCCCCGCTGGTCGAGGACGAACGCTTCCATCTGCTCTCGTTCACCGGTGGCCAGATCGGCTGGGAGCTCAAGGCTCGCGCCGGCCGCAAGAAGGTCGTGCTGGAACTGGGTGGCAACGCCGCCTGCATCATCGATGCCGATCAGGGGCCGAAACTCGACAAGGTAGTCGAGCGACTGGTGTTCGGCGCGTTCTACCAGTCCGGCCAGAGCTGCATCGGCGTGCAGCGCATCTACGCGCATGCCGATGTATATGACGCGCTGAAGCACAAGCTGGTCACCGCCACGAAGAAGCTCAAGGCCGGCAATCCGAAGCAGCAAGACGTGTTCCTCGGCCCGATGATCGACGAAGCCGCCGCCGAACGCCTGCATGGCTGGATCCTTGAAGCGAAGCAGGCCGGCGGCAAGATTCTTTGTGGCGGCAAGCGCAACGGCAGCATGCTCGACGCCACCCTGATGGAAAACGTGCCGGCGAACGCGAAGGCCAATCGCATGGAGGCGTTCGGCCCGTTCGCCCTGCTCGCCCCGTTCAACAGGTTCGACGACGCGATTGCGCTGGTCAACGACTCCGATTTCGGCTTGCAGGCCGGCATTTTCACCGACAGCCTCGACCACGCGATGCGCGCCTGGAACGAACTCGAGCAAGGCGGCGTGGTGGTCAACGACATCCCCAGCTTCCGGGTGGACAACATGCCGTACGGCGGCATCAAGCTGTCCGGACTGGGCCGCGAAGGGTTACGCTACGCGATCGAGGACATGACCGAGATCCGCCTGATGGTGATGCGCGAATCCTGAGCCGCCTGCACATGTCTGCCGTCGCCCGATTTCACTACCAAGGAACTCCGATGACCATGAATATCCGCGGCTATGCCGCACAATCGGCCACCACGCCGCTGGCCCCGCACCGATTCGAGCGTCGTGACCCGCGCGCGGATGATGTGGTGATCGACATCATGTATTGCGGGGTATGCCACACCGACATCCATCTGGCTCGCAACGAGTGGCAAAGCAGCACGTACCCGATCGTGCCCGGCCACGAGATCATCGGCCGGGTCAGCGGCGTGGGCGGCGACGTCACCGGCTTCAAGGTCGGGGATATGGTCGGCGTGGGCTGCATGGTGGATTCATGCCAGCATTGCGCGGCCTGCGAACAGGGGCTGGAGCAGTTTTGCGCCGAGGGCGCCACGTTCACCTACAACGGCAAGGACAGGCACGATGGCCTGGCCACCTTCGGTGGCTATTCCGAACGGATCGTGGCATCGGACAAGTTCGTCGTGCGCATCCCGGGCAAGCTGGACCCGAAGTCCTCAGCGCCGCTGCTGTGCGCAGGCATCACCACATGGTCGCCGCTGCGGCACTGGAAAATCGGCAAGGGCCACAAGGTCGCCGTGGTGGGTCTTGGCGGCCTCGGCCACATGGGCCTGAAGTTCGCCAAGGCGCTCGGCGCCGAGGTCACCCTGTTCACCCGTTCGCCGTCCAAGGAAGATGAGGCACGCCGACTCGGTGCCGATCATGTGGTGCTCTCGACCGATCCGGCACAGATGAAGGCCGTCGCCGGCCGGTTCGACTTCATTCTCGACACCGTGCCGCATCAGCACGATCTCAATCCGTACATGGCCACGCTGAAGATCGACGGCGTGCACGTGCTGGTCGGCCTGGTCGAACCGATCGATCCTCCCCTGCATGCGGGCGGCCTGATCTTCGGCCGCCACTCGCTTGCCGGTTCGCTGATCGGCGGCATCGCCGAAACCCAGGAAATGCTGGATTTCTGCGCCGAGCACGGCATTACCTGCGACGTGGAGATGATCGACATCAAGGACATCAACGACGCTTACGAACGGATGCTGAAGAGCGACGTGCGCTATCGCTTCGTGATTGACCTTGCCTCGCTCGGCAAGGCTGCCTGAGTCGGGTGGACCACTGCTCCGGCAGTGGTCTGCACCTGCTTCGCCGGCACCAGCAGCGGCAACTTCGGCGCATTTCTGCCCAGGGCGTTGTAGACGTAATAGCGAGCCATGCCCAGGTATTCGTGCAATGCGATATCCGTCAGCACGAAATTGGATGCCGATGGCCACGCACTGATCGTCGCACGCAGATAGTCCGCTCGTACCGGCGTGCTGCCGATACCGAAGTGGTCGAAGTAGATCATGCTGCGACGCAAATGCCAGGCCGAGCTGACCAGCCAGACCCGCGGCGCTCCCAGCGCCGCCAGCAACGGCCGGCTGAACTGGGCGTTCTGCCAGGTGTTGTTGCTGCGCGACTCCAGCACCAGATCCGCCGCCGGCACACCGAGCTGGCGCAATACCCGGCCATAGGCCATCGCCAGTGGCATCTCCATGCGTGCCGGATCACCACCACTGACCAGCAGCTTGCAACTGACCTGCGCTTGCCGGCAGGCGTGGTAAAGCACCGCCGCCTCGGCAATTCGCCCATACGCACTCCGACTCGGCTCGACCTCGACCCGCGGCACGTAGACCGAGTTGCCGGTAAGCAGCACGATCGCATTGTGCGGCGCCCAGTTCAGCGCGGGGCGCAATGCATACGGTGCCTGCAACTGCGACAGCAGCAACCTCGGCAGCACCCCGCAACCCACCAGCCCCAGCAGCAACACCGCCAGCACCGCGGCACTGCCGCACAGTCGGCGCCAGCCGCGCCAGGCGGCCAGCAGGCAGAACAACAGCAGCAACAGGAACACGGTGAAGATCATGGCGAACGGGCTCGTTTGCGGAATCGCAGGGTAACCCATGTGGCGGCGCGAGCCATCCCGGCACGACGGCCCCACGCTTCCCTGCAGCCCTGAACTGAGCGACGATGCGCAGCGGCGACGGCACACCGATCGTGCCAGCGCCCACGACCACCCGAGTCCGCAAGACAACATCACGGAGCGGCGCCATGACTACTCTCGTGTTCGTCCATGGCTGGAGCGTCACCAGCACCTCGACCTACGGCCAGATGCCGGAACAGTTGCAGCAACAGGCGGCCGCCGCCGGCATGCCACTGACGCTTGCCGACATCTGGCTGTCCGAATACGTCAGTTTCGACGACGCCGTGACCATGGCCGACCTGGTGCGCGCCTTCGACCACGCACTGCGCGACCTGCACCTGCTCGATGCCGGCTTCGATTGCATCACCCACTCCACCGGCGGGCCGGTGGTGCGCGAATGGCTGCGCGCGCAACGCGACAAGCCCGGCATCTACAGCACCATGCGGCTCAACCATCTGGTGATGCTGGCGCCGGCAAACTTCGGATCGGCGCTGGCCCAACTCGGCAAGGGTGTGCTGGGTCGGTTGAAGTCGTGGTTCTCCGGGGTGGAACCGGGCCAGCGCATTCTCGACTGGCTGGAGCTGGGCAGCGCCGAATCGCTGCTGCTCAACCTCGACTACATCCACGGCGAAGACCCGCTGCTGCGCGATCAATTCCAGTTCGTGCTGATCGGCGACCGCCCCGATCGCGCACTGTACGACCACCTCAACAGCTATACCGGCGAGGATGGTTCCGATGGCGTCGTTCGCCTCGCCGCGGCCAACCTCAACGCACGGCATGCGGTGCTGTCGCCGCAAGGCATCGGCGATGCCGACACGCTGGCACTCAACCTCAGTCGCGGCCCGCGCTGCGCGTTCAAGCTGATCGCCGGCGCATCCCACTCGGGTGATGACCACGGCATCATGGCGCATGCGGCCCCCGATACCGTGCAGGCGATCCTGCGCTGCCTGTCGATCCGCGATGCTGCCGGCTATGCCGCGCTGTGCGATGCCTTCGACGCCGAAAACGCCCTGCGCGATGCGGACAAGGTGGAGCTGGAGCCGGCCGGCCCGTTCGAACCGCGTGTGCACATCCACGATCCGCGCAGCCTGCTGATCGTGCGACTGGCCGACGAGGCCGGCGAGCCACTCACCGGTGCCAGCTTCCTGCTTACCGCCGGTGCATCGGCCAGTGCCGACCTGATGCCAAGCGGTTTCCTGCTGGACCGACAGGCCAACTCGAAACAGCGCAGCACGATCTCGCTGTTCCTCGATCACAGCCTGCTCGCCGGCGACACCCGGGTAGCCGACCCGCGCAACAGCCGCAAGACGTTGCGTCCGGCGCTGCCCAGCCATCGCCCGTATGGTGCCAGCGTGCACCCGCTCGATCTGGGCGGACTGGTACATCACGCACTGGCGAACAGCGCCCGAAGCGACGACCTGTTCGACCTGCTCGGCGCCCATCAGACCACCGTGCTCGACGTGGTGCTGCCGCGCAAGATCCATGAAGGCGTCTTCCGCCTGGTCCAGACGCTGACGCCGCAGGATTTCAGCAAGCCGGTTCCCGGCCCGGTGATCCCATAGCCGGCGCATGGGTGGCCATGGCGATTTCGAGATCCAGCCCGGTGTTGATCGGCGGTCAATCAGCGGCCGCTTGCCTCGTCGCCACTGATCGGCAGGATAGCCAACGCAAGCTGACCGACCCGGCGGGTCTTTCCGGCGCGGGCACCCGGATCGGCGATACTGCGCATGCCGAACCGATGCCATGCCGACCAGGCATCAGGCAACCCACGCCGAATCACGACGCCTAGCGGCGTTCGCCAACCTGACTAGCATGCACAAGAAACCGATCTTCTTCGACCCCAGTGGCCGACGCGCCGCCCGCGTATCGCGACTCGCCCTGGCTGCAGGCGTGATCAGTACGCTGTTCGTGGTGGCCTGCGCCATCAGC
This sequence comes from Rhodanobacter sp., assembly GCA_035564915.1. GTDB lineage: Bacteria > Pseudomonadota > Gammaproteobacteria > Xanthomonadales > Rhodanobacteraceae > Rhodanobacter. The sequence goes on from DATMTH010000141.1 coordinate 5,738, forward strand.
CTGTTCGTGGGTCCGACCATGGACGGCCTGCATCTGGGCGGCCCAAGCAAGGCCCGGCATGCGCTGACCGGCGTGAAGGCAGCTGCACCGGAGTTGCTCAAGCCGGCGGCAAAACTCGCCGCCGAGGTACGCGCCCGGCAAAAAGCGCTGCATCCGCCGCGCACCCATGTCAGCAAGGGCAACGGTGTCCACACCCCACCGATCTCGTTGAACAAGCCGGCTGACCGGCCGCTGGCCATCGGCTTCTATGTCAACTGGGACGACAGCAGCTATTCGTCCCTGAAACGCACGCTGCCCACGCTGGACTGGGTGATCCCCACCTGGATGAGTTTGAGCGGCCCGGACATGGCCCTGCACACCAGCATCGACAGCAAGGCCTTGAACCTGATTCGCACGCAGAAGCCGTCCACCCCGATCCTGCCGTTGCTGCAGAACGCGGTGGATGGCAACTGGGACGGTGCCGGCCTGGCCCGCATGCTGGCCGACCCGGGCCTGCGCCAGGCACGCATCGAACAGATCGTCGCGTTCCTCGCGGCCTACCACTTCCAGGGCATCACGATCGACTTCGAGGAAGTCCCCGAGGCTTCGCAAAAGGATCTCAAGACCTTCCTGTCCGAACTCAACGATGCCTTCGACCCGCATGGCTGGGGCATCGTGTTGTCGGTTCCCTTCGATGACCCGAGCTGGGACTACGCCGGCTACGCCGACATCGTCGACTTCGAATTGCTGATGGCCTACGACCAGCACTGGGCCGGCAAGGACCCCGGCAGCATCGCCGGCGAGGACTGGTTCGAGCAGACCCTCGACAAGCGCATGCAGGTGCTCGACCCCGACCAGACCATCGTCGCCATCGGCAGCTATGGCTACGACTGGGCCAAGGGCCGCACCGCCGAGACGCTGACCTTCCAGGATGCGATGGATCGTGCCTCCGATGCGCAGGCCGACATCAGTTTCGACCCCGATTCACTGAATCCGCACTTCTCGTACAGCGAGGACGACGGCACCACGCACCAGGTATGGTTCCTCGACGGCGCCACCGCGTTCAACCAGATCCACGATGCCGACGGCTACAAGCCCTACGGGTATGCGTTGTGGCGACTCGGCTCGGAAGATCCCTCGGTGTGGTCGGTGCTGGGTCGGCCGTACGGAGCCGCAGCACCCGCGCAACTGCGCACGATCGGCCAGGGTGAGGACATCGACATCGAGGGCCAGGGCGAAGTGCTGGAAATCGCCGCCGAGCCCTCCCCCGGCGCGCGCAGCCTCAGCCTCGACAAGGACGACGGCAGCATCGACGACGAAAGCTACACCAGCCTGCCCAGCTCGTACGTGATCAAGCGCGCCGGCACCTTGCCGCACAAGATCGCGTTGACCTTCGACGATGGCCCGGACCCGGAGTGGACGCCGCAGATCCTCGACATCCTCAAGGCCAAACATGTGCCGGCGACGTTCTTCATCATCGGCGCCAACGCCGAGATGTCGCCGAAACTGGTCCAGCGCGAGGTGGCTGAAGGTCACGATGTCGGCAACCACACCTTCACCCATCCCAATCTCGGCGAGAGTCCGCCCGCTATCGTGGCACTGGAACTCAATGCCACCCAGCGCCTGTTCGAGGCACTGACGGGCCACTCGATGCGACTGTTCCGCGCGCCCTACTTCGGTGATGCCGAACCGACCACCGCCGACGAACTGGTGCCGATCGAGCTGGCACAGAAGATGGGCTACATATCGGTCGGCCTGCATGTGGATGCCGAAGACTGGCAGCGCCCCGGCGTCGACGCCATCGTCAACAACGTCTTGAGCGGCATCGTCACGAGCAACGTCGACCGCAAGGGCCAGGTGGTGCTGCTGCATGATGGTGGCGGTGACCGTGCGCAGACTGTCGCTGCGCTGCCGCGCATCATCGACGGCCTGCGCGCCGAGGGTTACCAGTTCGTGACCGTGTCGACCCTGGCCGGGTTGACCCGCGACCAGACCATGCCACCGCTGGCACCGGGTTCGCTGTCACGCTGGGCCGATCGTTCGGTGTTCCTGACCCTGGGCCTGTTCGGCCACATCATCCGCTGGCTGCTGGTTGCCGCGATCGCACTGGGATTCGGCCGCCTGCTGCTGCTCGGTGCACTTGCCCTGCTCAACCGCGCGCGCGAACGTCGCCGCAGCGTACCGGTGCTGGGCGACCAACCGCCGCTGGTGTCGGTGCTGATCCCCGCGTACAACGAGGAAAAGGTGATCGTCAGCTCGATCCGCCAGATACTCAAGAGTCGCTATGCGAATCTGGAAATCATCGTGGTCGATGATGGCTCCATCGACGCCACCTCGGCGAAGGTACGCGAGCACTACGCCGACGAACCGCGCGTGCGCCTGCTGACCATCCCCAATGGCGGCAAGGCGCATGCGGTGAACACCGCCCTGCAAGAATCCCATGGCGCCGTGGTGGTGGCGCTGGATGCAGACACCCAGTTCGAGCCAACGACGATTTCCCGACTGGTACGCTGGTTCGCCGACCCCAAGGTCGGTGCCGTCGCCGGCAACGCCAAGGTCGGCAACCGGGTCAACCTGATCACCGTGTGGCAGGCACTGGAATACATCACGGCCCAAAACCTGGAACGCCGCGCCCTGGCCGCGCTCGGCGCGATCACCGTGGTGCCCGGCGCCGTCGGGGCTTGGCGCCGCGAAGCGCTGGAACAACTTGGCGGCTTCCCGGCCGACACCCTTGCCGAAGATCAGGATCTCACCCTGGCCGTGCAGAAGGCCGGTTACCACACCTTGTTCGATGCCGAAGCCATCGCCTGGACCGAGGCACCCGACAGCGCTGGCGGCCTGGCCCGGCAGCGCTTCCGCTGGTCCTACGGCACCTTGCAATGCCTGTGGAAGCATCGCGATGCCACCTTCCGCCCGCGCTACGGCGCATTGGGCATGATCGCGCTGCCGCAGGTGTGGTTGTTCCAGATCCTGTTCTCGGTGGTGTCGCCGCTGATCGACCTGGTGCTGGTCTGGCAAATCATCGCCACCGGCCTCGACTACCTGCAGCATCGCGGCCAGTTCGACGACACCAACCTGATCAAGATGCTGATCTTCTACGCCGCCTTCATGGCCGTCGACCTGGGTGCCTCGGCGCTGGCCTTCGCGATGGAGAAAAAGGAAAAATGGAGCCTGATGTGGTGGCTGGTGCTGCAACGCTTCGGCTACCGCCAGCTGATGTACTACGTGGTGGTGCGTTCGGTATGGACGGCCATCCGCGGTCCGTCGGTCGCCTGGGGCAAGCAGGAGCGCAAGGCGACGGTGAATGCCGGTGACGAGATGAAATCGTGAACGTCTGATGCATCGCGGCATTGATGAGGTCGAGTATTTCGGTTTCCCGATCGTCCGGCTTCGTCATGTCGTGCTCAACCGTCCCCACGCACCCGCATCGTCAGCCCCTTCAGGAAATTCCGCAGCAGCTGATCGCCGCACAGACGGAAATTCTTGTGGTCGGGCTGGCGAAACAGGGCGTTGAGCTCGGGCTTGGTGGCGGGGAAGTCCACCGATTCCAGGATCTCGTGCATGTCGACGTCCTTCAGCTCGAACGCGACGCGCAATTTCTTCAGCACCACGTTGTTGGTGACGCGCTTTTCCGGCGGGCGCGACGGCCGGCTTTCGTCCTTGCCGCGCCGATGGAACACCAGCCCGTCGAGAAACAGCGCCAGCAGTTGATTGCTGCATTCGACGTAACCGGGCTCGCCATCCTTCTTCAGCATTGCCTGCACGTCCTCCTTGACGATCGGCGCACCGGCGTCAGCCAGGTGGACCAGTTCGACCACCTTGCCGTCGCTGAGATCGAGCATGTAGCGGATGGAGCGCAAAACGTCATTGTTGATCATGTCATTCCGGGTGGATGCCGCACAGGATCGTCATGCTACCGCGCCACGCCGGGTTTGACCCCGTTTCCGTTTCCGCCGCGTTTCATCTTCCACCACCGGAGCGGAGAAACGTCGCATGAAACTGAAAACCCTGCTGCGCAGCCTGTTGCTGGGATGGCTGGTGATCATCACCGGCTGCAGCGCGCCCAGACCCGGACACGAAGCCAGCGGGCGCAAACATGACCGCGACGCCACGCCGGCGCTCGTCGTCGAACCACGTGCGGTGAAACCGGCACCTGCCAACGACAAAAGCCAACGCCAGGCCGATGGAAGGGTGGATCGTTCGGCAGCGCCGCCCATGCTGAACGAGCTGGCAGCGCCATCCGCACCCGTCGCGGCAGTGGCCCATGCGCCGGCAGCGAAGCGCATGGCCGGCATCGCCTACATGCCGATGCCCGTGCAGCCCTGGCCCGGGGACATCAACCGCGAGAACTACACGCACCACGACACCAACCCGGTGCAACGGGCCAGCGAACAGCCCGTCTCCACCTTCAGCATCGATGTCGATACCGGCTCGTACACCAACGTGCGCCGCATGTTGAACGCTGGCCAGTTGCCGCCGGCCGATGCGGTGCGCGCGGAGGAATTCACCAACTACTTCGACTACGGCTACACCCCGCCGGCCGATCCCGAGCAACCCTTCAGCATCACCACCGAACTGGCGCCGGCACCATGGAATGCGCAGCGGCAATTGCTGCTGGTCGGCATCCAGGGCTACCGCGTGCCGAAGGCGCAGATTCCCGCCGCCAACCTGGTGTTCCTGATCGACACCTCCGGCTCGATGAATGAACCTGACAAGCTGCCCTTGCTCAAGGCATCGCTGAAACAATTGGTGCGCGAACTCCGCCCTCGGGATCGCATTGCCATCGTCACCTATGCCGGTTACGCCGGCGTCGCCCTCGCCTCCACCGCCGGCAGCCGGCGCGCCACCATCGACGCGGCCATCGACGGCCTCGGTGCAAGCGGCTCCACCAACGGCGGCGCCGGCATCGAACTGGCCTACGCGCAAGCCGAGCAGGGTTTCATCAAGGGCGGGGTAAACCGGGTGATCCTGGCCACCGACGGCGACTTCAATGTCGGCACGGTCGACCAGCAAGCGCTGAAGACCACCATCGAGGATCACCGCAACAGCGGCGTGGCGCTGACCACGCTGGGTTTCGGCCGTGACAACTACAACGACGCGATGGCGGTGATGCTGGCCGACGTCGGCAACGGCAGTCACCACTACATCGACAGCCTGCAGGAAGGCCGGCGCGTGCTGGTCGACGAGATGTCCGCCACCCTGCTGACGATTGCCGGGGATGTGAAGATCCAGGTCGAGTTCAATCCGCGACAAGTGCAGGAATACCGCCTGATCGGCTATGAAAAGCGCATGTTGAAACGCGAGGATTTCAACAACGACAAGGTCGATGCCGGCGACATCGGTGCGGGCGCCAACGTCACCGCGATCTACGAGATCACCCGAACCGGTTCGACCGCTGCACGCATCGATCCGCTGCGCTACGGCAGCCATGCCGAGCCGGCCGGGAGCAGCGGCAACGAACTGGCCTTCCTGCGCCTGCGCTACAAGCTGCCGGGGCAGAACGGAAGCCGGCTGATCGAACGACCGATCGCCAGCCGACCGGCGACAGAGCCCAGCACGCGCCTGCGTTATGCCGCCGCCGTATCCGCCTTCGCCGATGCGCTGCGTGGCGGCAAGTATCTGGATGGCTACGGCTACGCGCAGATCGCCGCGCTGGCCAACGGCGCGCGTGGCAACGACGCCGACGGCTACCGTGCCGGTTTCGTGCAACTGGTGAAACTGGCCGAAGGCCTGGCCACACCTGTCCGCACTGCACGCGATACCGCCGCACGTTGAGTCTTCCGGCCTCGCCAGGTGCATCGCCGTGATGATCGCAGCCCGCCTCCCTGCTGCCATCTTCCCCCGCCGCGTCCAGCTGGCGGGGCCGGAATCAGGGCCAGGCGCCGTAGTGAACCCGCGCCACCTACCCGGTCGCCCGCGATTTGACTTACCCTGCTCTCCCATGGATGCCGCAGTCGATCCCGATGCCCAGCTGATGCTTGCCTATGCGCACGGCGACCTCGCCGCGTTCGAAGCGTTGTATGCGCGTCATCGCGGCATGCTGTACCGGTTTCTGCTGCGCAGTGTGCGTGACCCGCACCGCACCGACGAGCTGTTCCAGGAAACCTGGAGCCGGGTGATCGGCGCGCGGACGCGCTATCAGCCGCAGGCCAGGTTCAGCACCTGGCTGCTGCAGATCGCACACAACCTGATGATCGACGCCAGCCGCCGGCAACGGCCGATGGCTGGCGGTGACGAAGCCGACCTCGCGCTGGCGAATGTCGCCACCCCGGAACGCGAACAACCCGAACATGCGCTTTCCGAGTTTGAGCGCCGCCGCAGCCTGCAACGAGCGATCGGGCAACTGCCGGACGAACAACGCATCGCCGTGTTGCTGCGGCTGGAACAGGAGCTGAGCCTGGAGGAAATTGCCAGTGTGACCGGCACCGTCCGCGAGACGGTGAAGTCGCGCCTGCGCTACGCCATGACCCGATTACGTGAAGTACTTGCCGAATGAGCACACCCCTGCCACCGACCGATCCACCTGCCACCGACGACCAGCTGCCCGGCGAAACCGAGCTGGCCGCGTTGTACCGGCAATTGCCGCAGGACGAACCGGGCCCCGCGCTGGATGCCGCCGTGCTGAAGGCCGCGGCGCAGGCGCTGGACCGCCGCAGCAACCCGCTGGCAGTCGAACGGCGCCGGGCCCCGCGCGAACGCGGCGACTGGGTGCATCCCAAGTTCGTTCCTTCCGGTGACATCGGCTCCATCGGCCTGGATACCGGCCCACGCCGCCGCGTGCCGCGCTGGGTTCTGGCGCTCGGCAGTGCCGCCAGCCTGGTGCTGGTCGCCGGCGTGGCCTGGCACATGCGTGGCATGCCCGCGGAGAACAAGCCATCATCGGCACGACAAGCCGCCCCCGCCCCGCCCCCGGTTTCGGAAGACGCCGCCATCGCCACGGCCAAATCCGATGCACCCGCCTCGCCTCCCGAAGCAACGAAGCCAGCACCGTTGCGAGCGGTTGCCGCACCGGCAGCCATCGACAAGAACGCCGGGCCGGCGGCCGCCGGCGCAGGCCTGCAGATGGGAAACATGACTCCCCCCGCTCCGCTGCCCCCGGGCATGAAAGTGCGCAGCGGCACCGCGCCGTTCGCCTTGGCCGAGCGCCAGAGCACAGCCGCCGATGCCTCCCTGCGCAAGGCCACCCGCGAGGCGGTCATGCAAAAGCGCGCCGCATCCGCGCCCAGGCAACCGGCCTCGGGCAACGCGCTGACGACACGGTTGAGCGCGACGGCCCTGCAGGAAGCCGCACCGGCGCCTCCCGCGCCGCCGGCAGCAAGCGCGCCTGACGACGACAGCACCACCGCCGCCAATCCCGCCGACACGCCAACGCAGGAACTGGCAAAGATCCGGCAACTCGTGCAGCAGCAACGCAGCGTCGAGGCCAGGCAACGGCTGCAAGCGTTCCATCAGGCGCATCCCCAATGGAAACTTCCGGCCGAGCTGCGTTCGCTGCTGCAGGAACCATGAGCGATACGTTGTCGACCCTGGTTGGCATCTGCCGTCAGCAGCAGGAGATCAGGAAAAGCCGCTTTCTCGCCCAGGCCGCACCGGTCGGCTCGTCCGAACAGGCACTGGCCTGGCTCCGCGAAGTCAGCGATCCGCTGGCCACCCACAACTGCTGGGCCTGGCGCATCGGCCTGGACTATCGCTTCAACGACGACGGCGAACCCGGTGGCAGCGCCGGCCGGCCGATCCTGCAAGCGATCGAAGGCCAGGGCATGGACCGTGTCGTGGTGGTGGTCACCCGCTGGTACGGCGGCATCAAGCTCGGCGCAGGCGGGCTGGCCCGCGCCTATGGCGGTACCGCCGCCGAATGCCTGCGCATGGCCGAACGCGTGATGATCGTGGCGATGACGCGTCTCGGCGTGCATTGCCTGTTTCCCGAGCTGGCCCTGCTCAAGGCGCGGCTGAAGGATCTTCAGGCCGAGATCGAACACGAACAGTTCGGTGCCGACGGTGTCGACCTGCGACTGAGCCTGCCAGACAGCCGGCTGGACGAAGCCGAATTGCTGATCAGCGATATCACGCGCGGGCGCAGCGCGGCAAAGCGGCTCGACTGACAGACCATCGCCACGGCATGGGCGCTGCTGACGCTTCAGACCAAGATGCTTCCACCAGGCGTACTGGAGGCCTGCGCCGGATTGAATCGCCCCCATCGCCCCCCATCTCCAGTGCTTGCGTGCCCCGCGCACCCGATGAAACAGCCTGCGAGATTCCATGAGCGACACGACTGCCGAGACGCCCAAGCCTGCCCGTCGCATCGGTGCATTGCGTGAGCTCTGGCCCTTCATCAAGCCGCACAAGATGCTGGCGATCGGCTGGCTGGTGTTCCTGGCGATGTCCTCCGGCGCGTCGCTGGTGCTGCCGATGGCGTTTCGCCACATCATCGACAAGGGCTTCGGTCACTCCAGCCTGGCGGTGATCAACGAAACCTTCCTGGGCATGTTCGTGGTGGCACTGGTACTCGCCTTCGCCACCGCGGCGCGCTACTTCTGCATCACCCTGCTCAGCGAACGCTCGCTGGCCTCGCTGCGCGATGCACTGTATGCGCATGTGATCCGCCTCGATGTGGGCTTCTTCGAGAAGAGCCGTGTCGGTGAACTCACCTCGCGTCTCAGCGCCGATACCGAAGTGGTGCAGGCGCTGGTCGGCTCCGGCGTGTCGGTGGCGCTGCGCAGTGCCGTGATGCTGGTCGGCGCCGCGGTGGCGATGGTGTGGACCGCGCCTTCGCTGGCCGGGCTCACCGCCCTGGTGATTCCCGCCGTGATGTTGCCGATCCTGCTGTTCGGCCGGCGTGTGCAGAAGCTCTCGCGGGCCAGCCAGGATCGCCTCGCCGACGCGGCCGCGATCGCCAATGAAACCCTCAACGCCTCCACCGCGGTGAAGGCGTATGCGCGCGAAGCGATCGAGAGCAACCGCTACGCCAACGCCATCTATCGCGCGCTGGCCACCGCACGCCGGCGCATCGGCATGCGCGCCCTGCTCACCATGTCGGTGATCGTGCTGGTGTTCGGTGCCATCACCCTGGTGTTGTGGGCCGGTGCCCGTCATGTGCTGGCCGGTACGCTGGACGCCGGCGTGCTGGGCCAGTTCGTGCTGTATGCGATCTTCGCTGCCGGTTCGGTGGCTGGCCTGTCCGAAGTCTGGGGCGATGTGCTGCGCGCGGCCGGCGCGATGGAGCGCATCGGCGAACTGCTGGCCGAGCAGCCCGCGGTCACCGCCCCGGTGCAACCGCAAGCGTTACCCTCGCCTGCGCACGGTGCGTTGCAGTTCGACAACGTCACCTTTCACTATCCGACCCGGCCGAATACGGCGGCGCTGGAAGGCTTCAGCCTGCATGTGGAACCGGGCCAGACCGTCGCCCTGGTCGGCCCGTCCGGCGCGGGCAAGAGCACCGTGTTCGCCATGCTGTTGCGCTTCTACGACCCGCAATCCGGCACGGTGAAACTCGACGGCGTCGACCTTCGCGCACTTGCCCTGCCCGACCTGCGCGGCGCGATCGCACTGGTGCCGCAGGAAACCGTCATCTTCAGCGGCAGCGCCGCCGACAACATCCGTTTCGGTCGTCAGGACGCCAGCGACGCGGAAGTGATCGAAGCGGCAAAAGCCGCCGAAGCACACGAATTCATCGGCGCACTGGACAATGGCTACGATGCCGAGATGGGCGAACGCGGCGTGCGCCTCTCCGGCGGCCAGCGCCAGCGCGTGGCCATCGCCCGCGCGATCCTGCGCGATGCCCCGTTGCTGCTGCTCGACGAAGCCACCTCGGCACTCGATGCGCAATCCGAAGCCGCGATCCAGCAGGCACTCGAACGCCTCGAAAAGGGCCGCACCACCCTCGTCATCGCCCACCGCCTCGCCACCGTGCAACGCGCCGACCGCATCGTGGTGATGGACGGCGGCCGCATCATCGCCCAGGGCACGCATGAGAGTCTGCTGGCCGAAGGCGGCCTGTATGCGGAGTTGGCGCGATTGCAGTTTGTGGCGTGAGACTACGCGACAACCGATCAAGGGTTGATCTATCCGCTTGCTGCAGCATCGAAAATTCAACACCATGCCGCGACCCGCGAAGCCGGCCGCGGCAAGGGCGCCGAGGCCGTTACAACGGTCGGAACGAATGCGTCCGGATCATGCCGACGGTCAGGTTCGGGATATAAAACTGGGTTCCGCCACCGGGCAGATTGCTTGACTTGCCCTTGGCCTCGACCGAGCTGTCCCGCTTCGATTTTGTCGGATCGTCGAAGCGACTCATTCCCTTGAAGCCGCCGAACCAGCCATAGACATCCTCCTTGAGTTCGAGCGTGAGCAGCCATGCCATGGAGCTCCAGTCCTCCTTGATCACCGACGTCAGCCGCCCCCATTCGCGGAAGGAGACGCCATTCAGCTGCGCAATGGCAATGCGCTGGGTCAGCCCGGCATCGTGCTTGAACGGAAGCACCGGACTCCACCACGGCGATACCGGCGTGGCATCCGTAATCACTCCCTGGCCAAGCGTGTTGAAGCCATTGAACTTGTACAACGCGATACCCGCTTGCAGACGTTCCTTGGTCGGCTCGCCGAACAGCAGTTGAAACGCATCCCTTACCTTGCCGGAGCCTCCGGTGGAAATATCGCCTACCTCGGCCCAGCTCAACTCCTCGTTCAGCGCCATCGATTTTCTCCTTTCGATTCGTCGTTTCCAGACATGATTGTCGTTCAACCCGAGGATCGCCCCGACCCGCTGGCGTTTGTGCGATCCCACGCAAGAGGCGGCCATTGATGGTCGCGAAGTCGCCGAAGGCCCCACCCTGCCCGACGTTGCATTATTGCAAAGTAGTTCGAACAACACACCGGCGTTCGATGCGCTGCGCCATCGGTCGTGGCATGAGGTCATCGAAGCGAGGTTTCGAGGCAAGCGCCTGACGCTGATGGATCTGGCCTGTGCCGGGCCAGGTGCCGAGCGCATTCACACGCCACCGTTCAATAAAGGGGGTCAACGAAGTCAATCCGCTGACGCTCTGACGCGCTACTCTCGCGGCGAACCATCACTCGCGACCACCATGTCCATCATCCTGACCTCCTTTGCCCGCACCCGCCTGTTCCCGCACGCCAGCCGACCCAGCGCCATCCAGGATTGCAGCGCCGACGAGTTCGAGCAGCGACTCAACACCGAAACACCCCTCAACGTGCTGGCTGGCTATGCGCCGTTCTGCCGCCTGCACGTGCATCGCAACTGGACCACCACCCGCTGCACCGCCGTGCCCATCACCGACGCCAACCGCCCGTTGTTGCGCTCGGCCTACGAGGCCCGCAGCAGCGATGAACTGCCCGTGCTGGTGCGCTGGTTCGATGGTATCGATCCACCCGTCGCCAACTATCTGCTGCCGATTCTCTACAGTCGCGAGCAACTGGCCAGGGAAGGCTCTCCCATCGACGCCGACTGGGGCGTGGTCGGCTGTCTCTACACGGTCGAACCGGAAGAGATTCCGATGGTGCCGATCACCATGCTGCGCAATGCGCTGGGCGTGGGCGAAGGCGGCTCGGGCGTGCCGCTGGATCGCGCGGCGTACCGGCGCGCGGTGGCATTCTGGGAGTCCCATGCGAACTGGCGCGGCTGAGCGTCTCTGACATCCTCATGCAGGGCGCACATGTCCGGCTTCAGCCGGTGGCGAAAGGCTGGACAGGCTTCGGCACCTCTTGCACCGACCCCATACAATGGCGGTCAGGATGGGCCTGCGAAACACTGGCCCATCGCACCATTCCGTCCCTCCGAACGAAACCGAGCCATGGACGCATTCAGCTACCTTTCCGTACTGTTGTCGATCATTCTGGGGTTCGCGATCACTCAGGTTCTGCAGGGGTTTCGCGGGCTGATGCTGGCGCGGACGCGCGTTCGCATGTACTGGCCGAGCGTGGCCTGGGCCATGTTGCTACTGGTGCTCGACGTGCAGGTCTGGTGGGCGATGTACGACCTGCGTTTTCGACATGAGTGGAGCTTCCTCGGCTTTGCAACCGTGCTGGCGCAAACCGTACCGCTGTACCTGCTGGCCGGGCTCGTGCTGCCGGATATCGGCATCGAGGGCTCGGTCGACCTGCGTACGCACTACTACGAAAATCACCGCTGGTTCTTCAGCCTGCTGATCTTGCTGAGCTCGATCAGCATCTCCAAGGATGCCGTTCTCAACGGCAGCTTGCCGGCTCCGCTCAACCTGGGTTTCCAACTGATCTTCATCGCCGGGTCGCTGGTCGGCGCATTGAATTCGCGCGAGTGGTGCCACAAGGCTCTGTTGCCTTTCAGCGTGGTGGTCTTGCTCACCTACATCGCCATGCTGTTCGGGCATCTGCGCTGACGAGCATCAGGAAGGTATGCGCAAGCCCTTGAATTGCGCCGCCACAGCGCGCATCCCTCTGGCTGCCGCCCACGCCACAGGAACCTCCCCATGCGATCTTTCGGCAAGCCCGCCCAGGGCGAACGTCTCGAACGCCTGCACGATCTGCCGCTGTGGGACGGCGAGCGGCTGCGCAACATCCATCCGGTGTTGCCCGGTTTGCGCGATGCGGCTGCACAACGACCTTCTCTGCGCGACTTTGTCTGTGGCGGCCCGGATCGCACGCCGCCGGCGCCGTTGCCCGCCGACGATCCGCGCAGCACGTGGCTGAAACCGCCGGCCAGCGGGCTGCGCGCCACCTGGCTGGGCCATTCCACCGTGCTGCTGGAGATCGATGGCTGGCGCGTGTTGACCGATCCGGTGTGGGGTCAGCGCGCCTCGCCCTTCGCCCTGCTCGGACCGAAGCGCTTCCAGCCGGTACCGGTGAGCCTGCGCGACCTGCCACCGATCGATGCGGTGGTGATCTCGCACGATCATTACGATCACCTGGACTACCCGACCATCCGCGCGCTGGCGAAATCGAACGTCCCCTTCGTCACCTCGCTCGGCGTCGGCGCCCATCTGGAAGCCTGGGGTATCGCACCCAAGCGCATCACCGAGCTGGCCTGGTGGCAGAGCCATTGCATACCGGGTACCGGCTTGAGCATCACCGCCGCGCCGTCGCAGCATTTCTCCGGGCGCGGATTGAAGGATCGCAATCTCACGCTGTGGTCGTCGCTGGTGATGCAAGGCGAACGGCACAGTGTCTTCTTCAGCGGCGACACCGGCCTCACCGATGAATACGAAAGCATTCGCGACCGGCTCGGCCCGTTTGATCTGGTGATGCTGGAAGTCGGCGCGTTCCATCCCTCGTGGGGCGACATACACCTTGGGCCGGCCAATGCGCTGACGGCACACGAAATGCTCGGCGGCGGCGTACTGATGCCGGTGCACTGGGGCACGTTCGCGCTGTCCACGCATGCCTGGGACGAACCGGTGGAAACCCTGCTCTCGCTGGCCGATCCAGACCGGGCGCATCTGCTGCTGCCGCAACTCGGCTGTGCTGTCGAACCCGCTGAGCGGCGGCCGGTGACGCCATGGTGGCGCGAAGCTGCACGGCACACCGGGAAACACAGTGTCGAGCCCGCTCCCGTCGACGCGTCCGAGGCCGACCGTCTCGCCGATTCGGTGGCATGGCCGCTCGACTGAGCAGCGAACGGAAATGGCGAACCACGGCCATGCGTCGATCAACCCGACAGAGAACGAGCCCGTGACCGTGTTTGAACTGATGACTCCGGCTCATCAGTGTCCGCGTTCTTCTTCTGGCTGTTGCTCCAGTCGATCCGCACACGCCATGTCGATGAGGCCGGGACACGAGCTGGACAGCGGGAGCCATGCCGGGTCGGTGGCCTGGAACAAATGAACGACCCGGCCGTCGCCGGCCGGGTCGATTCCAGCTTGCTCCTGTCACCTCGGGCGAGGCGTGACCAGCGGGTCGACGAGCTGTCGTCGACGACGAAACGGCATGCCACCATGATCCTCGATCAAGCCGGCGTGAGCCTCGGCGAACTATTGCGCCGGAATGATCTCGACGATCTTGCGCCATCCCGCCCCTTGTCGCCGCTTGCCGCGCTCAGTTCGTATCCGGTGTCAGGCGGCTCCCTGCAACAACGCCGACAAGATGGGTCAATACCGTCGAGCCGTCTGCAGCGAACTGGGTCAGCGAGAAGCTTCCCGAGTACGTATTGCCGCCTCGATCCAGTTGAAGCTGTTCACGGATGTTGGCCGGCCCGACAAAGACCGTCCCGGTGGCGTCCCACGCCAGCGCGTAGTGATTGAGCTGGTAGCCATAGACACTGGTGTGCCGGAACACGCCCATGCAGAAATTGCTGGTCGGTGGCGCGCGTCCGGAGTTCATGATTTCGGTGCCGTCGGCGTGCCAGGTCACGAAGCCCGCATCCAGTTGGGCTCCATCAGGAATGCCGACATTGCCCTTTGACGTGAATGTGAATTTCCACAAGCCGGTGATCGGTTCGAGCAGCTGGAACACGTTCTCGGCTTTTGCCGCGGCATTATTGGCCGCCGGCGAGGCCAGCGAGGCCGCCTGGGCCTCGACGAGCGCCGCCGCGCGGTTCGGCAAGCTGTGCGGCAACGACCAGTGGAACGACATGGGCACACGATAGTCGGTGACACCGCAGGCATTCGCCCGGGTGGAAAGCGTGGCAGCGGACACTCCCAGTGCAGCGAGAACCAGCGCTGTTTGCAGACGGGTATTCATGGCAAGTCTCCCTTGGGTTGTGATGACCCGTCGCAGGTTTCCCCCAACCGGCAGCGGCTCGTCGGGAAGCATGCTATTGACCGCCACCGGATTCATGATGGAGCGATAGGGAAATCGTGAGAAATCGCGCCAAGATCGCTTGATCGCATGTTGCCGATCGGGGCGATAATGCGGCGATGGGCACCGGCAAATCTCCAGGACTGGCAGCAGCAGTCGGCGTGTTTTCCTTCGCCGACGTGCAGGTGGATGTCGGTGCGCATCGCCTGACCCGTGCCGGGTCGGAAGTCGGTCTGGAGCCCAAGGCATTCGCGGTACTGCTGGAATTCCTGATCCATCCGGACCAGCTGCTCAGTCGCGACCAGCTGCTGGATGCGGTCTGGGGCCACGTCTTTGTCACCCAGGCAACCCTCAACCGCCTGGTCGTCCAGTTGCGACGCGCATTGGGCGACGACGTGCAGTCGCCTCGCTACATCCAGACCATCCGCGGCCTGGGTTACCGCTTCATCGCGCCACTAGCCAACATGCCCGGGCCTGCCCCGCCTGCGCTGAGCTTTGCCCCACCCGTGCACGCCCGCTTGCCGGAGCACACCAGGACATTGATCGGTCGCGAACAGGCAGTCATCGACCTGCGCGCCTTGCTCGCCAGTGCACGGCTGGTGACGGTGACCGGACCGGGTGGCATCGGCAAGACGCAAGTGGCGCTGGAAACGGCGAGCTCGGTTTCGCAAGTATTTGCTGACGGGGTCTGGCTGTTCGACTTCACCCTGTGCACGGATGCCGGGCAACTGGCACGCACACTCGCAGACGCCTTCGGCATCCGCGATGTCTCAGGCGTGGAAGAAATCACCGGGACGCTGATCGAGCTGTTGCAGAAGCGCCACGTTCTGCTCGTGCTCGACAACTGCGAGCGCATCGCGGAACCTCTGAGCCGGCTCGTTGCGTCGCTGCTTTCCCGTTGCGCGCAGCTGCACGTGCTGGCGACCAGTCAACAGTGTCTGCATTGCCCGGGGGAAGCGATCTACTCCCTGCCACCACTGGAGGCCCCCGCCGCGGGGGCATGGGCAACTGCCGGCGAAGTCGCGCAGCTGGCGATGGTGCCAGCGGTGCAGCTGTTGCTGGTGCGCTCGCGTTCGCTCGCTTCCGGATTCACCCTGATCCCGAAGAATGCCGCCGCCGTGGCCGAGCTGTGTCGTCGTCTGGATGGGTTGCCGCTCGCGCTCGAACTGGCCGCGGCGCGACTGCGCCTGCTGAGCCCCGAGCAATTGCTGCTGCGCATGCAGCATCGCTTCCAGTGGCACGCGGACGCACCGTTCGGACAACCGGCCCATCACCAGACGCTTGGCGCCCTGATCGACTGGAGTTTTGCACTGCTGTCGGAACAGGAACAGGCGTTGCTGTGTGCCCTGGGCGTGTTCGCCGGTGGCTGGACGCTCGACGGTGCCATGGCCATCGGCACGGTGTTCGAACTCGATGGCGAACAGACTCTGGATCTGCTGGGCGGGCTCGTCGACAAGTCGCTGATCGCGGTCGACACCAGCCCAAGCCCGCCGCGTTACAGTCAGCTCGACAGCGTGCGCCTGTTCGCGCTGGCGCGCCTCGACAAACGCGCTGACGAACCGCGCATCCGGCGGGCGCACCTGACACATTGCATCGACTTCACCGCACGCGTGGATGCGGAAATACGCGGCGAACGCCAGCAACTGTGGATCGAGCGGGTGCTGCGCGAACAGCCCAACCTGCAGGCAGCATTCGACCACGCGTTGACGCAGGCCGATCTGGCTGACGAGGCGATTACGCTTTGCGCCAACCTGTGCTGGTATTTCCGGGTGCGCGGCGAGTATCACCAGGCCAGCCAATGGCTCGATGCCGCGTTGCAGATAACCGATGCGCGAACCTTGCATCGCGCCCGTGCACTCATCGCCAATGGCATTGCACACCACCATCGGCGGGTGCACCAACGCGCGGTCTTGCTGCTGCAGGAAGGCATTGGACTGGCAACGCAACTTGGCGACGACGTACTCGCCGCCTCAGGCCAGAGCGTCCTCGCGTTCGAATTCGCGGGCTGCGGTGACTTCGACGGCTCGGAACGATGTGTGGCAGCGGCCCTGTCCGTCGCAGAAAAACACGGCTCCGGCTGGTTGCGCTCCATGGCGCTGCTGAGCCGCGGTATCGCGTGTGCAATGCGTGGTCAGCATGCTGCCGCGGAGGCGTGGATGAGCGAGGCCGCCGAACTCATGTCATTGCCCGGCGCTGACGTCTTCCAGCATGGATACGTGTTGATCAATCGCGCCTTGCAACGGTACCTGATCGATGACGTGCGCGGGGCCGCCGAGGACTGGCTGCGCATGCTCGACATGAGCGTCAGCTTGCAGCATCGGCGTGGCATGGCTGGTTGCATCGAAGGCACGGCTTATCTCGTACTCGGGCAAGGGGACGCCCACTGTGCCGCGAAGTTGCTTGCCGTGGCCGCGTTCATCCGCGAACTGACCGGTGCACCGCTGTTCCCGCAATGGCACAAAGTCCATGCCGAGGCCGAAGCGCGGTCGCTTGAAGTGCTGGGCGATGCGTTCAACGCCGTGCAGAGGCAGGGCGCCGCCGCGCGGCTCGAGGATGTGGTCGAGCAGGCGCGCACGTTGTTGAACGAACTCGTCAACTAGCCGGTGCGCACCGGAGCGAATAGTCCGGTCGGATCGTATTTCCGGCGCAGGTCTTCGAGACGCGCACGCGTGGCCGCATCATGCGTCTGCGCCTGCCAGTCAGCGACTTCACCGGCGAAGTTCGCCTGCATGCCGTCTCGCGCCCAGGGCGCCAGCAAGGAGCGCAGTGCGCGTGCCCACTCGCGTACCTCGGTCAACTTTTCCGCCCCCTGCGCATGGCCGATCACGTTGATGAAGAACGGTGCATCGCGATGCACGAATGCGCTGGCGTCGGATGGCATCGTCGCCACCGCACCGCCGAGATGATGCACATGGACTTCGCACAGGGGATCGGGTGCCATCGCGGCGCTCGCCACAAGCGCATCGATCAGGTCATCGTCCAGCCCATCAAAAATCGACGTGGTCCAGTAGTAATGATCGCCGGCAGGTGCATGCACGTCGAACGACTGCTGCCAGGCGGCGTATGGCATGTTGCCTCCAACCTGACCCAGCGGCTCGCCAAAGGCCGTGATTGGCGCAAGCATCCGCTCACCCGGCGCAGGCTCGCCACACCAGCAGTAGGCGAGTGCAAGCACGCGTCGACCATGGATCCGCGCCGGCAGGAACGGCGCCGGCGGCGCCGTCGTGAACACCAGCATGAGCGTGCACTGTTCCGGTGCTGTCGACGAGAACGTGCGAAATTCGCGCAGCAGCGCGGGCGCGGCCGCCATCGGATGAAACACGGCCCCGGCCAGCACCTCGCCAACCTCATGCAGGCGAAACGCGAAGCGCGTTACCACGCCGATGCCACCGGCGCCGCCTCGCAGCGCCCAGAACAGGTCGGCATGCCGGTCAGCGCTGGCAACGACGCAACGGCCGTCCGCCAGCACGACATCGGCCGAAATCAGGTTGTCGATGGCCAGGCCGCAATGCCGCATCAACCAGCCGACGCCGCCACCCAGGGTCAGGCCGCCGACCCCGGTACTCGAAACGAAACCGCCGGTGGTGGCAAGCCCATGCGGTTGCGTGGCGGCGTCCACGTCGCGCCACAACGCTCCACCCTCAACCCGCACGACACGCGCCTGCGCATCGACTTCCACGCGGCTCAAGGCAGCAAGATCCAGCATCAAGGCGCCGTCTCGCACAGCCAGGCCCGCAACATTGTGTCCGCCGCCGCGTATCGTGAGCGGAAGGTGTTCGCTAGCCGCGAATTTGACAGCGATACTGACATCTTCCGCGTCGGCGCAACGCGCAATGGCCAGTGGCCGACGATCAATGGCTCCGTTCCACACGCGCCGACGTTCTTCGTAATCCGGATGACCGGGAAGCAACAGCGAGCCGCGCATGGCGTCAGCCAGTGGCTGCCATGCCCGCATCCGCGACGGACTTGATTCGACACTCATCATCGCTCTCCATTCGACATCACATACCGAATCCCGCAATGAAGTCGAGGATGGACCAACGAGTCGACCCGCGCCGCGAGCCGCCATCAATCGACGCCGTTTCTGCACCGGTTTGACTATGACGCCGACTTGGCGTCTTGTCATGAGAATACCGTGAGGATTGGGTAATGGGCGTGCCTGATCGCGATGGAATGCGCATTCACTGACGCCTGGCCCGAAGTTGCCGGACGAGAGCTTCCATGGACGACACTTTCGTCCAATGACCCGCCGCGTCAACGTGTTGCAATCATCGCTTGCCATCGGCCACGGCAGAGATGCGCCAACATGCGGGAAACGATGCATGGAGAGTCTTTCGCCGCAGGCTTCCAGGCCAGTGCGTTGACGGCGGCTTGTCGTGACATGTGCGAGCTTGGGACGCTGAATCGTCGCAGCTTGCACGAGCTGGAGGGAATGCCTATCGCGGCGATTGAAATAACCAAATGGCCTGGCTGATCCATTGCAGGCAGACTCGATCGGAACAGCTCCCTCCCCCGCCAGCACTGCACGAGGAAACAGACCATGTCAGATACCAGTAACAACTCCAAAGGCGGTTCGACCACCGGCTCCGGTGCCCCCGCCATCAGCGATCGCAACTCGCTGACCATCGGCCCGAATGGCCCGATTGTGCTGCACGACGTGCACTTCCTCGAGCAGATGGCGCACTTCAATCGCGAGAAGGTGCCCGAGCGCCAGCCGCACGCGAAGGGCGCCGGCGCGTTCGGCGTGCTGGAAGTCACCGGGGATGTTTCCCGCTACACCAGGGCCGCGCTGTTCCGGAAAGGCGTGAGCACCGACATGCTGGCGCGCTTCTCCACCGTGGCCGGTGAATCGGGCAGCCCGGATACCTGGCGCGACGTGCGCGGCTTCTCGCTGAAGTTCTACACCGACGAGGGCAACTACGACCTGGTCGGCAACAACACGCCGGTGTTCTTCATCCGTGACCCGATCAAGTTCCCGCACTTCATCCGCAGCCAGAAGCGCCTGCCGGACTCGGGCCTGCGCGACAACCACATGCAATGGGACTTCTGGACCAGCAACCCGGAGACCGCGCACCAGGTCACCTACGTGATGGGCGAGCGCGGCCTGCCGCGCAGCTGGCGTCACATGAACGGCTACGGCTCGCACACCTATCTGTGGATCAATGCCGCCGGCGAGAAGTTCTGGGTGAAATACCACTTCCACACCCGTCAGGGCATGGCCTTCTTCAACAATGCCGAAGCGGCGGCGATGGCCGGTGAAAATGCGGACTTCCATCGCGCCGACCTGTTCGACGCGATCAAGCGCGGCGAATATCCGGTGTGGGATCTGTCGGTGCAGGTAATGCCGTACGCCGAGGCGAAGAACTACCGCTTCAATCCGTTCGACCTCACCAAGACCTGGTCGCACAAGGACTATCCGCTGATCAAGGTCGGCACGATGACCTTGAACCGCAACCCGGAAAACTTCTTCGCCCAGATCGAGCAGGCTGCGTTCTCGCCGGGCAACACGGTGCCCGGCATCGGCCTTTCGCCGGACAAGATGCTGCTGGGCCGCGCGTTCGCCTATGCCGACGCGCAACGCCATCGCATCGGCACCAACTTCCACCAACTGCCGGTGAACCAGCCCAAGGTGCCGGTGAACACGTACATGTTCGACGGCCAGATGGCTTATCACCACAGCGGCAGTGCACCGGTGCATGCGCCGAACAGTGGCGGCCGCAGCTGGTCCGATGAAACCGGCCCGGTCGCCGATGGCTGGGAAGCCGACGGCGAGATGGTGCGCAGCGCCTATACGCTGCACGCGGAAGACGACGACTTCGGCCAGGCCGGTATCCTGGTGCGTGACATCTGGAACGATGCGCAACGTGCCCAGTTCGTCGAGCAGGTCGCTGGCAGCCTGCTCGGCGGCGTGCGCAGCCCGGTGCTGGAACGCGCGTTCGAGTACTGGAAGAACGTGGATGCAAAGATCGGCCGGCAGATCGAGGACAAGGTTCGCGCCGGCAGGGCGCCGGAACCGGCCGAGGGCATGGGCGAGGGTTGATCTGCCTGCTCGCCCTGAAGGCCGGGATGCGGCGCTGCACGCATTCCGGGATATCCCCAATCGCTGGATGACCGGCATGCGTCCTTGTGCGGTTTTCCCGCTTTTGCAGAAATGCTGGAAAGTCAGGCCCGCGTCAGGCCGGCGCCGCTCAGTGGCTGGTGGTCAAGCAGCATTCGCTGACACCTGACACCATCCGCGAGCGGCTTTCTTCCGAACCCTTCACTGCTCGCCAGGCATCGTCATCCAGTTCCCTTCCCCACCGATCGGCGCACCGGGCGGAATGTCGACGGTTCGGGCATGCGTGCCCAGCAACTTGTCGCGTTGCTGCGGATCAAGCAGCTGGCGCGACAGGCTCGCCCCCCAGGCACGATCGGCGGCATCGCCATGCCGACTGGCCAGTGCCAGCGCCACTTCGTGCACGCGCTGCTCCAGCGTGGCGGCAACACCGGGGGTGGTCTGCGGGTTGTGCGCCGTCTGCGCCAGGGTAACGATGGTGCGGTAGGCGATTCGCCGGCTCAGCGCATCGGTGTGATCGGGCAGCGCGGTCGCCAGCAGGCGGTCGAGCAACTCGTCCACACCCAGTGCCCTGGAGTCCAGCGCATGCTGGCTGTCGAGTCGCGCCAATCGTGTCGGGGCCAGCAAGGCATCCAGCGTCAGCTCCGCCGCACTGTCGGCGGCGACCAGTGGATCGAACACGGTACCGTCGGAATCGGTGAACAGTTCGATCTGGTATTGCCGATTCGAACTGCCGTTGCGTGCCGCGGAAAGCAAGGGCAGCAAGCGCCCGGGCACGCGCAGTTGATCCGGCGACAAGGTGCCCAGCACGGCGTCCAGTGCCGCCCGCTGCACGGCTGGCGATACCGGCGCGGATGACTCATGGCCACCGCCGTTGACCGCATAGCGCAGATCAACCCCGCCAATGGCCTTGGTCGCCGCCACCGTCTGGTAGCGGTGCAGCAGCCAGATCGGCACGAAACGCCGGCGCAGGTCGGCCATCGGTTCGCCGGGCGCCAGTGCCGCGAGGCCGAAGTGATCGATCGCCGCACGACGCACCTTCATCAGCCGCACCAGTTCGGCGGTCGGGTCGGGGCCGTCATCCCACAATGACGCCCACGGTTGCGCGGTGTCGTCGGCGCGGGCGTCGTCGTCCACCACATAGCGCAGGCCGGATGCGACCACGGCGCTGGCAATGGCATCGGCATCCGCCTGCGGATCCTGGCCGGGCGCTGGCTCGTGATAGAGCCAGTCGACCGTGGCCATGTCCCAGCGACCAACACCCGCGGCATACGCGCCGGTGAGATCAGGGTGGCCATCGACCAGGCCGATGCGTGGCGGCGGATAATCCATCACCGACGCACGCCCCTGGGTGCTGGCGGCGAAGTTGTGCGCAAAGCCGAGCGTGTGTCCCACCTCGTGGGCGCCGAGCTGACGAATGCGTTCCAGCGCCACCTGCACGGGATCGTTGGGGCCGCCCTTGCCGACCTTGTCGGCCCCCACCAGGCCCTCGAAAATCTGGATGTCCTGGCGCACCCGCAACGAGCCGATCACCACCATGCCCTTGACGATCTCGCCGGTGCGCGGGTCGACGATTTCCTGGCCATACGACCAACCGCGCGTGGCGCGATCGACCCAGTTGACGACGTTGTAGCGCACATCCATCGGATCGACGCCCGCCGGCAGCAGTTTCACCTGGAATGCATCGATGTAGCCGGCGGCATCGAACGCCTTGCTCCACCAGCCGATGCCCTCGATCAGTGCCGAGCGGATCGGCTCGGGTGCATTGCGGTCGACATAGAACACGATCGGCTTGCGTACTTTCGAGCGCGCTGCGGCGGGATCTGTCTTGTCCAGCCGGAACCGGTTGGCATAGTCGCGCACCACGTCGCCGCCCAGCGGCGTGCCGAATTCCACCACTTGGGTGGCGAAGCCGCCCATGCGCGGGTCGAATCGGCGTGGATGGAAGCCTGGCCCGGGCAGGCGCACGAAGCTGTGATGCACGGTGAAACTGACCTGGCGCGCGTCCGGTGCGATATTGGCAACCTCGGCGCCAGGCGACTTCGCGGTGTAGGTCTGCACCGCGTCGATTTCCAGATTGTCCGGAAACAGCTTCACCGAACCCGGATCGGCGGCGCTCAATGCCGGGTCGAGCGTGAACCCCTTGCCGGCACCCTGGGCAGCACTACCCACGCCAAAGGTATCGTCACGCTGGTCGAGTGAACTGGCGATGCCCAGCGTATCGGCGGTGAGAAAACTCGACAGGTCGACCACCATGCGGCCATCAGGCAGGGTGGCTTCGATGACGCCCATCCATACCATCGATGTCACGAAGTCGGGGCTGCTTGACGCGCCGGCATCGGCAGCGCGAAAGCGTGGGTTCTCGAACACGGCAGCCATCTTGTTGCCGTAGCGGCGGAAGGCGAGCACCTGCGTGGTGCCGACCCGTCCGCGGTCGAGAAACGTGGGCGCCGCACCCAGCCCGGTGCGCAGTGCTGTGGCGTACAGAAACCGGGCCGACACGCCATCGGCCTGCGCTGCCGGCAAGGTGACCAGGATGCGTCCGTCATGCGAGTCCACATGCACCGGCAGCAACCCGTTCATCGCGACGGTGTGCTGGAACAGTTTCGCCGTCGTGGCCGCTGGTGCAGGCCCTGGCGCCCGCTGTGTGCCTGCGTGCGCCACTGACACCTGACCGGACAGCGCAAAAACCAGCAGTGATGTCGCGAACGATTTGCCAAAAAATCCGTACATGGATGATGTCCTTGTGCTCGAATCCGAACCCGGAAAGTCGTGCCGGGGATGCGGGTCATCGACCCGCGCCCTGCCCTTGTCACGTTGCTCGTGAGAGATCCGCTACGCACAGGCTGGTCGCACTCGGCGATTCTGTCGCAATCCGTGACCCCGTTCCTTTCTAGCAAATAACCTTGCCAGCTGCACGCAAAATCCGTGGCTGCCTGCCCTGCGCCGTCTCGACGGCACGATCCGACCAGCCGGATCGGCACCGCACGCACGCAGCTCAGGGCATCGCTTGCCCAGGCTTCGCGTAGCCGGGTGTTCCCGTCGATGCATGCTGCTGCCGCGCATCCACCGCACGCTTGACCGTCGCCACGAACTGGCGCCGCGCCGCGACCAATTCGTCGGAGGTTGCGTGCGGCCATGCACCGACCTGGGCGATCACCAGCCGGCGTGCCGGGTCGACATATACCATCTGGCCGAAAATGCCGATCGCGGCATAACTGCCGTCGGCATCGGTCCACCACAGGTAGCCATAGCCACGGCCGGGCTCGTCGACGTTTTCCTGATGACGCAATGCGCCGTCAAGCCAGCTCCTGGCGACGACGGGCTTGCCGTCGATGCGGCCACCGTCGAGCATGAACTGCCCCAGCCGTGCGTAGTCGGCCAGGGTCGCCGACAGCCCGCTGCCGCCAGTGTCGCTGCCATCGCATTCGTCCTTGATCCAGTACGCATCGGCGGCCATGCCGTAGGGCTGCCAGATCGTTTGCGACAAATAGGCCGTCAGCGAACGGTGGGTGGCTCGCTGCACCAGGATGCCGAGCAGATCGGTCTCGGCAGTGTTGTAGTTCCAATGGGTGCCAGCCGGCCATTGCCGCGGCTGCTTCTTCAGATAGGACAGCACATGTGCCTGGCCATCGACGCAGGGATGGAGATACATCTGCGCCACATCCGACTTGGCGTCGGCATAGTCTTCGTTCCAATGCACGCCGGTGGTCATGGTCAGCAACTGCCGCACGGTGACATCGGCATAGGCGCTGTCGCGCAGTTCGGGGATATAGGTGCCCAGCGTGTCGTCCAGGCTGTGGATGTCGCCGCGCTGAAGCGCGATGCCGAGCAAGGTCGAGGTAACCGACTTGGCCACCGAGAACGACGCCCACCGCTGGGCAGGCCCGAAGCCCAGCGCGTAGCGCTGCACGCGGATGCGACCGTGCTGCAGCACCATCACGCCGGCGACGTGGTACTTGTTCATGTAGCGGGTCAACCAGACCGATGCGTCGTGCCCGTCCAGCATCAGCGGCCGCCCCTGCGGCAAGCTGTGGACATGCGTGCCCCGCGCGGCACGGTCACTGGGAAACAGCCGGTACATCCGGCGAAACCCGGCTTCGCGCTGCGCCTGCGGCCAGAACAGCACCGCCTCGCGTTGCTGGCCGACAGTCGGAGCATGCTGTTCCTCGGCGGCCGCAGCCAGCGAAACAGACAGGCACAGCACGACGGCGAACAGGCGCAGGCAGATCGCTGGATGCATGACGATGCGTGTTGACCTGGATGGCGGGGCGATCATTCTAGCGTCCCGGGCAACACTGCCCGTTGCATGCGCCGTGCCTGGCGAGTCCAAAAATGCAGCATGGTCAGGGTGCGGTCGCTGCCGGCAACTCATCGAGCATCTGCCGCGCCAGCGGCTGGTAGCCGCCATCAAAATGATGACCACCCTTCTTGGCATGCACGATCACCCAGGAAGGCAGGCCGGGCTGGTCGCACACGCTGTCATCGGCGTCATCCAGGCCGTAGTAGCAGACCACCGGCATGTGATCGTGCAGCGCCTTGATCGGCGGCAGGGCGTCGTAGTGCCGGATCGTGTTGATGAACTGCAGCGCGACCTTGAGCTGCTGCTTGAACCAGTTCTGCTTGATCATGTAGCCCTGCAGTTCGATCTCGAAGGTCACATCGCGGCTGGGCGAAAGCAGCACCAGCTGGGTGATCCGTGCACGGTTGGCCGGGCTGAGATGATCGACGATGGTGGGCAGCACGTCGGCACCGAAGGAGAACCCGATCAGCCAGATCCGCCGCTTGCCCCACACACCGAGGTATTTCGTCATCAAGGCATCGAGTTCGCGCGCCGTGTCCGCGGGTTTGCGCTCGCGCCAGTAGTACTTGAACGTGTTGATGCCGAGCACCGGCACGCCGCGATCGATGAAGGCGATGCCCAGGCGCCGGTCCAGGTCGGCCCAGCCGCCATCGCCGGAGACGATGATCGCCATCACGTCACCCTTGCCTGGCGGTGGCAACATGCTGTGGCTGGTGACCGGCAACACCACTGCGGCTTTTTCCAGGCTGACGCGTGCCCACGGCGACCACACCAGCAATACGGCAAGCACGGCAAGCAACAGCACAGCCGGCATGGCGAATTTCCATCGTTTCATCGGCGTACCACCCCGCCCAGTCCACCGGAGATCAGGCTGGCCACATTGGTCAGGATCAACGGCAAAGCGATCCCGCGAGGCACCGCCATGTAACGCGGTTCCCACTGGGGATCGAATTTCTCCTTGTAACGCTGCAGCCCGCGGAAGTTGTAGAAGCGTTCGCCTCGACCGAACACCAGGGCACCGAAACGGTTCCATAGCGGCGCCTGGCGCCGGTTGTGCAGGCCCGCCAGCGGCGCCATGCCGAGGTTGAACCAGCGGTAGCCTTCACCGCGCGCCCACAGCATCAATTCGACGAACAGGTAATCCATGATCCCCGCCGGACTGTCCGGCCGATGCCGCATCAGATCGACCGAGGCCTCTTCGCCCGTGTCACCGAGAAACAGGTTGGCGAACGCCAACGGCTGATCGCCCTGCCAGACCACCGCCATCGGCGTGCGCACCAGGTAGTCCGGATCGAACGCACCCAGCGAAAAGCGCTTCTCGCGCACGTTCTTGTCACGCAACCAGGCATCGGAAACCGGCTTCAAGCGCGGCAGCAGGGCAGCTACCGCATCGGCCGGCACGATCTCGAGTCGCAACCCCTCGCGGGTGAGCTTGTTCACCGTATTGCGCAGCACCTTGCGCGACTTGCCGTCGAGGTTGAAGGTTTCCAGTCGCACCCGCGCCTCTTCGCCGATCTTCAGCAGGTTCAGGCCCACCTCCAGGTACAGGTCCAGATCCACCGGGCTGACCTGGTAGAACACCGGCCAGCCACCCGCGCGCTCGCATTGTTCGAGGAAGGCCCAGACCAGCTCGCGCCGGGCATTCTCATCGCTGCCGACCGGGTCGCCCATCGCCACCCAGCTTCGCCCCAGCGTATCGAACATCACGAAAGCCTTGTGTCCGGCATCGAACAGCAGGCGCTTGTCGCCGATCAATGCCAGATGCGCCTGCGCCGAACGAAACTGCTTGATCAACGGCAAGGCCAGCGCCAGCTCGTCCTCGCTGGGTGGCTCGCGTTGCAGTTTCAACGGGCGAATCAGGCTGGCCAGCGCAAACAGCAGGCCGGCTGCGGCAGCAGCCACCAGCGCGCGCAGGGCGCGCGGCGCCCCGCCACGATGAAAGCTGAATTCCCACCACAGGTCTGCGCTGTAATCGACGTGCTTGTAACTGAACATCACCAGCCAGGTGGCGCAACCGAGGATCGCCACGATCGCCACGATCCAGCCCGGCGTAAAGGTGGTGCTGAACAACGAGGCACGTCGATGGAACAGCCGGCGTGCAGGCGCCAGCGCCATGGCCAGCACCGTCAGCAAGGTCGCCTCCTCGTAGTCGATGCCTTTCAGCAATGAAAACAGCGCACCGGCCAGCAGCAGCACGAGGGTCAGCCAATAGGCCGCATCCAGTCGACGTTGCAGGCCTCGCGCCAGGATCAGCAGCAACATGCCGATCACGCTGGCCAGCAGATGCGAAACCTCCAACACCGACAGCGGCAACACCTCGCTGAGGATCGCCATGCGCTCCGGCAACGCGCGGGTCGCTCCGGAGAACAGCAACACCGCACCGCTGACCATGGTCAGCCCGGCGAAGAACGATGGCAGCAAGCCGGTGAACCATGGTGCCAACAGGGATTTCTGACGCAACCCGCGCGCCTCGCGCTGCAGCACCAGTACCGTCGCCGTGCACAGCGGCAGCAGATAGTAGACGACCCGGAACACGGCCAGCGCGCCAAGGATCGGCGCGGTCAGTTCGGCATGGCCGGTGGCGCCGAAGCCAGCCAGCATCACCGCCTCGAAGACGCCCAGCCCGCCGGGTACGTGACTGATCAGCCCGATGATCTGCGCAATCACGAAGATCGCCAGGAAATGGCCGAAGCCGTTATTCAGCGCATCCGGCATCAGCACGTAAAGCACGGCCGCAGCCAGGCCCCAGTCGAAGGCGCCGACCAGGATCTGTTTCAACGCGGTAGCCGTCGAAGGCAACGGCATCTTCCAGCGCCAGATCCGCAGTGGCCGACGAACCAGCCCGCCGAGCAGCCACGCCAGCGGCAACACCAGCAATCCTGCGCCCACGGGCTGGCTCAGCGCAGCGCAGGGAAGCGCCGACGGCAGCGGCACGAACAACAAGGTCGCCCCAGTCAGCGCCAGCAGGCCCAGCCAGAAGCTGGTGGTGCAGAACAGCACGACCCGCGCGATCTCGCTGGCGCCAAGCCCGTTCTGGACATAGAAGCGATAGCGGATCGAGCCGGAAACCAGCAACGACATGCCCACCGCATTGCTGAAGGCGTAACTGATGAACGAGATCAGGGTGATCCGTTGCCACGGCAGCCGACGACCGATCGAGGCCAATGCAAAACGGTCGTACAGCGTCATCACCGCATAACCCAGCAACGTGAACAGCACCGCCAGCAGCAGACGTGCATGCGACAGGCTCTGCACGTACTTGCGCACCTGGTGATAGTTCACTTCCCGCGCCAGCAGGTGCAGCGCCCACAGGGCCAGGCACAGCATGCCGACCGACAGCAGCGGCCCGGCCAGCCGGCGCAACACCATGGCGCGCTGGCTCGGTGCGGCCGCCAGCGCATCCGCACCAGCCGGCAGCGGCTCGATCTCGACCTGCTTCACGCGACGCCGGACTCCCTAGGCAGACCGCCCCATGCGCATGATCCAGCGGTACAGCACGGCGACCGTCACCGCAAAGACCACGCCGCCAATCCAGATCGCGGGTGTCGCGAAGCCCTTGCCCACCAGGGCGATCGGCGAATCATTGCCGCTGAACGCCACGACCCCGGCGAAAATCACCGCCAGCAGGCTTTCGCCGACAATCAGGCCCGAAGCCAGCAGCACGCCCAGTTGCCGGGTGGCCTCCGGTTTTGGTTCGTGTTCGGCACGCCGGTCAAACCAGGCACCGACCAGCGCGCCGACCACCACCATCAGCGTGGTCGAGGTGGGCAGGTAGATGCCCAGTCCCACCGCCAGCGGCGGCAGCCGCGGCCCATCCTTTTTCGCCAGGCCGAGCACTTCGTCGAGAATGATGATGGCCACGCCGATGCCGGCACCCAGGCCGATCATGCCCCACGGCACATTGCCGGTGATGACGCCCTGCGCCAGCGCCGAGATCAGGCCCGCTTGCGGTGCCGGCAGCGCACGTGCCGGATCGGCGCCCGGCGCACCGAGGAAGCCATAGGTGTGTTGCAACAGATCCATCACCGGGGGAATCACCACCGCCCCCACCAGCACGCCGATCACCAGCGCCCACTGCTGCAGGGCGGGCGTGGCATCGACCAGTTGGCCGGTCTTGAGATCCTGCAGGTTGTTGTTGGCGATCGATGCCACCGCGAACACGATCGAGGTGAGGAACAAGGCAAAGCCCACCAGCGCCTTGTCGGCACCCGGTGGCAGGAACGGCTTGACCCCAAGTACCAGCAGCAAGGCTGCGATCACCACCACCAGAATGCCGATGCCGGACAGCGGGCTGTTGGATGAACCGATCAGGCCGGCCATGTAACCGGTGACCGCCGAGACCACGAAACTCAGCAGCACCACGAACACCACGCCACCGATCACCAGCGTCCAGGTGGCGCCGCCCAGCCCGTTGCTGACGCTGAAATGCCACAACAGGTAGGCGATCGGGAGCAGGCACAGCAGCGAGATGAGGCCGACCAGACCGATCGACATGTCGTGCTCGGTACGCGGCAACTCGTGCAAGGTGCCGGTCTTGCGCGCGCGCGAAGCGCGCATGGCGCCGGCCAGGCCGCTGACCAGCGGCTTCATCAGCTTGGCCAGCGTCCAGATCGCGGCCACGCCGATCGTGCCGGCACCAATGAAGCGCACGTAATGGCTCCAGCCTGCCTGCGCCACCGTGATCGCATCGCCAGCCGCCCAGTGCAGGTGGGTGAAATAAGGCACCGCCCAGGCCCAACCGATCAGCGCGCCGACCAGCATCGCCACGCCCACCCACAAGCCGACCAGATGGCCGATGGCAAACAGCGCGAAGGAGAGGCCGAAGTCGAACCCGGAGGTGCCGCCCCGCTCGCCGCCGACGCGGAAATAATCGGTGACGCTGCTGGCGAACACCCGGGTCTGCACGATCACGTAGAACACCGCCGACACCACCGAACCCCACAGCACCGCCTTGAGCCCGGCGCCGCCGGTTTCCACCGCGGTGGCGCCATCGGTCGCCGGTTCTTCACCGGCACCCACCTTCAGCACCTCGGCGCAGGCCACGCCTTCCGGATACGGCAGATCGGAGTCGGTCACCAGGGCCCGCCGCAGCGGGATCGTGTACATCACGCCGAGAATGCCGCCGGTGGCGCAGATCCCGGCCGTTATCCAGAACGGGAAGCCGCTCCAGTAGCCGACGATCACCAGCCCCGGCAGCACGAAGATGATCGCCGACAGCGTGCCCGCGGCCGAGGCCACCGTCTGCACGATATTGTTTTCCTGGATGGTGGCGTCGCGCATCGCCTTCAGGATCGCCATCGAGATCACCGCGGCGGGGATCGATGTGGAGAAGGTCAGGCCCGCCTTCAACCCGAAATAGACGTTGGCAGCGGTGAACACGATCGTGATCACGATGCCGATGATGATGCCGCGTACCGTCAGTTCCCGACGCGGAGGCGCGTTGGACAGGCTGGTCTGGTTCACTGTTTGATCTCCCCCGATGGACGATGCCGCGCAAGATAGCGTGGAATGGCAGCACATGGATAATCCGGTGTCTCCGGACACCGGCTGCAGCCGGTGGTCAAACCGGCAGCTGCGCCCGCTCCAATGCAGCGACATGGCGCTCCAGCCGTGGCCCCAGATAGCAATGCGAACCGCACGGCAACAGCCCGACCTGGTGGAATTCGCGCAGGTACCAGGCTGGACTGCGCGAAACGAAGCCGTGATGGTCACCGGCCACGTCATCGCGGGTGGTGAACACCTCCAGGAATGCCACACCTTCAAGCATCTCGCCGATGCCGCACAGCCCGGCACGAATCTCGGCCGGCTTCAGGTAATGCAACACATCCGTGCATACGATCAGGTCGAAGCGGGTGTCGAAACGCAACTGTTCCAGCTGGCCAAAACGTGCCAGGCCCACGTTGCGGCTGCGACCGTAACGCGCCACCGCATACTCGCTGGCATCCAGCCCGCGATAGACGATGCCGGGACGCAGCGCTCGCAACGGCGCACGCCAGGTCGCTTCACCGCAACCGACATCGAGCACGTTGCGAATCGGTCGCCCCAGGTAGTACTCGGCCTGCGCCACCACCATGGCCACCTTGCGCCGCAACTCGGCGGTCGAAGCGACCGCGTGGCGCGGGTCGCGGTACCACTTGTCGAAATAGGCGCGGTCGTAGGTCTTGGGCATCGGCATTCGGGGAAGGCTTGGGCAGCCGCCATGTTATCGCGCCGTCGGCCAGTCGACGGCATGCCATCACTTTGTGCATGCGCCACGCTTGCCAGCATCGGGGCAAGCCTGATCGCCCGCATCGAGGAGTACCCGCATGGCCATGATCCGTTTCCGCCTGATTGGCAGCCGTGCCGACGCCGACACTGTCGTCGTCGGCCTGCATGGCATGAACGGCGTCGAACATATCGAGGAAATCGACGACCTGATGCCTGCCATGCGTGACGATTCGAGCTCCAGCGAATCGGTCAGCGACAGCGAGGCACATGTCTATTGCATCGAGGTGGAGGCCGCCAGCGACAGCCTCGCCGACTCGGTTCGTGGCAACGCCGAGGTGCTCGCCCATGCGTGTGAGGCCGGGATCGAATTCGTCGACGAATTCTGAATTCACGCAACCACGTCGTCCGCGCATGTCATCCAAGGAACCTCTGCTGCGTTGAACCTGCATACGGCACTGCCGTGAGCTTGATTCCAATCCTTTCGCAAGGTTTTGCGCATGCCCATGTCGCTTGCACCACCTCGGCGCTGCATCTCTCTCGTCTGCAGCAGCCTGCTGCTGGTCGTCGCCAGCCTGGCGACACCGGTCGCCGTGACGGCGCAGCCCTCCCCGGCCTTGAGCCACGACGACATCCACTGGCTGCAACGCGCCAGCTTCGGGCTCGATTCGGCCACCCTGGAAAGCTATCGCCAGCTCGGGCGCCAGGGTTGGCTGGAGCAGCAACTCGGCGACCGCAATGACACGCTGCCGCCGGCAATCGGCGCCCTGATCGACAGCTACCCCGCCTTGAACACGCCGCCCGCCGAGCTGCTGGCCGAGGAAGCCGACGCACGTCGCCAGCTCAAGGCCATGCCGGACGGAGACGCCAAGGTGGCTGCCAGGAAACAACTGCAGAAACACGCCCGCGAACTGGCCCGGCAGGCGCAGCAGGCCGAACTACTGCACGCGATCTACGGCAGCAATCCGCTGAAGGAGCAGATGGTCTGGTTCTGGCTCAACCACTTCAGTGTCTATGCCGCCAAGGGCCGTGTGCGCCTGCTCGCGGCGCACTACGAGGAGGACGTGATCCGCCCGCACGCGCTGGGCAAGTTCCGCGATCTGGTCATGGCCACGTTGAAGAGTCCGGCCATGCTGGAGTTCCTCGACAACGCCAAAAACGTCAAGGGCAAGACCAACGAGAACTACGCCCGCGAGCTGATGGAGCTGCACACCCTGGGCGTCGGCTCGGGCTACACCCAGCAGGATGTGCAGCAACTGGCACTGATCCTCACCGGTGCCACCATCGCGCCCATGGCACCACGTCGCGCGGGACGCCGCGGAAATCGCTTCGGGCGCAACCACCCTGGCGTGGTGCGCGACGGCTTGTTCGTGTTCAACCCGGCCAGGCACGACTTCGGCAACAAGCTGTTCCTCGGCCATGCGATCCGGGGCAGTGGCTACGACGAGATCGAGCAGGCGGTGACGCTGATCACGCGGCAGCCGGCCTGCGCCAGCTTCATTTCGCGGCAACTGGCCGAATACTTTGCAGCCGACCAGCCACCACCCGCGCTGGTCGACGCGATGGCGGCCACCTTCCGCCGTACCGACGGTGACATCGCCGCCGTGTTGCGCACGATGTTCGATTCGCCCGCCCTGCTCGCCGCGAATGCGAAAAAATTCAAGGACCCGACCCAGTTCCTGGTGTCGGCGATGAAGCTGTCCCACGACGGCCAGCCGATCCGCAATGCGCGTCCATTGTTGAACTGGCTCAACCGGATGGGCGAGCCGGTATTCGGCCGGATCACCCCGGACGGCTGGCCACTGGATGCTGCCAGCTGGTCCGGTTCCGGCCAGATGGCGGCGCGCTTCGAAGTGGCGCGGGCGATCGGCAGCGGCAGGAACATGCTGTTCGTGACGGACACCGGCGATCGGCAAAGCGCCGCACCGGCAATGCGCCCCACCGTACCGACGCTGGATTCGCCGCTGTACCGGGCCACGATGGAACCCTATCTTTCCGACGCGGCCCGGGCCGCGCTGCACAAGGCGCATTCGGCCGAGGAATGGAATACCTACCTGCTGTCATCGCCGGATTTCAATTACCGCTGATTCGCATCACACCACTGCGCATGACCCGCGAGGTACGCCATGAACCGCCGAGAATTCCTGCTTGCCGCTGCCAGCGCCGCTGTCGCGTTGCCGACCCTGTCCTTCAGCGGCAGTCTTTTCGCCGCTCCGGCAAACTCGCCACGATTCCTGCTGGTATTCCTGCGCGGCGGCTACGACTGCAACAACCTGCTGGTGCCCTGCGCCAGCGACTTCTACTACGAATCGCGCCCCACCCTGGCAA
Source organism: Rhodanobacter sp. (assembly GCA_035564915.1). GTDB lineage: Bacteria > Pseudomonadota > Gammaproteobacteria > Xanthomonadales > Rhodanobacteraceae > Rhodanobacter. The sequence continues at coordinate 39,331 of DATMTH010000141.1, forward strand.
TCGCCCGTCCGGATCAGGCCAACCCGGACAGTGCCATTGCGCTGGATGCAGACTGGGGCCTCAACCCGGTCATGCGTGAGTCACTGCTGCCGCTGTGGCAGAAAAAGCAGCTCGCCTTCGTGCCGTTCGCCGGCACCGACGACCTCTCGCGCAGTCATTTCGAGACCCAGAACAATATCGAATCCGGTCAGCCGACGGCGCACCGCGGCAACTTCCGTTCGGGCTTCCTGGCGCGCCTGTCCGGCCAGCTCAACGGTGTCCCGGCGATCGCCTTCACCAGGAACCTGCCATTGAGTTTCCAGGGTGCCGCCAAGGACATTCCGAACATCTCGCTGAAGGCCGACCCGAAGGCTCGATTCAATGCGCGGCAATCGGCGATTCTCTCCGACATGTACAAGGGCACCTCACTGGCCGCAGCCACCGCTGACGGACTGGCACTGCCCGGCACGATCTCCGACGATCTGCGCAACGAAATGATCAAGGCCAGCGGCGGCGCGCCCGGCGCGCGCAACTTCGCCAGCGAGACCCGGCGCATCGCCACCCTGATGCGCGACCAGTACCGGCTCGGCTTCGTCGATGTCGGCGGCTGGGACACCCACGTCAACCAGGGCAGCACCAGGGGCGGCCTGGCCAACAACCTGCGCAACCTGGGCGAAGGCCTGGCCGCCTACGCCGATGCGCTCGGCGACGAATGGAACAACACCACCGTGGTGGTGCTCTCCGAGTTCGGCCGCACCTTCCGCGAGAACGGCGACAAGGGCACCGACCATGGCCATGGCACCGTGCACTGGGTGCTCGGCGGCAAGGTCAACGGTGGCCGCGTGGCCGGCGAGCAGGTGGCAGTCAACGCGTCGAGCCTGCTGCAGAACCGCGACTACCCGGTACTGACCAACTATCGCGACATGCTGGGTGGGCTGTTCGGGCGCGTCTGGGGGCTGTCGGGCAGCCAGCTGCAGAGCGTCTTTCCCGACGCCCGGCCGCGCGATCTGCAACTGGCCTGAGGACGCCGGTCAGCCGGATGCGCGCGGCACCAGCATATGCTTGGCAATCAGTCCGTGGACCTTGCCGATGCCACGCGCCAGGTGCAGCGTGGCGAACAGCAACACGATGCCGATCACGGACATCCCGATCACGTCGCCCCAACCCGGCACATGCGCGCCGTAACCCCAATCCACCAATACCTGATGATCCACATACAGGCCGGAAAACCAGTCATTGCGAAACAGCATCGCCAACGGCGCGGCGATCAGGGCTGCCGACAGGCTGAGCAAGGTCACGGCCATCGTGAAATAGACGATACCCAGCGGCAGCATCAGCCACATGTAGCAAAGCATGGTCCAGGTATGCACGTCGGTGAACATCCGGCCGATGCGCTGCATCAAGGTCATGCCATGGGTCGGGTATACCGGGCGACGCGGCATGCGCATGCCCAGCATTGCCTCCACGATGCGTCCCTCCACCAGCGACAGCACGCGCACGCTGCCGAAAAACAGCACGATGAACGGCAGGCCGATGATCAGTACCGACAGACCTGTCGCCAACGCCAGACCACTGACTGCCCAGGTGAAGTAGAAGATGCCGGTGGCCGCCGACAGCACCATGTAGAACAGCGCGGCGTAGGTACGCGGATCGGCTGCCACGCCAAAGAAACGCCCGATCAACGAACGCCGTGGCGTCAGCGGCGGCGGACGGATCGCTCGCTGGATCTTGATTTCCTGGTCGCGGTAGATCTCGGCCACCTCGTCCGGTGCACCATAGCTGCCCACCACCTGCTCGAGCATCGCCGCCTCGCCGCGCTCCGGCTGCTCGGCCAGCTCGGCGCGCAAGTGCTCCTCGGCATCGTACAGCGCATCCTGAATCAGGGCCGGGTCGGCGCCCCGCAATGCGGCACGCAGCTGGTCCAAGTATTCGGCAATCGTGCGTGGCGCGTTCATGACACTCCCCCTTGCAAGACGTTATCGACAGAATCACGGGTGGCATTCCAGGCTGCGCTCCACTCGCGCAGTGATTCCCGCCCGGGTTTGGTGATGCGGTAATAGCGGCGCGGCGGCCCGCTGACCGAGGGCTCGACCTCGCTGGCCAGCAGACCGGCTGCCTCCAGGTTGCGCAGCACCGGATACAGCGCACTCTGCTTGCCGGCCAGCACACCTTCGCCGACCTGCTCCAGCCGCTTGGCGATCTGGTAGCCGTACATCGGCTGACGCGACTGCCCCAGCACGGCAAGCAGCACCAGCGACACGGTGCCGCTGGACAGCTCCTTCTGGAACTTCTTCAGTTGGCTGCTGCCTTCGTCCATGCCGCTCACCTGCACTGTCACATGCTATGGCCTGCATCATAGTGTTCAGTTATTACTAGTGACAGTGCCTGAAGTCATGCACATACCGGGCGCCTCGGTGCTCTGCTAAGTTGCGTCTTCAACCATCGGATTTGCCTTCAGGGGAAGAGTCATGCTTTTACGTCGCCCGCTGGTCGCCGCGCTGCTGGCCGCCATGATCGTCGCCACCCCGACCGTCTTCGCCACCACCGACTCTTCGACGCCCACGCCGAGCACGCAGGAGTTGCTGGCCAGATCCACGTCCTCCGAATGGCGCACGCCCGACCCCAAAAACCTGCTGGTGATGCAATTGTCGACCGGTCGGGTGCTGATCGAGCTGGCGCCGGATTTCACCCCGTTGCACGCAGCGAACATCCGCACCCTGGCACGCGCGCACTACTTCGATGGGCTGGCGATCGTGCGGGTGCAGGACAACTTCGTCACCCAATGGGGCGATCCGGCCAGCGACGACAACGGCGACAAGTCAAAACTGCGTTCGCTGGGCAAGGCACGCAGCACACTGCCGCCGGAATACACCCGTCCCATTGATCCCAAACTGGAATGGACTGCCCTGCCCGATGGCGATGTCTATGCGCCCCAGGTGGGCTTCAGCGAAGGCTTTCCGGTCGCGCGCGATCCAGCCAGTGGACAGGAATGGCTGACGCACTGCTACGGCATGGTCGGCGTTGGCCGGGACAACAGCCCAGAAAGCGGCAACGGCAGCGAGTTGTACGTGGTGATCGGCCAGGCTCCGCGACGGCTGGACCGCAACCTGGCGATTGCCGGCCGCGTGCTCGAGGGCATGCCCCTGCTGTCCGGCCTGCGCCGTGGCGAGGGGCCGATGGGCTTCTATGCCAAAGCGTCCGAGCGCACGACCATCGAATCGGTGCGGCTGGCTTCCGAATTGCCGTCAGGTCAGCGACCCACGGTTCAGGTGTTGCGCACCGACAGCACCACGTTCGCCTCGCTGCTCGACGCCAAGCGCCACAGGCACGATGCGTTCTACAAGGTCTCGGCCGGCAAGGTCGGCCTGTGCGACATCGACATTCCCGTACGCGAAGGAAAACCCGCGCCAACGTCGCCCTGATCGGCTGCAGCCATCAGGCGATGCCGTGCAACCCGCATTCGCGCTTGAGGCCGAAGAAGCGGGTGTCTTCCGGATCCATGCCCGGCTCCCAGCGATGGCTGGTATGCCGGTCGCCGATCGAGACGTAGCCTTTTTCCCACAGCGGGTGATACGGCAACCGGTGGCAGTTGAGGTAGACGCCGATGTCGCGATCGCTCCAGTCGGCCAGCGGATGCAGCTTCCAGCGACCGTTGCGGCGTTCGAGAAAATCGATCACCGCACGGCTGCGCGACTGCTGCCGCCGCAGGCCGGCGATCCAGTTGGCCGCGTTCAATTCGTCCAGCGCCTGGCGCATCGGCTCGACCTTGCGCAAGCGATTGTAGTGATCGATGCCGCTGACCCCCTGTTCCCACAAGTGGCCATGGCGCGCCTCCATCCGTGCCGGACTCAGCGGTGACTGATAAACCTTGAGGTTGAGCGTCAGCCGTTCGGTCAACTCGTCGACAAAGCCGTAGGTCTCGGGAAACAGGTAACCCGTGTCGATGAGGATCACCGGTATCTGCGGCCGTTGTTGGGTGACCAGATGCAACGAGACGGCGGCCTGCGCGCCGAAGCTGGACGACAGCACATGCTCGCCGGACAGATGCTCGAATGCCCACGCCACGCGTTGCTCGGCGCTCAGTCGTGCCAGCGAGGCGTTGAGGGCGGCCAGTTGCCGCTCGTCGGGCTCGTGATTGTCCACGGCCAGGGCGTTCATTCCGACACCGTGACGGGAATCTGCCGTGACGGCGGTGGCGCGAGGATGGCACTGCGCAGCAGGAAGTCACCGAAACCTTCCTCCGCCATCCGCTCGGCGGCATAGCGCACGAACAACGGTTCGAGCTCGCGCAGGATCGCCGCCTCGTCGATGTTCTCGCGATAGATCCGGTTCAAGCGTTGGCCGCGGAAATCGGCGGCCAGGCGCAGGTCGTAGCGGCCCGGGCCGCGGCCGACCAGGGCGATCTCGCCCAGATAGGGACGTGAACATCCGTTCGGGCAACCGGACAGACGCAGCAGGATCGGCGCATCGATCAGGCCGTGGCGATCGAGCAAGGCCTCGAGCCTGGGCAGCAAATGCGGCAGGTAACGCTCGCTTTCCGCCATCGCCAGACCACAGGTCGGCAATGCCACGCAGGCAATCGCATGCTGGCGTATCGCGCTGTGCTTCAGGTAACCGTCCATGCCATGCCGGGCGACGATCTCGTTGATCCGCGCGCGGTCATCCGCATCGACATTGGCAATGATCAGATTCTGGTTGCAGGTAAGCCGGATGTCTCCGGTATGCACGCCGGCCAGCTCGCGCATGCCGCTGAGCCAGGCATGCGCTTCGGTATCGAGCAGACGACCGGACTCGACCTGCAGGGTGAGATGCCAGCGACCGGCATAACCTTCGACCCAGCCATAGCGGTCACCGTTGCTGTCGAAGCGGAACGCGCGCGCCGGCTGAAGCGCGAAACCCAGCCGCTTTTCCAGCTCCGTCCTGATCGCATCCAGCCCGCGCCTGTCGATGGTGTACTTCAGCCGCGCATGCTTGCGCTCGTCACGATCGCCCCAGTCGCGCTGCACGCCGATGATGGTTTCGGCCAGCAGCAGGATCTGTTCCGGCGGCACGAAACCGATCACGTCGGCCAGTCGCGGGTAGGTCGTCGAATCGCCATGGGTGGCCCCCATGCCGCCGCCGATACCCACGTTGAAACCGAGCAATTCGCCGTTCTCGATGATCGCGATCAGGGCCAGATCCTGGGCGAACACGTCGATGTCGTTGAGCGGTGGAATCGCCAGGCCGATCTTGAATTTGCGCGGCAGGTAGGTGGCGCCGTACAACGGCTCGCTTTCATTGGCCGCGGCCTCGCCCACCAGCTTTTCGTCGCCGAGCCAGAACTCGTGATAAGCACGGGTTTTCGGCTTCAGGTGTTCGGACAAGCGCACCGCCCACGCATACGCCGCTTCGTGCGCCTGCGACTGGATCGGGTTGGTATTGCACACCACGTTGCGGTTGACATCTCCGCAGGCAGCGATGGTGCTGGCCATCGCCGCATTGATGGCCGCGATGGTCGGCTGCAGGTCGCGCTTGATGATGCCGTGCCACTGGAAGGTCTGGCGCGTGGTGATGCGCAGACCGCTGCTGGCGTAATCGCCTGCGATCTTGTCGAAGGCCAGCCATTGTGCCGGCGTCATCACCCCGCCGGGCAAACGCGCACGCACCATGAACGCGTAGGCCGGCTCCAGTTTCTGGCGGCGCCGTTCGTCGCGAATGTCGCGATCGTCCTGCATGTAACTGCCATGGAACTTCAGCAGCTTGGTATCGTCTTCGCAAATCGCGCCGGTCACGGCATCAGCCAGCCCCGCGGCAATCGTGCCACGCAGGAATCGGCTTTCGGTCTTGATTTTTTCGAGATGGGAGGGCATCGGCGGACTCGGTTCAATAAACATCGCGGGCGTAGCGCCCCTGCTGCAGCAAGTCGCCGAGCCAGGCCTTGGCATCCTCGGCGGACAGCCCACCGTGAAGCGCCACAATCTCCAGCAGCGCCTCGTGAACATCCCTGGCCATGTGCGCGGAATCACCGCAGACGTAGATGTGTGCACCGTCGCGCAGCCAGGCATGGAGCTCACGCCCGTTTTCGCGCAGGCGCTGTTGCACGTAGATCCTGGAGCCGGTGTCCCGCGAAAAGGCCAGGTCGAGGCGGCTCAAGGTGCCGCGGCGCAAGGCTTCCTGCCACTCGACCTGGTAAAGAAAATCCTGTTGGAAATGGCGATTGCCGAAGAAAAGCCAGTTGCGGCCGCTCGCCGCCATCGCCTCGCGCTCCTGCACGAAAGCGCGGAACGGGGCGATGCCGGTGCCCGGGCCGATCATGATCACGTCGCGGCTGCTGTCGGCAGGCAGCCGGAAGCGCTCGTTGGTCTCGATGAATACCGGCACCTTCGCGTCATCACCCGCCCCGGCCAGGAAGCTCGACGCCGCACCGTAATGGGTGCTTCCGTGTGCGGCGTACTCCACGACGGCGACCGTCAGATGCACCTCGTCCGGCCCCACCGCCTTCGGGCTGGACGCGATCGAATACAGCCGCGGGGTCAGCGGTCGCAACGCGGCCACCAGTTGGCGCGCATCCCATGCCACCGGAAATTCGCGCAGCAGATCGATCGGCTGATGGCTTTCCAGCAACGCGGCGAAGGCCTCGCGTTGTTCTGGTTCGAGGATGCACTGCAGCCCTGCATGCCCCGTTGCGGCCGCCTGCGCCACCACCCATGGACGAGTCAGCCGGGTCAACTCGCGCTCATCGCTCAGCCAGCGTGCCAGCGGCAGGCGCCGGCCGTCGTGTTCGACTTCATCGGAGCCATCGAGCTTCAGCGCCGACAGCCACTGCTCGACCAGGGCCGGCGGATTGCGTGGCCATACGCCAATGGCATCCCCTGCCTCGTAGTGCAGGCCGGAGCCTTGCAGCGACAGTTCGACATGACGCACATCACGATCGCTGTCGCGCGAGACGATGCGCTGGTTTTCCAGCACTTCGGCGGCAAACGGGTGCTCGCGCGAATGCAACGGCTGCGTGGTGACCGCATGCAGCAGGCTGCCGGAACGTGGCGACGCCGTCGGGCCACTCAGCACCCCGCGGGCGCTTTCCAGGGCACGGGCCGACCAATCGTCGGCAGCGACCTCGAAATCCACATCGGCCTCGCCCAACGCCGTCAGACGTGTGCCGCCCAGCTCGGCCAGTCGCGCATCCAGCTCGCGGCTGACCGCGCAATACTTCGGATAGCTCGAGTCACCCAGGCCGAGCACGGAAAACTTCAGTTGCGACAGTTTCGGCGCCCGCTTGCCGGCAATGAATTCACAGAAGCCGATCGCATCGTCCGGCGGGTCGCCATCGCCCTGGCTGCTGATGACCACGACCAGCTGGCGTTCCTGCGCCAACTCGCGCAACGGATAGGCCCCGGCGCGCAGCAGCCGCACCGGCAGGCCGGCATCCCGCACGCGTTGTTCGAGCTGTTCCGCCACCCGGCGCGAATTGCCGGTCTGGCTGCCATATACAATGGTGATGCGTTCGCCTGCTGCCGCTGGCGCCGGCTCGCCAACCGGTGCCTGCCCGGCGGGCGTGGATTGACGGATGGCGGCCGCCGCACTCCAGGCCGCAATCCAGTACAGGTCGGCCGGCGCCAGGCCCTGGGTCAGCCTGGTCAGCAGGGCCAACCTGTCCGGGTCGAGCGCGGAAGTCGACGGAATCGCTTTTAGTGCAACATTCACTGAGCCACCATATGGACGTCTATACTTCTTGACGGCCATACTATGAAAAGATCGACAGATGATGAAAACATATGTCGGCATGTGCATATGCCCGCACTTCATTTCTTCCCGGGCACGGCAACGATAGATACTCGCTCGCCGCCACTCCCGACTGACGCCACCACGTGAGCGAACTGCTTGTCTTCATTGCCGTCGGCGCCCTCGCCCAGCTGGTGGATGGCGCCCTGGGCATGGCGTACGGGGTAACTTCCGCGGGCCTGCTGATGGGGTTGGGCATGCCGCCGGTCGCAGCCAGCGCCAGCGTGCACTACGCCGAAACCTTCACTTGCGGCGCTTCCGGCATCAGCCATCTGCTGGCCGGCAACGTACGCCGGCCGTTGTTCCTGGCGCTGGCGATCCCGGGCACGCTCGGCGCCCTGCTGGGCGTGCTGATCGCCACCCACATCCCGCCCGCGTGGATGCGCATGCTGATGGCGCCCTACCTGCTCGGCATGGGCTTGTTCCTTTTGTTTCGAAGCACCCGCAAGCCCGGCCAGCGCAGCGACGTGCCCCGCGGCAGCGCCACCATGGGCCTGTGCGCCGGTTTCGTCGACGCGATCGGCGGCGGTGGCTGGAGCGCACTGACCGCAAGCATCCTGATGGCGCGCGGCGTGCCTCCCCGTGCAGCGATCGGCAGCGTGCATCTGGCCAAGTGCGTCGTCAGCATGGCCGCCAGCGTGAGCTTTCTGCTCACCATCGGCAGCAGCCACCTGTCGGCCGTGGCCGGCCTGATTCTTGGCGGCGTGCTGGCTGCGCCATTCGGCGCATTGTTCATTCGGCGCATACCGTCACGCGTGGCGACCCTGCTGGCCGGGGGCGCCGTGCTCGCGCTGGGGATCAACAACACGCTCTGGCTGCTCTGAGCCGGCGACGAAGCCGCCTGCGCCGATTACAATGGGCGCATGACCACCCTCCAGCCTTTCCCGATCGAAGTCCGCGGCAGCCCCGGCCGTCCACTGGGCATGAGCCCGAGCCGATTCCTGCGCGATTACTGGCAGAAGCGGCCGTTGTTGATCCGCAACGCATTTGCCGATTTCCAGCCACCGCTGCAGCCGGACGATCTGGCCGGGCTGGCCTGCGAGCCGGCCGCCTTGGCGCGACTGATCGTGCACGACGAGAAACGCGACCGCTGGCACGTCAACCCCGGCCCGCTCGGCGAAGCCGATTTCGGCAAGACACCGGACAAAAACTGGACCTTGCTGGTGCAGGATGTCGACAAGTGGGACGCCGACGTCGCCGAATTGCTGCAACACTTCAGCTTCCTGCCCAGCTGGCGCGTGGACGATGTCATGGTGTCGTATGCCGAGCCCGGCGGTGGCGTGGGTGCGCATGTCGATCAGTACGACGTGTTCCTGCTGCAAGGGCTGGGGCAGCGGCACTGGGCGATCAGCGACGACCCACTGGCACCCAAGGCATTTCGTCATGATGTCGAACTGAAGCAGCTGGCCCGGTTCGAGCCCACCCATGAATGGCTGCTGGAACCGGGCGACATGCTGTACCTGCCGCCGGGCGTTCCGCATGATGGCGTCGCCTTCGGCGGCCCGTGCATGACCTTCTCCATCGGCATGCGTGCCCCGTCGCAAGCCGAGCTGACCGGCGACCTGGCCGATCACATCGCCGAACACCTTCCCGAAGAGCTGCGCTATGCCGATCCCGACCTGACCCCGGCCAGGGCCACCGGTGAAATAGATCGGGCCGCGATCGAACGCCTGAAGTCGGCGTTGCCGTTTGCGGCAGCGCTGCGCGACGACATGCTGCGCGACTGGTTCGGCCGCTTCATCACGCGCTATCGCAATGCGCAGGTTGCAGCAGCGCCCGCGAAGCCGCTGAGCGATGCCGCGCTGGCCAGACAACTCGCCGCCGGCGCCCTGCTGCTGCGTCACCCGTGGTCGCGCATGGCGTGGGCGCGAGGCAAGTCCGGTTGCACGCTGTTTGTCAGCGGCCAGGCCTATCCGGCAACGCCTGCGCTGGCGCAGCAATTGTGCGAACAGCGTGCGTTCGACCCCGGTCACAAGCCCGATGCCGTTGAACTGGCGCTGCTGCTGGCCCTGGTCAACGACGGCCACCTGCTTCCACACAAGTCGCGCCGCCGGCGGTGAAGCTGCAGAACTTCCATGTGGAAGTCGCCGAATGGTCGCGCGAGAGCCAGCGTGCGGCCCTGCTCGACCTGCGTCGCCTCGTGTTCATCGAGGAGCAGCACGTACCCGAACAACGCGAGCGCGACGGTCTGGATGGCGATTGCTGGCACGTACTGGCTCGCGACGAATCCGGCCAGCCGATCGGTTGCGGTCGGCTCACCCCGAGCCACAAGATCGGCCGCATGGCGGTATTGCCCCACTGGCGCGGCCACGGGGTGGGCGTGGCCATGTTGCGTGAACTGATCGGGCGGGCGCGCGCGCAAGGCTGGCCCGAGGTGGCACTGGATGCCCAGGTCAGTGCGATCGGTTTCTACGAGCGCGAAGGTTTCACGGCATACGGCGAGCAGTTCGATGATGCCGGCCTGGCTCATCGGGCGATGCGCATGGCACTGCCTGCATTCGACGAACAACCCGAACGCCCGTTGCCGGATATCGGCGTGCTTGCTGCCGGCACGCGCACCGAGGGAGTGGCAGCACGACGCCTGCTGCTGACCGACGCCCGCCACCGGCTGGCAATCCTTATCCCGATGCTGGACAACGACAGCTATGCCAGCGTTGAGGAGCTGGACGAACTGCGACGTATCGCGACCTCCGGCCGTACCGCACAGATCCGCATCCTGCTGCACGATCCCGAGGCTGCCCTGCGCAACGATCACCGGCTGATCGCACTGGCACAACGGCTGCCCAGCGCATTCCAGATCCGCATGCCGATCGAGGAGATCGACCTTGCATACGCCTCGGCCTATCTGTTGAACGATGTCGGCGGCTACCTGTTCCTGCCCGAGGCCGGACGCCCGCAGGGCCGCGCCGCCCGCCATGATCGCGCCAGCCAGATACCGTTGCAGCAGCATTTCGACGAAGTGTGGGAACGTGCCGAACGCGCCAGCATGCTGCAGACACTGGATCTCTGAATACCCGGCATCCCTGTGTGAACCGGCATGGATTCGCCCCCGATTGCGGCAAAACCGTCGATGTTCCGGCAAGAACACGCCAACCGGCGTCATTGCATCGCGCCTCGACTGGCGTCGACCAAGGCCCGGAGCTGAACTTCCGGCCCACGTGGGTTGCCGCGCCGCAGCAGGCCAAGGGTATAATCGCCCGGATTATCACCAGTCCCCCGTGGGAGCACGCAAGCGGACGGCAAACCGGCCGGAGCTCGTAACGCCCTTGCTCTCACGGATGACTGCAAGCTTCCCTTCCCTGTCGGTGGTGACGTGAGTACAAACCTGATCCGCGAGTTCTTCGAATCCTCGCAACTCGCTGGCGGCAACGCCGATTACGTCGAAGCGTTGTACGACGCCTGGCTGGCCGACACGGCTTCGGTTCCAGCCGAATGGGCCGGGTACTTCGAAACCTTCAAGGGACGCGAGTCCGGTGATGTCTCCCATCTCGGTGCCCTCGCCCGCATCGAGGCGGCGCAGAAGCAGCGCCGATCGGGCAGCAGCGCGGTGCCGATGAGCGACGAGCACGCGCGCAAGCAGGCCGGCGTGCTGCGCCTGCTCACCGCCTACCGCTCACGCGGACACCTTGCCGCCGACCTCGACCCGCTCGGCCTGGTCGAGAAGATGCCGGCACCGGATCTCGGGCTTGCCTTCCACGGCCTGACCGAGGCCGATCTGAACACCGAATTCGACACCGGCAATTATGCCGGCGGCGGTCAGCGCCTCAAGCTGGGCGAATTGCTCGGCCGGCTGCAGAAAACCTACGCCAGCACCATCGGCGCCGAGTTCATGCACATCAGCAATCACGAACAGCGCAACTGGATCTACAGCCGGCTCGAACAGCAGGCTGGCCAGAGCGGCCTGGACAAGGCCGGCAAGCAGCGCGTGCTGGATGGCCTGACCGCTGCCGAAGGCCTGGAACGCTACCTGCATACCAAGTATGTCGGCCAGAAGCGCTTCTCGCTGGAAGGTGGCGACAGCCTGATCCCGATGATCGACGACGTGGTACGCGCCGCCGGCGACAACGGCATCAAGGAACTGGTGATCGGCATGGCCCATCGCGGCCGCCTCAACGTGCTGGTCAACATCCTCGGCAAGCCGCCGAAGACCCTGTTCGACGAGTTCGAGGGCAAGTTCGAGCATCCCGACGACCCGGCCCACTCCGGCGACGTGAAGTACCACATGGGTTTTTCCGCCGACGTCAAGACGCCCAAGGGCGCCCTGCACGTGGCGCTGGCGTTCAACCCGTCGCATCTGGAGATCGTCAACCCGGTGGTCTGCGGCTCGGTCAAGGCGCGCCAGACCCGCCATCGCGATACCCTGCACACGCAGTCGATGGCCGTGCTGATCCATGGCGATGCCGCCTTTGCCGGACAGGGCGTCAACATGGAGTTGATGAACATGTCGCAGGCGCGCGGCTTCAAGATCGGCGGCAGCCTGCACATCGTGATCAACAACCAGGTCGGCTTCACCACCTCCAACCCGCAGGATGCGCGTTCCACCATGTACTGCACCGACCTGGCCAAGATGGTCAACGCGCCGGTGCTGCACGTGAACGCCGACGACCCGGAAGCCGTGATCGAGGTGACCCGGCTCGCCTACGCCTTCCGCAAGCAGTTCCGTCGCGATGTGGTGATCGACCTGGTCTGCTATCGCCGCCACGGCCACAACGAAGCGGACGAACCGGCGGCTACCCAGCCGATCATGTACCAGATCATCCGCAAGCGCCCGACCACGCGCGACCTCTACCAGCAGCAACTGGTCAAGCAGGGCGTGCTGGCCGAAGGCGAGGCGCAGAAGCAGCTCGAAGCCTACCGCGCACGCCTGGAAGACGGCGCACCGATGACCGACCTGGACACCGCACCCCCGCGGGATGGTCACGTCGACTGGAGCAGGTTCATCGGTGGCAAGCTGTCGATGCCGACCGACACCGGGGTATCGAAGAAGAAGCTGCAGGAGCTGGCCAGCACGATCCTCACCTTGCCGGCCGACATCACCCTGCAGGCACGGGTCGCCAAGATCTACGACGACCGTCGCAAGATGGCCACTGGCGAACTGCCTGCCGACTGGGGCTTCGCCGAGAACCTGGCCTACGCCAGCCTGATCGATGCGGGCCACAACATGCGCCTGGTCGGCCAGGATTCCGGCCGGGGCACGTTCTTCCACCGTCACGCCGTGCTGCACGACCAGAAGGACGGCCATACCTACATGCCGCTGGCCACCGTGCGTGATGGTGCCGACGTCGAGGTGATCGACTCGCTGCTCAGCGAAGAGGCCGTGATGGCGTTCGAGTACGGCTACTCCACCACCGACCCGGATACGCTCAATATCTGGGAAGGCCAGTTCGGCGACTTCGCCAACGGCGCGCAGGTGGTGATCGATCAGTTCATCAGCTCGGGCGAGGCCAAGTGGAATCGCCTGTGCGGTCTGGTGCTGCTGCTGCCGCATGGCTACGAAGGGCAAGGCCCGGAGCATTCGTCGGCACGACTGGAGCGATTCCTGCAGTTGTGCGCCTTCGACAACATGCAGGTCTGCGTGCCGACCACGCCGGCGCAGGATTTCCACATGATCCGCCGGCAGATGATACGCAAGGTGCGCAAGCCGCTGATCGTGATGACGCCGAAGTCGCTGCTGCGCCACAAACTGGCGGTGTCCTCGCTGGACGAGTTGGCCAAGGGCAGCTTCCAGCTGGTGATCGGCGAACATCGCGAACTGACCGCAAAGAAGGTCAAGCGCGTCGTGCTGTGCTCCGGCAAGGTGTATTACGACCTGCTGGAAAGCGCCGAAGCCCAGGGCCTGAAAGATGTCGCCCTCGTGCGCGTCGAGCAGTTGTACCCGTTCCCGCGCCCCGAAGTCAGCGCCGAACTGGACAAGTACCCTTCCGCCAGGGAGGTGATCTGGTGCCAGGAAGAGCCGATGAACCAGGGCGCATGGTTCCAGATCCGCCACCATCTGCAAGCCTGCACCGGTGCGAAGCACAGCCTGTCCTACGCAGGCCGTGCGCGCTCGCCGGCGCCGGCTGCCGGCCATCACAACACCCACGTCGCCGAACAGGCCGCCCTGGTCGAACAGGCTCTGACTGCGCCGGTCGGCACCGATCACTCGGCGGAGTAAGCTCTTTCAAATAACGTGGCCAGGACGGCCGCGTCTTGATCTTTGCGTTCATGGAAGAACGCACAAACTCAAAGGCCACCCATGTCCATCGAACTCAAAGTCCCCGTCCTGCCCGAGTCCGTCTCCGACGCCACCATCGCGACCTGGCACAAGAAAGCCGGGGAAGCGGTGAAGCGCGACGAGAACCTGGTCGATCTCGAAACCGACAAGGTGGTGCTGGAAGTACCCTCGCCGGTCGACGGCGTGCTGAAGGAAATTCGCCACGACGTCGGCGACACGGTGAACAGCGAACAGATCATCGCGATCATCGAGGAAGGCGCCGCCGCTGCGCCGGCCCCGGCCGCTGCGGCGCCCGCCCCCGCGACTGCAGCTCCCGCACCGGCTGCGCCGAAGGCTGCCGCCAAAGGCACCGAGGATCTTTCCCCGGCCGGCCTGCGCGTGGCCACGGAAGAAAAAATCGACCCGTCCAAGGTCACCGGCACCGGCCGCGACGGCCGCGTGACCAAGGAAGACCTGGTGAATTACGGCAAAGGCGGCAGCGGCAGCGCCCCCGCCGTCGCGCCAGCTGCCAGGCCGACCCCGGGTGCTCGTCCGGAAGAGCGCGTGCCGATGACCCGCATGCGCGCACGCATCGCCGAGCGCCTGATGCAGTCGAAGAACTCGATCGCCATGCTCACCTCGTTCAATGAAGTGAACCTGGCCGAAGTGGTGAAGATGCGCAAGGCCCTCGGCGACGCGTTCCAGAAGGAGCACGGCATCAAGCTCGGCTTCATGAGCTTCTTCGTCAAGGCTGCCGCCGAAGCGCTGAAGCGCTACCCGTTCGTCAACGCCTCGGTCGACGGCAACGACGTGATCTATCACGGCTACCAGGACATCTCGATCGCCGTGTCCACCGACAAGGGCCTGGTCACGCCGGTGCTGCGCGACGTGCAGGACATGAGCTTTGCCGAGGTTGAGCAGGGCATCGCCGACTACGCCACCAAGGCACGCGCCAACAAGCTGTCGCTGGACGACCTGCAGGGCGGCACGTTCACCATCACCAATGGCGGTACCTTCGGCTCGCTGCTCTCCACCCCGATCGTCAACCCGCCGCAGAGCGCCATCCTCGGCATGCACACGATCAAGGAGCGCCCCATCGTCGAGAACGGCCAGATCATTGCCGCACCGATGATGTACATCGCCCTGTCCTACGACCATCGCATCATCGACGGCAAGGACGCGGTGCTGTTCCTGGTCGACATCAAGAACCAGCTGGAAAACCCGCAGCGGATGTTGCTGGGCCTCTAATCGCCGTCTCGGCGATTAGAAAATAGGTAACGTGGCTCTGTACTGGAATATCACCGAAACAAACGGTTTTCGCGTTGCATTCCAAGTAGCAGAGCCCATATCCGCTCCATCTGCGAGCACTGACTCGCTAGCAAAGGAACACTCATGAGCGACAAATTCGACGTCATCGTCATCGGCGCCGGCCCGGCCGGCTATGTGGCCGCAATCCGCGCCGCACAGCTGGGCCTGAAGACCGCCTGCGTCGACGCGTTCGCCGGCAAGGACGGCAAACAGGCACTCGGCGGCACCTGCCTCAACGTGGGTTGCATCCCATCCAAGGCACTGCTGGATTCCTCGCGCCAGTTCCACAACCTCACCCACAACTTCGACGTGCACGGCATCAGCGCCGACAACGCGCGCATCGATGTGCCGACCTTCGTCGGCCGCAAGGACAAGATCGTCAAGCAGTTCACCGGCGGCGTGGCGCAGCTGTTCAAGGCGAACAAGATCACGCCGTACTTCGGCACCGGCAAGCTGATGAAGGGCAACTCGGTGGAAATCACCGGCGCCGACGGCAAGAAAGAGACCATCAGCGCCACCAACGTGATCCTCGCCTCCGGTTCGGTGCCGATCGAGCTGCCGTTCGCCAAGTTCGACGGCAAGGCGATCGTCGACAACGCCGGTGCGCTGGACTTCAGCGAAGTACCGAAGCGCCTGGGCGTGATCGGCGCCGGCGTGATCGGGCTGGAGCTGGGCAGCGTCTGGAAGCGCCTCGGCAGCGAGGTCACCATCATCGAAGCCATGCCCGACTTCTTGGGCGCCGCCGATGCGGACATCGCCAAGGTTGCCCAGCGCGAATTCAAGAAGCAGGGCCTGGACATCAAGCTCGACGCCAAGCTCAACAAGGCCGAGGTCAAGAAGGACGGCGTGCACCTGACCTACACCGGCAAGGACGGCGAGCAGAAGCTGGTGGTCGACAAGCTGCTGGTCGCCGTGGGCCGTCGCGCCTACACCGCCGGCCTGCTGGCCGACGACACCGGCGTGAAGCTGGACGAGCGCGGCCGCATCGTGGTCGACGAGCACTGCCACACCGGTGTCGACGGCGTGTGGGCGATCGGCGATGCGGTGCGCGGCCCGATGCTGGCGCACAAGGGTTCCGAGGAAGGCGTGGCGGTGGCCGAATGGATCGCCGGCAAGGCCGGTCACGTCAACTTCGACACGATTCCGTGGGTGATCTACACCGAACCGGAAATCGCCTGGGCCGGCAAGACCGAAAAGCAGCTGAAGGACGAAGGCGTGCCGTACAAGGTCGGCAGCTTCCCGTTCGCCGCCATCGGCCGTGCCGTCGCCATGAACGAGGGCATTGGCCAGGTGAAGATGATCGCCCACGCCGAGACCGACCGCATCCTCGGCGTGCACATGGTCGGCCCGGGCGTCTCCGAGCTGATCGCCGAGTGCGTGGTGGCGATGGAGTTCAAGGGTTCGTCCGAGGACCTGGCGCGCATCGTCCACGCCCATCCGACCCTGTCCGAGGCCGTGCACGAAGCCGCGCTGTCGGTCGACAAGCGCGCCATCCACAAGGGCAACTGATCGGTCGGCGCACAGCCAATACAGCCCGCTCGTGGCGACACGGGCGGGCTGTGCTTCTTCAGGAGTGAGTGGAGAGGAGTGAGGAGTGAGAAGTGAGAGAGAGCCAAAGCAAACGCAAACGCTCGTTTCCCCTGTCACCTTTCTCGCCTCGTCACCCGCCATCGCCTTGATCATCCCGGTCCACCTCACACCGCTCTCTCTCATTCCTCACTCCTCTCCACTCACTCCTCCCCTTATGACCCAGCCCACCGCCATCTGCGTCTACTGCGGCTCCAGCAGCGGCAGGCATCCCGAATATGCCGAACAGGCCGCCGCATTCGGCACCGAGATGGCCCGGCGTGGCATCGCCCTGGTTTACGGCGGTGGCAAGGTGGGCCTGATGGGCGTCGTGGCCGACGCGGTGCTGGCAGGTGGCGGCAAGGTCGTCGGGGTGATCCCGCGCCAGCTGGTGGAGCTCGAAGTGGCGCATCCGCAGCTGAGTGAACTGGTCGTGGTCGAGACCATGCACCAGCGCAAGACGCGCATGTACGAACTGTCCGACGCCTTCGTCGCCCTGCCCGGCGGCTTCGGCACCATGGACGAAATGTTCGAGATGCTGACCTGGGCCCAGCTCGGCCTGCACCGCTATCCCTGTGCCTTCCTCGACGTGCGCGGCTACTACCGCGACCTTCGCGCAATGATGGAGCACATGGTTGCCGAGGAGTTCGTGAAACCGGGCCAGCGCGACAGCGTATGGTTCGGCGATTCGATGGCTGCGCTGTTCGGCTGGATGGACAGCTACGATGGCGGCGATGCGTCGCGCGTGATCGGACCGGCCAGCGTGAAGGCCTGATCGCGCACCGACTCAGGAGACACACGCATGACCGCATTCCGCGCCTTCCGTATCCGCAACGATGACGCCGGCTATCGTGCCGGCATCGAAACCATGGACACCGACGCCCTGTCAGCCGGCGAGGTCCTGATCAAGGTCGCCTATTCGTCGGTCAACTACAAGGACGCCCTTGCCGGTACCGGCAAGGGCCGCATCCTGCGCCGCCATCCGCTCAACGGCGGCATCGATGTCGCCGGTCGCGTGACGGCCTCGACCGACCCCGCGTTCAAGGAGGGCGATGCCGTGCTGTGCACGGGCAGCGGGCTGTCCGAGACCCGCGACGGCGGCTACGGCGAATACGCCCGACTCGATGCGCGCTGGACGATTCCGCTGCCATCCGGCCTGAGCCTGCGTGAAAGCATGATCATCGGCACCGCGGGCTTCACCGCCGCACTGGCGTTGCTGCGCATGCAGGACAACCGGCAGACGCCGGCACTGGGCCCGATTGCGGTCACCGGTGCCAGCGGTGGTGTCGGCCAGCTCGCCATCGACATCTTCAGCCGTGCCGGCTACGAAGTGCACGCCATCAGCGGCAAGGCGGAACACTTCGATGTGCTGCGCGAACTGGGTGCCCGTGAATGCATCGACCGCCACCAGCTCGCCTTCAGCGGCAAGCCGATGGATTCCGCACGCTTCGGCGGCGCGCTGGACAACGTCGGCGGCGCGATGCTTGCCGGCCTGTTGCCGTTGATTCAACCCTGCGGCAACGTGGCGATCTGCGGCAACGCGGGCGGGATCGAATTCAGCAGTACCGTGATGCCTTTCATCATCCGCGGGGCGAGCCTGCTCGGCGTCGCCTCGGCCGGCACCCCACGCGACATCCGCGATGAACTGTGGCAGCGGCTGGCCGGCGCATGGAAGCCACGCCGGCTCGATCGCATCGCCACCCGCGAAATCGGCCTCGATGAGCTGCCATCCGTCTTCACGGACATGCTCGCCGGCAACTCGTTCGGCCGCAGCCTGGTGCGCATCGATCACACCATTTGACGAACAGGCGATTGGAAGTACCATCGTCACGGCTTAGAATCACCGAAACTCGCAGGGAACTTTCAGCTTATGGCACGCATCCTGATCGTCGACGACTCACCGTCGCAATTGTTGGGCATCAAGCGCATCGTCGAAAAACTCGGACACGAAGCGTTCTCCGCCGAAGACGGTGCCGCCGGAGTCGAAGCAGCCAAGCGCGAAATGCCCGATCTGATCCTGATGGACGTGGTGATGCCGAATCTCAACGGCTTCCAGGCCACCCGCACGATCAGCAAGAATGCCGATACCGCGCATATCCCGATCATCCTGGTCACCACCAAGGATCAGGAGACCGACAAGGTCTGGGGCATGCGCCAGGGCGCCAAGGCCTATGTGACAAAACCGATCAAGGAAGAAGATCTGGTCAAGGCCCTGCAGGAATTCCTGCCCGGCTGACGTTGCCATCCATGCATGAAAAACGGCGCCGCGGCGCCGTTTTTTGTTTGCCGACAGAAGCCGACGCTACACGCGCGGATCAAAATCCTTGAATGCCTCGTGCAATGCCGCATACGCGGCTCGCTGCGAGTCGTCGCTCGCAGCCGGTGTCCGGATCGACAACTCCACCAGTTGATCGCCCGCATGCGCCCCGGGCATGCCTCGCCCCTTGAGCCGCAACTTGCGCCCGGATTGCGAACCGGCCGGAATGCGCAGATCCACCGTGCCGGCCAGGGTCGGTACCGGCACGCTGGCACCCAGTGCAGCCTCCCACGGCGTGATCGGCAAGACGTGCACCACATTGTGGCCGTCCAGACGGAAGCGCGCATCGTCACGAATGCCTACCTCCAGCAACAGGTCGCCATTCGGCCCCCCGGACACGCCGGCGTGCCCCTGGCCGGACAGCCGGATCACCTGCCCGGGCTGGATGCCGGCGGGAATCTTCACCTCCAGAACGCGTTCGCCTCCGGCCGGGTCACGCATCGACAGACGCGTGCGGCCACCGTCGAATGCCGTCTGCAGCTCGATCTGCACCGATGCCTGCACATCCCGGCCGCGACGCGGCCGTGGCTGGCCTCGCTGGGCACCTGCAGCGCCACGCCCGAACAGGCTTTCGAAGAAGTCGCTGAAATCACCGTCGGCGTCACCACCGAAGCCATGCTGGCCTTGCTGCCCCTGCCAGCCCGGCGGCGGCCGAAACTGCTCACCCTGTCGATAACCGCCGGCGCGCAGCTGATCATAGGAACGCCGCTTCTCGGCATCCTTGAGCACTTCGTTGGCCTCGTTGACCGCCTTGAACCTCTCCTCGGCGCCGGATTCCTTGTTCTTGTCCGGGTGATACTTGCGCGCCAGCTTGCGATAGGCCGCCTTGATCTCGGCCTCGCTGGCATCGGGTTTTACCCCGAGAATCTCGTAATAATCTTTGAATTCCACACCATCTCCCTGATCGCGGGCGTCGAAACAACACAAAGCTGCGACCCGCAATGGCTCATTATCCACTGCAGGTCGCGCTTTGGTACAACGGTGGTGTTTATTCGACCGTATTGATGGTGATGCGGCGCGGTGTGGTCTCCGGCTTTTTCGGTATCACGATTTCGAGCACACCATGCCGACCGTGCGCGCTGATGCCATCGGCATCGGCGCTTTCCGGCAACGCGAAACGGCGATGGAATACCCCGTATACGCGCTCCTGCCGGGTCAGCTTGCCACTGTCTTCATCACGGCCTGCCGTGCGCTCGCCCTTGATGGTCAGCATGCTTTTGTCCATGCTCACCTCGATCTCGGCGGGATCCACGCCAGGCACGTCTGCCAATATGATGAAGCGCTTGTCTTCCTCGCGGATATCCACCCGCGGCGCCCATTGGCTGGTCTCCACTGTCGACTGATCGCCCTCGTCCTGCACGAAAAACCGGCCCAGGATGTTCCGGACATCGTCGGTCATGCCACGGTTGTTCCAGATGGAATGACGGCTCATGTTCATCTCGCTGTCTCCTCGAATGATTGCGGTGCCACCACCGCCTCTCCCGAAAATGTGTGCGGCAACCGTGGTTTCAAGGCGACAACATGCAGCCACTGCCGTTAGCATGACTGAACATTCATCTTTCCAGACAGGCGTCCAGGCATGACCATCCAGACCGGCGATTCCATCCCCGACGTATCCGTCCAGTTGATCAACGGCGAGATCACCTCGTGCCATACCGCCGGGCTTTTCGCCAACCGCAAGATCGTGATGTTCGGCGTCCCCGGCGCCTTCACCCCAACTTGTTCGAACAAACATCTGCCTGGTTATATCGCGCAGTTCCACGAATTCCAGGCACACGACATCGACGTGATATGCCTGTCCGTGAACGACGCTTTCGTGATGCAGGCCTGGGCCGCCGCGCAACAGGTTCCCGCCGGCCTGCAGTTACTCGCCGACGGCAATGCCGCCTTCACTCTCGCGCTCGGCCTGGAGCTGGATGGCAGCGCCTACGGCATGGGTCTGCGGGCACGACGGTTTGCCCTGTATGCGGAAGATGGCGTGGTGAAACAGGTACACGTCGAGGCGCCCGGCGAATTGCGGGTTTCCAGCGCCGAGGCAATGCTGGCGGCCGTCACCACGCGCGATTGAAAGTCGACGGTCGCGCTGATCCCGTCCGCGATCGGTGAAGCGTCACACACTTCCTGCTGATCGTGCCGGTACCGGCCAAGGCCCGGCCTGAGCTCGCCGGCGTGAATGACACGGCCCGGTATCGATCAGGCGACCCTTGTGCGGGATTCGAGGCTCATCCATCGATGCTCCGCTTGTGCATCGCACGGTAGTCGCGCGGAGTCATGCCGACGGTGGATTTGAACTGTCGGGCAAATGCACTCTGATCGGTAAATCCGCACGCCAGACCAATCGCTGCAATACCCTCGCCACCTCGCAGCAATTGCATCGCCGCCTCGATACGCAGCTTGGTCAGCACCTGTTGCGGCGTGAGCTGGAACACACGACGAAAATGACGCTCCAATTGCGCCACGGAAACTTCGGCCAGTACAGCCAGGTTGCCGATACGAATGTTGCTGGCATAGTTTTCATGAAGATGGGCCAGCACCCTGCTCAACCGCGTATAGGTGGGATGGCGCCCATCCGGACGTCCGAGATCGCGCGAGATGCCAATCACGCCGCATATCTCGTCACGCACCCGCAACGGGCGCTTGCAGGTAAGGCACCAACCCTGTTCGCGGCTGGAGAAGATATGCACCTCCAGCTGATTCTCGATAACCTCGCCTTGCAACACGCGATTGTCCTGCGACGCATACGAGCTTCCCATCTGTGCCGGGAAGAGTTCGGTCGTGCGACAACCGACCACGTCAGAACGCTTCTTCAAGCCGAGCCGGCGAACCAGCGTGAGATTGGCATGGGTGTATCGCCCGGCAGCGTCTTTTACGAAGAACACCACGTCTGGAAGCGCATCGAACAATGCTTCCATTTCATCTACCGAAACTGTCATTTCCATCTCGGCTCATCCCGGCATTCGTTGAATCAGTGTCATGGCATTGCAGGCGCGCACAGCCGCTGACGAAGGGTGGCGCAGCACTCTCCCGATTCGAACCCTCGCGCCGGATCCGCGCCACCAGCCAGCAATTTCCCTTGAACCGGCGACCATTCGCGCGATGAACCTGTCAATCATGCCCGACCTGCCCGACCTGCCCGTGCTGCTCTGGCAAATCGATCGTCCAATCGCAACTATGCGCCGTCGCCATATGCGGAAACAGATACAGCGAGCCGATGCAGCCGACCCCTCAGGGTACATCGGCGTCGTTCCGGATGAGGAAAAGCCATTGAATCCCGCAAAAGCAGAAACCCGGCCATGCCGGGTTTCTGCTTCAAGCCGATGTCATGTTCACTCCGCCCCGGATGACGCCTCGGCGGCACTGGAATCGTCACCATCGGATGATGGCTGAACCTCGACCGCCACGGTCTCATCCTCGCCGTCATCCTCTTCCGCATCCAGCCGCATCACGCTGACCAGTGTTTCATCGGCAGGCAGCTTGATCAGGGTGACACCCTGGGTGTTGCGACCCAATTGCGAGACTTCGGCCACACGGGTACGCACCAGCGTGCCCTGATCCGAAATCAGCATCAGCTCGTGCGCCTCGGTGACCTGCACGGCGCCAACCAGGGCACCATTGCGCTCGGAGCACTGGATGCCGATCACACCCTGCGTGCCGCGACCCTTCTTGGTGAACTCCTCCAGTTCGGTACGCTTGCCGTAGCCACGCGCGGTGGCGGTAAGAATGTCGCCTTCGGCGGCGACGATCAGCGACACCACCTCGGCGCCCCCGATCAGCTTCATGCCGCGCACGCCTGCAGCCGTGCGGCCCATCGAGCGCACGGTGTTCTCGTCGAAACGGTTGACCTTGCCATTGGACGCGAACAGCAGGATGTCGCTGTTGCCATCGGTCAACTCCACGTTGACCAGCGCATCGTCGTCATGCAACTTGATCGCCAGCTTGCCCTTCTGCAGCTGGAACGCGAACTCGGTCAGTGGAGTCTTCTTGACCGTGCCGCGCCTGGTGGCAAAGAACACGAAGCGGTCTTCGGCATATTCGCGGATCGGCAATACTGCCTGCACTTTCTCGCCCTCGCCCAGCGGCAACAGGTTGATGATCGGCTTGCCACGCGCACCCGGGCCCGACTCGGGAATCTGGTAGACCTTCTGCCAGTACACCCGGCCGATGCTGGTAAACGCCAGCAAGGTGTCATGGGTGTTGACCACCCACAGCTGCTCGACGAAATCCTCGTCCTTCAGTGCCGAGGCCGAACGTCCCTTGCCGCCACGCTTCTGTGCGCGATAGGTACTGGCCGGCTGGCGCTTGATGTAACCCGTATGGGACAGCGTGACCACGACGTCTTCCGGCGCGATCAGGTCGAGCACGTTGAGGTCTTCCTGCGAATGCTGGATCTCGGTGCGGCGGACATCGCCGAACTCATCCTTGATGGCCTCGAGCTCGCCACGGATCACTTCCAGCAAGCGAGCCGGATTCTCCAGGATTTCAATCAGGCCGCGGATGGTCTCCAGGATCTGCCGGTATTCGTCGGACAGTTTTTCCTGCTCGAGTCCGGTCAGGCGGTGCAATCGCATCGCGAGGATTTCAAGTGCCTGCGCTTCGGACAGCTGGTAACCGTCCTCCTTCAGGCCGTCACGCGGGTCCATGTCTTCCGGTCGCGATGCCTCTGCACCGGTGGCCGACAGCAGGGCCCGTACCAGCCCTGCTTCCCAGCGCCGCGAAACCATCCGTTCGCGCGCCTCGGTCGGCGACGACGAGGTCTTGATCAACTCGATCATCTCATCGATGTTGGCCAGCGCCACGGTGAGGCCTTCGAGAATGTGCGCACGCGAACGCGCCTTGCGCAGCTCGAAGATGGTGCGGCGGGTGACCACCTCGCGCCGATGGCGGATGAACGCCTCGAGGATGTCCTTGAGGTTCAGCAGCTTCGGCTGGCCGTCCAGCAGGGCCACCATGTTGATGCCGAAGGTGACCTGCAACTGGGTCTGCTGGAACAGGTTGTTCAGCACCACGTCGCCCATCGAGTCCTTGCGGATCTCGATGACCACGCGCATGCCGTCCTTGTCGGACTCGTCGCGCAGTTCGCTGATGCCCTCAAGCTTCTTTTCCTTGACCAGCTCGGCGATCTTCTCGATCAGCCGTGCCTTGTTCACTTGGTACGGCAGCTCGTGGATGATGATCGTTTCGCGACCGTTCGATTCGGTTTCGATCTCGGCCCTGGCACGGACCAGGATGCGGCCACGGCCGGTGCGGTATGCCTCGATGATGCCGGACGAGCCGTTGATGATGCCGTGGGTCGGGAAATCCGGGCCCGGGATGTAGTGCATCAACTCGTCGATGCCCAGGGCAGGTTCGTCGATCAGTGCAATCGTCGCGGCAATGACTTCGTTGAGGTTGTGCGGCGGGATGTTGGTGGCCATGCCGACCGCGATGCCGGCCGAACCGTTGACCAGCAGGTTCGGCACACGCGAGGGCAGCACCAGCGGCTCGCGCTCGCTCTCGTCGTAGTTGAAACCGAAGTCGACGGTGTCCTTGTCGATGTCGGCAAGCAGCTCGTGGGTGAGCCGGGACATGCGCACTTCGGTGTATCGCATCGCCGCCGCGTTGTCGCCGTCGACCGAACCGAAGTTGCCCTGGCCGTCGACCAGCATGTAGCGCAACGAGAACGGTTGCGCCATGCGCACGATCGCGTCGTAGACCGACTGGTCGCCATGCGGATGGTATTTACCGATCACGTCACCGACGACGCGGGCCGACTTTTTGTATGGCTTGTTCCATGCGTTGCTCAACTCGTTCATCGCGAACAGCACGCGGCGATGCACGGGTTTCAGACCATCGCGCACATCGGGAAGCGCGCGCCCCACGATCACGCTCATGGCGTAATCGAGGTAACTCTGGCGCATCTCGTCTTCGATGTTGACGCGAATGATTTCTTTGGCGAGTTCTGCCATGAATCGGCTTCCTTGATGACAAAAAAAGGACGCTGGTGCCGCGCCTCCAGCGCATGCGCAAGCGACCCGAAATCAACCCGTCGATTGTAGCATGAGCGGCTACAAAACGACAGTATTTAATGCTTTTGAATCAATAACTTGCATCCGCAC
The DNA here is from genome assembly GCA_035564915.1 of Rhodanobacter sp. GTDB lineage: Bacteria > Pseudomonadota > Gammaproteobacteria > Xanthomonadales > Rhodanobacteraceae > Rhodanobacter. The sequence goes on from DATMTH010000141.1 coordinate 64,550, forward strand.
CTCGACCGCCACGCCAAGCCCTTCGGCCGGTGCTGAAATATTGATCAGCAGGATCACCGATGAAGGTGCCGCCATGGCCGTGCGCCAGCGGTTTCACAACGCGGGAATGGGGCGAGTCGAAGACCATGGCGAAGCCGTCGAAACCGCTGGAAAGGCACCTATCCGCCGAACATCGCCTGCATCGAGATGCTGTTGGGATGCTCGATCACACCGCGTTCGGTCACGATCGCGTCGATCAGCTCCGCGGGCGCCACGTCGAACACCGGATTCCAGGCCTGTGCACCTTCAACCACCGTGCGCCGGCCGGCGGTACTCAGCAACTCGGTGGCATCGCGCAGCTCGATCTCGATCTCCTCACCGGTACCGGTAGCCATGTCCACCGTCGAGGACGGCGCTACCACCATGAACTTCACGCCATGATATTTCGCGGCGATCGCCAGCTGGTAGGTGCCGATCTTGTTCGCCGTGTCGCCGTTCGCGGCGATCCGGTCGGCGCCGACGATGACCCACTGCACGGCACCCGACTTCATCAAGTGGGCGGCGGCGGAATCGGCGATCAATTGCGCCGGAATGCCATCATGCACCAGCTCCCACATGGTCAGTCGCGCCCCTTGCTGCCACGGACGGGTTTCACCGGCATACACGCGAATGATCCGCTCGGCCGCCACGCCAGCGCGGATCACGCCAAGCGCCGTGCCATAACCGGCCGTAGCCAGCGAACCGGTATTGCAATGGGTCAGCACCCCGGAACCCGGCGCAATCAGCGACGCGCCCAATTGGCCCATCAGGCGGTTGGCAGCCAGATCCTCGTCCTGGATCGCCTGCGCCTCACGCAGCAGCGCATCGGCATCGACACCCGTGGCGATGCGCTTCTTCATTCGATCCAGCGCCCACATCAGGTTCACCGCGGTAGGACGCGCGGCGCGCAAGGTCGCCAGTACAGGTTCCAGCGGCGCGCCCTGCCGTGCCGCCATCGCCACACCCCAGGCCGCGGCAATGCCGATCGCCGGCGCGCCGCGTACGGCAAGGTCACGAATCGCAGCCGTCACCTGCGCTGCATCGCGGCATTCGATCCAGCATTCCTCCGCAGGAAGCAGGCGCTGGTCGAGCAGACGCAGATGATCGCCACGCCACTGCACGGCGCGGATGGAGTCATGGGTCGATGGTGCGCTGATGGTCATTGGCCCATTTTAAGACAGGGGCATTGAAAGGACGACTGTCGCGAGGCGGATAGCGAGACATCCGGTTGTCGCCACTCGGCAGCACGAACCGCTGATGCCCATGTGGCACGCACTCGCGATCCGCATCGCTTGCGCAGACTCAGCTGCGCTGGCGCAACCACTGATGGATGGCCGGCGGAACTTCGCGCTGCGCACGGCCGGACACGTAGATGCCGATGTGACCGCCCTTGAAAGCGAGCTGGGTGTAGTCGGTGGTGCCGACGTGCCTGCCCAGCGCACGCGAGGCATCGGGTGGCACCAAGTGGTCCTGTTCCGCGAAAACGTTCAGCACCGGCTGGGTGATCAGCCCCAGGTCGACGCCGCGGCCGCCGATTTCCAGCGTGCCCTTGACCAGCTTGTTGCCCTGGTAGAAATCCTTGATGAACTGGCGGAATGCTTCGCCGGCCTGGTCGGGCGAATCGAAAATCCAGCGCTCCATGCGCAGGAAGTTTTCCAACTCGGCCGGGTTGTCGAGGATGTCGACCATGCCGATGTATTTCTGCTGGTTCAGCCGCACCGGCTTCAGGGTGAGATAGACATAGTTCATCAAACCGGCAGGGATGTTGCCCATCGTGTCGACGAACAGATCGACGTCCATGCTGCGGCACCAGCTCGAAAGCATGTTGTCCGGCGTGTGGAAATCCACCGGCGTGACCATGGTGATCAGGTTCTTCACCTTGTCCGGATGCAACGCGGTGTAGCACAGCGAGAACGCGCCGCCCTGGCAGATGCCGAGCAGATTGATCGCATCCAGGTCATGCCGGGCACGCACCGCGTCGACGCAGCGATCGAGGTAACCGTTGATGTAGTCGTCCAGGGTCAACCAACGGTCAGCGCCGTCGGGGTAACCCCAGTCGATCAGGTAGACGTCCTCGCCCTGCTCCAGCAGGTTGCGCACCATCGAGCGGTCGGCCTGCAGATCGGTCATCCATACCGTGTTGACCAGGGCGTAGACGATCAGCAGCGGCGTTCTGGCGGTGGTCCTGCCGTGGCCGGTGAAGTGCCAGACCTTGAGCTTGTCTTCGCTGTAGACCAGTTCGCGCGGCGTATTGGCGTACTCGGGCTCGCGCATGCCGCGCAGGTTGGCCATGCCGGCGGCCAGCTTGCGCTGGAACGTCGCCATGTCGGCCAGGGCCCGGGTCGGGTCGATCTGCAATGGGGTCTGCATGGCGACGCTCCTTACTTGCGCTTGCGTGCGCTGGCCGTGGATTTGGAGGCGGCAACAGGCTTGTGCACACTCTTGGACGCAGCTTTGCTTGTTGTCGCGGGTTTCCTGGCGGCCGGCGATTTTGCCTGAACCGTCTTCTTCGCCACAGGTTTCACGACGATGGCACTCTCCAGCTGCCGCTTCAAGGCGGTCACTTCGCGACGCAAGGCCATGATCTCGTCAGCGTGGTCATCGGCAGTGGCTGTTCGGCTGGCACGGAATTCACGACGCAAGGCCTGCAAGCGTTCACCAAGACTTGAGACCTCGCTCCGCGTGGGCACACCCAGTTGCTGGCACATATGTTCGGTCTGCTTTTGCTGCAACTGGCGCACACGCATCTGCGTGTTGACCATTTCGCCGTAGGCCTCGCGGAACTCCGCAGACAGCGCGATACCGGCGTACGCTTCTTCGGAAGCATCCACCCACAAGTCGTACAGGCTTTTCAACGAATCGATCTGCTGTCCCGGTGCAGTACGTTCGGCCAGCTTTTCCTGCAGATGCTGCATGCCTTGCGTGTTGGCGCGCTGGATCAGCTCCTGGTACCTGGCTGACGCCTGCATCGAGGCCAGCATGGCCATGCCCAGTTCCTGCTGCTGCATCTGCTGTTCGCGATCCAGCCCGAAGGCTGGTGTGGGCCCGTGCGCACCGGGCATGTCGCCGAAACCCGTGCGCTGCGCCGTCTGCAACCAGGATTGCCACTGGCGGGTGAAGCTTTCGGCACCCGCACTATCGATGCCGCCGAAGGCCTGCGCAAAGGGTTGGGCCGGGCCGCCGAACATCTGCTGCAACTGCTGCTGCCAGTCGCTGGACGGTTGGCCGGCCATCCCGCTGCCGGCCGCACTCTGCATCCAGTCGAAATAGCCTTTCAGGCCAGCCAGCGTGCGTTCCAGTGTGTCGCCGCCCGTAGCCTTTGGCGGCGGTGGCGCAAAAGGGTTGGCGACCGGCTGCGGCTGGAATTGCCGCGCCCAGGCATCCCACGACTGTTGCGCCAGCGCCTGATAGTCCTTCATGAAATCATTCGCGGGATCGGCCATGGGTGCACCCTCGTCAACGGTGCTTCCATCCTAGCAAAATGCCGAGGCACAAAAGCATCGCACCCATGACGAAGAAGGCCCGACATGAGCCGGGCCTTCTTCGTGTTGCCGCTTGTCAGGAAAACTCAGACGCTGGCAGCGCGCTCGTCTTCGGTCACGGCCTTCATCGACAGGCGGATGCGACCCTGCTTGTCCACTTCCAGCACCTTGACCTTGACGATGTCGCCTTCCTTCAGCTTGTCGGAGACCTTCTCGACGCGCTCGTCGGAGATCTGCGACACGTGGACCAGACCATCCTTGCCCGGCATGATCGTCACGAACGCACCGAAGTCCATCAGCTTGGCGACCTTGCCTTCGTAGATGCGGCCCGGCTCGACGTCCGAGGTGATCTGCTCGATGCGCTTCTTCGCCGCTTCACCCGCTTCGCGATTGACCGAGCCGACGATGATGGTGCCGTCGTCGCTGATGTCGATCGTGGTGCCGGTCTCTTCGGTGATCGAGCGGATCGTGGCGCCGCCCTTGCCGATCACTTCGCGGATCTTGTCCGGGTGGATCTTGATGGTGATCAGGCGCGGGGCGAACTCGCTCATCTCGGTGCGGGCGGTGGTCAGCGCCTTGCCCATTTCGCCGAGGATGTGCAGGCGACCCTGCTTGGCCTGGGCCAGCGCCACCTTCATGATCTCTTCGGTGATGCCGTCGATCTTGATGTCCATCTGCAGCGCGGAGATGCCTTCGGCACTGCCGGCCACCTTGAAGTCCATGTCGCCGAGGTGATC